>NZ_JASHKU010000003.1:0-424063 GCF_030056875.1 Rhodococcus sp. IEGM 1351 | reverse complement strand
TCATGCACGGATTCTATCGAATCAATCCATATTTATTTGCGAGACACACCACTAGTACGCACCGTCACCGACCGCCACAGCCCGCACCGTTTTGCCGATGATGAGGACATCTCCCATCATCGACCAGTTCTCCACATACGAGAGATCGAGCCGCACGGTCTCTTCCCACGACAGATCCGATCTCCCACTCACCTGCCACAGGCCCGTGATACCCGGCTTCACCAGCAGTCGGCGACGGACGGTGCCGTCGTAGGCCTCGACCTCCCGGCGCAGAGGCGGGCGCGGACCTACCACGCTCATCTCCCGGCGCAGAACGTTGAGGAACTGCGGAAGCTCGTCGAGGCTGTACTTGCGCAGAACGCCGCCCACGCGTGTGACCCGCGGATCTTCACGGATCTTGAAGAGGACGCCTGCACCCTCGTTGGCCGTCATCAGCGCCGCGACCTGTTTGTCGGCGTCCACCACCATGCTGCGGAACTTGAGCATCGGGAATGGACGACCGTCCAGGCCCACCCGCTCCGACTTGTAGAACACCGGGCCCTTGCTGGTCAGCTTGATCGTGAGCGCGGCCAGAGTCATCACCGGGCTCGTCAGGACGAGTGCCGATATCGCAAAGATCATGTCGAACACGAGCTTCGAAAACTTCTGCGCGCCGTGATATTGCGGCTTCTCTACATGAATCAGCGGTAATCCCGCTACCGGCCGCATCGACAGACGCGGACCGGACACATCCATCATTCCCGGTGAAACCACCAGGTCGACGTCGTGCGGCTCGAGGTCCCAGGCGAGCGCGCGCATCCCTTCGTGCCCGAGATGCTCGGTAGCCGTGACGGCCACGGTGTCGGCGTGACAGAACTCAAGCGAATCGATCACATCGAGCTCGCTACCGAGCACGGGAATGTCGCGGCCGGCGACGGTGATCTTGTCGCCATGGTCGCCGGAGTGTCCCGGAATGCAGACGCCCACCACGCGATACCCGTCGGCCGTACCTCGGGCGAAGGATTCCGCGAGGTTCCGGACGGCACGTTCGTTGCCCACGACCAGGACCGACGTCTGAAACTCTCCGCGCGACCGCTTACGCGCAATCACCTGACGCCACGCCCAGCGGCTCGCCATCAGAGCCACCAGCCCGACGGGAAACGCGATGGCGAGGTAGAGCCGAGCCAGATCGAGGCGGAACAACAGCGCCAGCATCGCGATGAAGCCGAACAGCCGCACGGTGGACACGAAAATCCGTCGATACTCGTCGGGCCCACTCCCGATCACCCGCACCGTGCGAGTCCGGAAGATCGTCAGGGTGGTCAGCCACGCCACGATCAGCAGAGCGGAGACGAGCGTGTAGCTCAGGTCGTGTCCCATACCGCTCGTGGTCAGGATGCCGCTGTCACCGAACCGCACCCACTGCGCGAGCGCGACCGCGGCGATCACGATCAGCGTGTCCGAGATCAGCAGACGTCGGATGTACGCAGCCTGCCACTCGCGGCGACTGTCCGACCCGCCCTCTTCCGCCGCGAACGCCGCTGCGTTCTCCGGAGCCCGAGACGAGTCGGGTGAAACATCGAATGCCGTCACCATTCGCCTTCCGAGCTCGAGCCATCCTGACTGGCGAGCTCGTGTGTTCTCACGACATGGCGAAGACGACGATCGCCCGATGTTTGCTGCCGCATCGATATTCGCACGCGGACCCCCAAGTTGAGACATCAAGTGATCAGGTTCACAGTAACCGATCCACAGGGCGGTACAGCCCTTCTGCTGCAGGTCAGCAGGTGTGTATATCGAGCGAATGACATTGCCCGGCGGACCATCTGATACCAGAGGTCACACGAAATGCTGGCGATCTCGCCGGCGAGCAGGTACGGTGCCGGCCGTAATTTACTCGCGGTCCGGATCCCGATAGCTACCTGCCCGCATTCTGAACGATCGGCCCGGAAATTCTCAGCATTTTCGCAGCTACGAATGTCGAGTACGGTAGCCTGGCTGACCCTTCGAGTGCGGCATACTAGTGTCGTGTGGTGGTGGACAATCGGGATCGTCATTGCGTGGGTGGTGTTGTCGATACCACTCGCAATACTGATCGGGAGAGCAGCCCGGCAAAAAGATCGGCGCGAAAAGTTGCCCCGCCGGCGCAAGAGCCGGACTGGCGGGCCGCCCGACCAGACCGCCGCATAACCCGGACACGCAACCAACTGTGGTTCTGTCCACCGAACGTTGCCGACGCGGCAAATCGGCCTCCCCTGATCGCGTCGCGCGTTTAACGGCCGGACTGGGTGCCCGACACCGAATGCCATCACACAAAACTGGGGCACACAGCGTTGCTGTGTGCCCCAGTTTCAGATCGGTACCGGACTTACACTCCGGCGGACCCACCCTCCGAACTGAAGGTCAGGAACGAAGCAAAGAAGTTGATCAATTCCGAGATGCTGGCGAAATCTACAGACATATTTCACTCCTGCCGAGGCGATGGTGTTGGAATCTCGATCCGTACCCCTGCCGGGCACTCGTTCTTTCTACACGAGTGGAAAGACTTTGCAACAGCAAGGGAGCCGAGGGCACGAACTTTCCCTCACGGCCCAACCCCCTCCTTCGCGATGCAGGCATGACGGCTAATCACACTAGGATTGATGTTTCGCCCATTCACATCAATCCCTAAGTAAGCCAACACAATACACGACTTGCCGAAATTTACCTGAACCCGGAAAGGTGACCACAAACCAGATCAACCGTAGCTTGAAGCAACGGACTTACGAACTCCCGCTCTTTTTCGACACCTATGAACCTGTTTCTTAACCACTTCTGATCTGGGGAGTGGGGTTTGCGGAAAAGCCGGCCACGACCGCTCATTCGCCGACCGGCAACGGCGCACCTCTAGCACGTGCAGAAGGGGAATCAGACACACCAGCGCGGCAGGGAGGTCTCGACCTGTGAGGCGGCGATCCACGATCCCAGGCCAGCCTCTGAGCCGGTTCCGCCCGCCCTGCACCTCCGACGATTCATCTATTCGCACGAGTCGGCGTGCGTCAGCAGGCGGGCCACTAGGATACTTCCGCTTCTGTATCGACGGCTCTGGCCGTGTGGCCGGATTCGATCCGGCCGCCCCTCCGCGTCATGTCTTCGCTCCTGAAACCTTAAGGGCACCAACGACGGACGCCGACAAATAATAGAACTTTCCTTCGGCTGAGTCCGTATGCCGGGAAGGCACGCACGGGAGGCACGCCCGCTGGTGGCGGGCCGCGTTTCGACGCCTGTCCGTGGTATCGACAACCCCGTCCTCCGCGCCTCCCGACCCGACCGACAGTCGCCTGGCCACCCGAAGCCGGGAACGCCACGCCGCCTTCCACGAATTGCTCTCGCAGGGAAAACTACATCGTGTATCTCCCGGACACTGCCACTAGACCGTAATGGTCCGGCGCTTCGCCCGCGTCGCCGATGCCCAAGATCTGCTGCCGACCACGCGGACCGGCCGCAGTCTGCTCGACGAGTACTCACCCTACCTGCGTGAACGCGTCGCCGGCGGATGTGTCGACGCGGCAGCCCTCACCCGCGAGATCACCGAACTTGGCTTCCGCTGCAGCGCCAAGACCGTGCGCCGATTCCTGCAGCCACTGCGCGCTGCCCACAACGCACCGCCCCCAGAGGCCGGCCGCGTCCGGCAGGTCACCGGGTGGCTGACCCGACGACCGGACCGGCTCACCAACGAGGACCGGGCCGGGTACGACGCGTTCCTGGCGCGCAACCCCGCGCTCGCCATCACCGGTCGACTCGTCCGGGACTTCGCCGAGATCATGGTTGATCGGCGCGACCACGACCTGAACGCCTGGATCGGCCGCGCCCGGCGAGAAGGGTCACCGGCACTTCGGTCGTTTGCTGCGGGCCTGGTCCGTGATCTCGATACCGTTACCGCGGGGTTGACACTGCCGCACGGTTCCGGCTGCATCGAGGGGCAGGTGAACAGGATCAAGATGCTCAAACGGCAGATGTACGGGCGAGCCAGCTTCGACCTACTCCGCAAACGCGTCATACACGCCGGATAGCTAGGCGCCCCGTGGTAATCACGAAAACTACGCCAGATCCATTCGGACGGTGGATTTGCGCAGACCAACCGGTGCGGGAGGATAGCCCTCATGACTCAATCGGGGGAAGCTGTTAACTCTATGCTGCTTGCAAAGCCGACGACAGGCCCAACAACTGACGCACCGACAGGGCAAGCACCGAGACAACGCATCCCGTGGCCTGACGCCGCCAAGGGGCTTTGCATCGCGCTGGTAGTCCTAGGGCACTCGGCCATCTGGTTCGATCAACAGGTCCACGGCAATGCAACGTTCTGGCTGACCGTCACCGACATCTTCGCCCCGTTCCGGATGCCACTATTCTTCCTGATCTCCGGCCTGATGTCCGTCAATGCGCTCAGCCGGCCACTGGACCTTAGCCGGAAACGAACCATCGGGCTGCTCTACCTGTACACGCTCTGGACGGCCCTGTTCCTAGCTCGTCTGTTCGTGCCAGGAGCAAGCGACGGCGAAGCCCCACCCCACGCCGTCGAGATTGCGGTGAGCATTCTGCTACCGACACCGTTCTGGTACCTCTGGGCGCTGCCGATCTACTTCACGTTGACCTGGGTGACGTTCCGGCTGTTAGCCGGCCGTTCTAGGCTGTGGGGTCTCGTTCCACTGGTGGCGCTCTCCGCAGTATCTCCGTGGGTCGAGGCTGCCACCGACACCGCAATGCGGGAACCACTCGATGCGCTCAAGTTGGGTCCGGCCACATCGAACGTCCTGTGGTTCTACCTCGGCGCGTGCCTTCCATCGCTGTGGTTCGCGTTGATGAAGCGTGCTCGCTGGAGTTATCTGGCTGGGTCGATCGCGCTGTATGCAGCGCTAATCATGCCGGTTCTGATGTGGGGTGTCGGTGACGAAGTGAAGGTCATCCTCGCTCCACTAGCCCTGCTCATCAGTAGCCAAGGGCTCGCGTTGCTGAGCATGGAGACCAGAGTGATGCGGTCGATGCAGTGGCTGGGCCGGTCGACGCTGCCCGTGTACATCCTGCATCTGTTCGCAATATCGGTGATCAGCGCAGCGGTCACCAAGACCGGACTCGGGGATACCCTGACGGTGCATCCCGTTGTCGAAACCTTGGTGCCGCTGGTGATGGCAGTGTCACTGACGGTGACCTGCGTGTGGGCCGGTCAACTCATACTCGGAAGCCGCTACACATCTTGGCTTCTCGAAGCGCCCCGAGCCCTGACCCGACCCCGGTCCGCCACCAGTAAGGGGGCGTAAGCGATGCCCGATGGCGTCACCTGCCCTCGTTGTGGACATGAACCTCCGAAGCCTCCCCCGGTGTGGATCTCCCGCATCCCGGTACTCGGGCCGCTTTATGAACGCCATGTCGCGTCGACGTGCGGGGAGGGCGTCGAGGGTCCGAGCGGCTGGAGAGTTGCGTGCGGATGCAGCCACCCATTCCACCTGCTCATGCAACGGACGCGGGGGCAGCTCTTGTCGACGACGTACCAGGTGCCCGAGGTCGACGACGAACACACCTCACCGACGACCGGTGAGTCGACAAGTTCACGGTCGCGGCCCCGTCGATCGACGTCGCCGGCACCTGCACCGTGTTGACGCTCTGTCGACTTCTAGATCAGGAAACCGGATACCGGCGATCGTGACGGCGGCCAGCGTGATCGCCACCGCGGCCACTGTTGCGTTGCACATTTTCAGCGCCGCGCTACTGCTCGTGAGTGTTGTCGACGACGCGGTGCGTGTAGTCGGCGGGTTGCGCAGGCTAAAAGGCGGTCGCCAACGTCTGCGTGGTCGAGTAGGAGTTCGCGGTGTCCAGTCCGCCCACCCCGATCGCCGTTCGTGCGGCTGCCGCATCGGTACCGGCGGCGATGACCACAGGCTTGTCGGTGACGCCGCCCACGCGGTGGACCACCACCACCACCACCGGAAGGTGCGATCTCTTCGATCTCGGCGATGACCTCATCGGAGAACTTCACCCCGGCTGCGGCCGAGTGGTCGAATGACCCGATTTGCCTGGGCACGACGGCCAGTAGGTGACCGCCATGTTGTCCTCGGCCGCAGCAGGCTACACGAACCCCCGCTTGAGGCTCGATGCGGGGATTGCCAACGCGAGTGTGTGCGGGATGGAGTAGGAGAACAGTTCGTGCGAGCGGATCAGGCGTCCGCAGTGGGCTGACGTGCTGCTCGGGTGCCTGCGTTGATGCCCGACCCGAGAAGGTCGGTGCGGGTGATGAACTCGGCAGTGTGTGTGAGGTCGTTTACCTTGGTGGTTTCCAGTAGTCGTAGGCGAACCGGCCGTCGATGACGCGCATCGACTTGTCGGTGCCGGAGGAGATCACTGGATCGTAGGGCATCCGGTGGTGAGCGAACTCGTGTGGCCCGATCCGTTTTTCGTAGGAGCCGCCGCCAAGCGGGTCGGACGGCTGGGCCACGTTCAGGTAGAAGCCATAGCCGTTTGAGTGTGTCGTTTATCGCTTGTGTCCCGGCCAGGAAATTCTCCGTCGCGGTATCCGTTCCGATCTCGTAGGTCCGCCCGAACCGACGGAGGTGTTCCAGATTGAGTCCGCAGCGAATGCCTGGGTGGCAGTGGTGCGAAAGAAGTTGGGCAGCTTCGACGCGGATACCCGGCCGTCGACCGGCTGCACCGCACCGGTCGCCAGCGCGCCCACCGAGACAGGGGCATAAGTGGCATCCAGAGCCGACGCCGTTGGGGTGTTTGACCCGTTGCGGAATGACGCGCGTTCTGGCCGATAGACCCAACAGTGAGCTGTCAGGGACCACACCGGCGTCCCTTCAGCGCAAAGCGCGGCTACACGAGCCCACGCCAGGGTATGTGGTGGGACCTGCAGTTACTGCACCAAAGTGAACCCGGCACCGTAGCTACCCTTTGCATTGATATCCGCCAGAATTGGCGTGATTTTCCCGTAGAACGTCGTCGGCTGGGTGCCGAAGTCCATACCGATGTTGAGGCCGACGAGCGTCTCCCCCACCACGATCGGACCGCCCGAATCGCCTTGCCACATCACCGCCCAGTTCTGGAGGTGAATACCATCTACCTTGCCGATGACCCCGCAATTCTTGCCGGTGGTTGCCCCGTGGTTGCACCCCATGTTCGACAGCGAGGCATCGCCGACAGTCGAGACGACGACGTCGGTGGTGTCGCTGTACTTGCTCGGCACGACAACATCCGGGTTCAGCCGGATCACTGCATAATCGAGTGCCGTGAACGTGCCGTCCGTGTTGCGCGAGTACACGTCGGTCTCCCAGCCGATCGGCCCTTTGCCAGCGTCACCAACCTTATAGACGGCCGTACCCGCGCCCTGATGGCAGTGGCCGACAGTCAGCGCAACCAAGCGGCCCGTGTTGTCGGTGCCGACCGCGCCGATCGTGCAGTACCCCTCGACGTCCGGATACGGGGTGTAGGCGGTACCAGGCCCGACATGGATGGTCGGTCCCGCCTGCGCCACCGGGGCGACACCGAGCGTCACCGCGAGCGCGGCCAGAACCGCGACCAAAGTCATCTTCATCCTTGTCTCCTGTTTCTCCGACTTGGGGAGCATTCTCCTGTTCTTCTTACTGGAACGCCCACTCACGGGGGGTGCGTGGCGACGAAAGCCTCGCATTCCGAGAGGCGCGAGGGACAAGCTGAGCAACTCTGGATGGAAGCGGTTCATGCCCTTGTCATTCGGAGGATATACACGGCTCATTTTGACTGGCCAGTGATCGAGTTGTCCATTTATGATCAGCTCGCATCGGTGGACCCATCCGATAGCCGGCGCGGAAACCCCGCCTTCTCCCCGACGTTGAGCGGGGTTTCGTCATACCTACCGGGAGAGTGCTCATGGACAGCGGCGTTTGGGATAGCCTCTTGGCATGTTCACCCAGTTCGTCTCGGGGCTGTTGCACGCCCTCAATTTCGGCAACGTGAGCTAGAAACGACGAAACGAAATAGCCAACCCTCCCGAAGTCGTAGGGCGTCGCCTACCCCTGTTCAGGGCCATTACAGCGGACGTCGACGTGCTGCTCCAGTTCGATGGCGAGGACTCCCGGGACTACCTCGAGGGTTGCCAGTCGGCTCGCGGGGACGGAACCGGAAATGATTCCGATCGTGCGGTGCACCGCGTCGACACGCATGCCCTCCTCGGCCAGCGCGACGCCGACCACGTCGATGTCCTCGACGTGGTCGGCGTCCACCGTGACACTGATTCCGACGATGCCTGGCACGATACGTCGAGCCCTTCTACCCGGATGCCTGAATCAGCCCGGCGCCGACATCGAGTGACGGCAACCCGAGCCGCCGGGAATGCTGGGTGAGCAGTGACCACAGATCGCGGCCGGTGCGCCCGGTCTTCTCACACCACAGGGCAGCGATGCCCGCGACGTGCGGAGTGGCCATACTCGTTCCATTCTTCGAGCCGTAGCGCGCAGGCATCGGCACCGACGAGAACACCCGCACGCCAGGTCCTGCCACGTCGATCTGACCACCGGCGACGGGGTTGCTCGCGGCAGAGAAATTGGCCAGCCCGAGATCGGGGTCGACTGCAGCGACGGCCATGATCGACGGACTGTTGGCGGGTACGCCCACCAGCCCCGGGCGCCCGGCGGCCCTGTTCGCGTTGTTGCCGGCCGCGGCCACGATCAGCGCTCCGGCCGCCAGCGCCCGCTGCCCCACCGTCTCGTAGGCGACCGACACCGACGCGACGTCGGCACCGAGCGACATCGAGACGATCTGACAACCGTTCGCGATGGCCCACTCGATGCCTGCGAGGATCCCACCGTCCACGCCACGCCCCTGATCCGACAGAACCTTCCCGACGAAGATGTCGGCCTCATGAGCCACTCCGTATCGGCGGGTGCCGGTCGCTGCCGCCGGACCGCAGGCCGTTCCGATGCAATGAGTGCCGTGTCCGTGCCCGTCCTGGGGTGCTGCGCCCGGAACGAACGACTGGGCCGTGACGGTGCGACCGTGGAAATCCGGGTGGGTGAGGTCGAATCCGGTGTCGAGGACGGCGATCCTGACACCGCGCCCACTGCATTTCGACGTCGTGGTGCGCGTCGCCTGCAGTCCCCAGGTGAACTCCGGCGTATCCAGGAACTGGTCGAGGTCTACTGGCGCGGCTGCGCCGTTCTCAGGCCGTGCTATCTCTACGACGGTGTCTTCACTGTCCAGCGCATGGTGGACCAACTCGGGTTCGACCGAGAGGACCGCGACGTCGGGCGAGGCGGCCGCCGTGCGGAGTGCGGCCAACTGGTCTGGGTCCGCGGTCACCACTGCAATTCCAAGTTCGTCGAACAGAACTGCGTCGGACACTCCCGCCAGTTCGAGATCCATTGCCGAAGAAACTAACTCGCTACTTCTTGTTACGGTCGAGACGCCGGTGAGGGACCGTAGGAGTGCTGTGGGACCCGCTCGCCTCCCGTCGTCCGTGAACACCACGACCTGACGGCCCGTCGTCTCGGCCCGCGAATCGGCGACGGGCCCGTCGCCGTCACGGTCGGAATCTTGTGGAAATATCACTGTTTCGTCCTTTACTCTGGATCGCGGCGCGCTCGTCGTCGCGTCAATGTGTCTAACTACCTTCAGTTTTCGATCGCCGGTGACGTTCGTGGGACTCCCTCCACTCTCCGGCGCGGGCACCCGAATTCCGCGAGTGGCGCGCTACCCGAATTTGTGGCGGGCCGGGCTGTCCGGGTGAGTAGTTAGGTTCATGCGACCGCAGAGATCACGTGGTACCAGTCGACGACGACGGACCTCACTCCGATCGATGCGATCATCGTCCGGATCGGACCGTCCAGGCACAGCTGGCTGTCGACGTGCCGAGCATCAGAGCAACCGCAGATGCTCTGTGCGGCCCGCAACCCGATCAGGATCTCCGGAGAGGATTCGGATCGGCTGCCCTCGATGAGGAGGGCTTCCTCGTCGACGACGCGGACCGCGACGTCGTGTCGGTCGGCGACGTCGCCGACGATCAGTGCTAGGTAGTCGACGTCGTCGACGCGGGTGGCGATCAGTCGCGCCGTGCCGGTTCCCACCGGCACGACTTCGTCCAACACCAGGACAGCGGACTCGGATTCATGGAGTTCGACTCGTCTCGCCGTCCAACTGAAGAAGGGCTCCGGCCGCGCGGTCATGACATGCTCCTGCAGTTCGACGCAATAACGTTCCGCGATATCCATTCAGCGTGGCCCGGATATCGGCTAATCTCGCGAGTAGCGTCCTACCCGATCGTGCGGACATACCTTCGGTCGCTCTCGAAACCGAACTCGTGCCCGTGTCTCGCAGCTCAACCCATCGAAGTCTCTGGAGTACTGCGGCCTAAAGCGGCTCCAAGGTTGTATTGCACTGTTTCGCTGGAGAACTCGCGTCCAATTCTCGACTCGGTGCTGTCACCGGTGGCGCGAGAATCTAGAATCAGTGCATGGGTCCGACGTGGCCTCTGATTCAGCGGCAAGTCGAGTTCTTCGCGATCACCGCGTCGCTCACGGCTCGGTCCGGGGGATGCGGTGTCGTCCTCACGGGCGATCCCGGCGTCGGCAAGCCCACCCTCGCAAGGTTCGCCACCGAGTCGTTGCCGCGTGACGTGAAATGGGTGGCGGGCACCGAGTCGGCGCGAAGCATCCCGTTGGGTGTGTTCGCTCATCTGGTCGGGGCGTCCACCTCCCGGGATCCGGTCGCCTTTCTGTCGGCGGCGCGGCAGGCGCTCCTCGACGACGGCCACAGTCGCGACGTGGTGATCGGTGTCGACGACGCGCACCTCCTCGATCAGCTCTCGGCGACCTTCCTTCATCAGCTTGCCCTCGACAGGGCGGTGCACATCGTCGCCACCGTTCGCAACGGCGAGACCGTGCCCGACGCGATCACGTCGTTGTGGAAGGACGGTCACCTCCTGCGGCTCGAATTGGCGCCGTTCAGCCGAGAACAGAGCATCGAGTTGATCGAGTCCGTGTTGGACGGCCCCCTCGAGGGGCTGAGCGCGGACATGATCTGGGAGGCGTCGGGCGGGAACGCGCTGTTCGTCCGGCATCTGGTGGAGGGCGCTCTCGAAGCGGGGACGCTGCGCCGTTCCGGTGGGGTCTGGCAGTTGCGGGGCCGTGCCGCCATCACCTCCGAACTCGCCTCCCTGCTGGAGCACCGGATCGATCAGATTCCCCACGACGTGTTGCAGGCGTTGCAGCTCCTTACTTTCTGCGAGCCGCTCGATCTGGACATCCTCGGTCAGCTCGCGGGTGACGACGCAGTGGAGGAGGCCGAGCGACGCGGCCTCGTCAGAATCGTCGAAGACGGACACCGCCTCGACGTCCGCTACACGCATCCACTGTTCGGTGAAGTGATTCGACGACGCGTGGGGCGCGCTGCAGGCCGGAGGCTCCGAGGACAGCTCGTGGAGGCTCTGAGCAGCCGGGCCGTGGTCGGATCTTCGAATCGGATTCGCCTGGCAGAGCTGGCTCTCGACAGCGATCGGTCGGTCGAACCCGATCTGTTGGTGAACGCGGCGGAGGATGCGATCGGTTTGGCGAATGTCCCTCTGGGGGAACGGCTCGCGCGCGCGGCGCTCGACCAGACCGGGACCTTCGAGGCCGCCGACCTCCTGGCCCGAGCATTGCTGTGGCAGGGGCACGCCACCGAGGCGGAATCGTTGCTGCTGTCTTTTTCTCCCGACAGCCTGGACCAGGTGCAACTGGTGCGCTGGGGTACGTCGCGGATCGCAAACCTGTTCTGGGCGAGCGGCGAGTCGGAGAAGGCCGACGAGGTCCTCGCGGTACTTCGCGAGAAGGTCACGCATCCCAGTCTCGTCCCGATCATGCGAGGGCATCGGCTCGGTGTGCGCGGTGTTCGAGAATCGGCCCGAGGAAGCAGCAGCGGCGGCGAAGGCGATTCTGGCCGCCGACTGAGTGCTGCCGTGGGCGATCGAGTGGGCGTACTTCGGTGGCGGGTTGTCCCTGGCACTCATGGGACGCGGAGGCTGTGTGCCGGAACTGGCGGCACGCAGCGCGGCGGTGGCCGATCAGATCGACGGGTTGCTGCGGTTCCCGGCCGCGCACGGCGAGATCCTGGCGTTGACCCTCACCGGACAGTTTGCCGCGGCGCAACACCGGGCCGAGGAATACCTCTCGTTGGCGTCCAGCGGCCGATACGTTGCGTGGGGGCTTGCGAACATCCTGGTCGGGACGGTGGAACTTGCCCGCGGCCGGTTCACCGACGCCGCGGGTCGCCTCGAGCAGGCGATCGCCGCCCTCAACGTCGGCGATACGGCCGACGCCATCTCATGGAGTTTTCCCGCCTACATCGCGCTCGGTCAGTCGTATGCGGAACTCGGCCGCATTCACGAGGCGGACGGCATCATCACCGCAGCGCAGGCTCGGAACGGCCGGCACGTGGCCGTGTTCGGGCCCCAACTCATGATGTCGCAGGCGTGGCTCGCCGCAGCACGGGGTGAAACCTCGCGGGCCGTCGACCTGTCGCGGTCGGCAGCAGAGTGCGCTTGTCAGTCAGGACAATTCGGCATCGAGGCGGTCGCGCTTCACCTTGCCACCCGGTTCGGCGACACGACTACCGCCACGCGTCTCGCCGAGTTAGCCGACATCTGCGACGGCGAATTTGTCGACATCGTTGCCCGTCATTCGGCGGCTATGCCGGCAGGCAATGGATGCGGTGTGGCATCAGCAGCAGCCGAGTTCGAGCGAATTGGTGCCCTGCCGGACGCCGCTGACGCGTATGCTCGGGCAGCGATCGCGTTTACGCATGCCGGCGACAAGCGGCGTTCGATCGAGTGCGCTGCCGCGGCCGAAGCCCTGTCGGCCCGATGCGATCACATGTCCTCTCCTGCGCTGGTGGAGGCAGCCCACCCACTCCCCCTCACAAGTCGTGAGCGTGAGGTGGGGTCGATGGTTGCGGCCGGATTGTCGAACCGCCAGATCGCCGATCGGTTGTTCGTCTCGGTGCGGACGGTAGAGGGTCATATCTACCGTGCGTGTATGAAGCTCGACGTCGCCGATCGCAACGGTCTTGCGCAGGCGATGGGACGACGGTTCGGTGACACCGACCGGACTCCGGGCACGACGACATGCCGACTCGGCAACAGGAATCATCCTGTTGCAGAGTCGGCATGGTTCCCGGGTCAGGAGGCTCGGGGCCGGGCCCGGTTGTGCGCCGGTATCGGCTTTCGTTCCCAGTCGACCTGCCGGGGTGGGATGAACGTGGGGTGCCGGTCGGCTCCCATCTCTATCTCCCAGTCACTGTGGTGCAGCAGCCGGTGGTGGAATCCGCAGAGCAGCACCAGGTTACCCATGTCGGACGGCCCGCCTGCGGACCAGTGAATGATGTGGTGACCTTCGCACCAGGACGGCGGCGCACCACACCCGGGGAACGCGCATCCTCGATCCCGCGCCACCAACGCTTTTCGCTGCCTCTTCGTGACTGTCCGGGTGGAGATGCCGAGGTCGAGTGGCGCTCCGTTGTCGTCGAGCACGATCGGCGTGTAGATCGAATCGCAGCTGAGGAGCCGGGCTGCCCTGAGACTCAGTGGCCCCATCCACTCGGTCCACGCCACCCCATCGACGGCGAAGAGCGAGTCGTCGGACGAAGCGGCATCCTGCTGTGCTCGTGCACTGCAGTCGGTGTGGTCGGCGAGATCTTTGGCGTTGACGTGGAGGGAGACGTGTGGTCGTTCGCCGCCTTCTTCGCCCGCGATCCCGGAGTCGAGATAGCGGCGCAGGAGTTCGGTGAACCCGTCGGCCCGCCGCTGCCCGGGAGTGCGGGGGTCCTTGGTTCCGTCCTGCGCGGGCCGTGGCTTGGACAGTCCGGAGAGCGCCGACAGCAGCATCTCACCGGTCACGGCATCCAGGTCGCCTCTGACGGCGACGCGTCCGTTGAGTGTCTTGGATGCGTGGAACTCGTTGAGGTCGGTGTCTTCACTGGGCGGCGGATCGTCGGACTCGAAGGCGCGTTCCAGCCTGGCAATGACGGCGCGCACTGCGTCCGTGTTCGCGGTGGGACCGGTTGCGGCGAACAGCAACGCATTTCGGCAGTCATCCAACGCTTCGAGCGGCATGCCCTTGGGTGGCCGTTCGCAGAACTTCATGATCAGCGCTGCGTGCTCCGCCGAAATGTTGGTGTCGAAGTACTCGTCCGCGATCTCCGGCTGGAGACGCAACCCTCGGCCCAACAGCACGATTCGCCCCGCCGCCCCCACCTCGAGAAATGTCTTGGAAGCCAGCCACATCTTGGTGTTCGGAAACCCCAGCACATCAACCTTGCAGCGATGGTCGACGGCACCGACGAGCTTGACGCGCAAGGCTTCGAGCCGCTGAATCTCGTCCGAGATACGAACGACCGAATCGAGCACCTCCGCCTCGGCCAGACGCCACGCATCACCGACCGCGGTCGCCAGAATCTCGTCCGACAACGCCCCCTGGATATCTCCCCCGAGCCCCATGTTCGAATCTTACTTCGAACGTTTGTTCGAGTCAATGGTTTCGTGACAGCCGCGACCTTCGGGAACCCCACCGAAGAAGTCCCGGAACGACATACGAAGTACGCGGACGGGTGGCACGCTTGACGGTGTGACGACCCAGGACCCGGCGACCGAACCCCACCGCAGTCGCTTGCGCCGTCTGCGTGCCGCGTGGCGGAGGAAGCTCGATCCGAGTGAGCAGTCGGCGGTGGTGTCGTGGGGCGCGTTCACGCTGACGTTCGCGGGGGTGCGGGCGCTGACTCATTGGATCAGGCGCGGGCATGGACCGGCCGGCGGTGGGTTGAGTCTCCACGGCCGCCATTTCCATCATTACAACCTCGGCATCGCGGCTCTGGCCGGGGTCGGGGCCGTGGCGGTACGTGGCTCCGAGAAGCAACGCCACCATCCGACGGTGCCGATCTCATACGGCGTCGGCACCGCGCTCATCGTCGACGAGTTGGCGTTGCTGCTGGACTTGCAAGACGTCTACTGGGCGAAGGAGGGGCGGACCAGCGTCGACGCCGCGGTGATCATCATCGGGCTCGGCGGACTGATGACCGCAGGTTTCGAATTCTGGCCCGCAGCCCAACGCGCGCTCACGGAGCCGACGTAGGCGGAAGCGCACCGGGCAACCGGGCCGTCCCCCACGGCTCGATGTCGTAAACGGGGATGCAGTCCAGGCCTCGGGCGCGCACGCGCTGCACGACCGCCGCATCCGCCGACGCACCGGTCCCGTCGGCGACGGCCTCGGTGACGATCGCGCACAGCACGTCACCCTGGAGTTCGCGTACGGGTTTCAGCCCCTGCTCCACCGTCCAGTGCCGCACGGCGGCCCAGTGCGTCACTTCGGTGACGGTGGATGGGTTGCCGATGAACAACACACTCCGCGTGACATTTCGCCCGCCCGCGGCAGCCGATGACTGCACCTGAATCTCCGCCTCGGTGCACCACTCGGACGCCACCTCGGCCAATGTGGTGCTCGCAATCGTCGACATCTACCTCGTCCTGTTCCTGCGTCCGACTCGCATGAGAGTCATCCTGTCGCGAATCGGGCGTCGCGACTGTCCCCCGATCGGGCCTTGAATCGGATGATTCGACTGTCCCCCGATCGGGCCACAGCGCCTGGGGTGCGGGGGGCCGCAGAAGAAGGCGACCGCCGACGAACCGCACGAGTCGGTCGGCGCGGAACTCGCCGGAATCGCGGGCGAGGCCGGAATCGGCCCGAGCGAACTCGTCCACGACCAATCCGTCAACGGCGCAGGCAACCTCCCACGGACACTGAAACCGTTACCCTGAAAACCATGCCGACGGACCGCGGACTCAAGTTCATGAACGCCGCCCACCGCGCCCTGCTGCGCATTACCGGCGGGCGGGTGGGGCGGAGTTTCGGCAAGATGCCGGCGGTGGAGTTGACCACCGTCGGCCGCAAGACCGGGAAGGTGCACAGCGTCATGCTGACCGTCCCGGTGCGGGAAGGCGACACCCTCGTCGTGGTGGCCTCACGTGGTGGCGACGACCGCAACCCCGCGTGGTTCCTGAACCTGCAGGCCAACCCGGTGGTCCAACTGTCGCTCCAGGGAAACCCCGCGCAATCCATGCGCGCCCACGTGGCAACCCCCGAGGAGCGGGCCCGTCTGTGGCCGAAAGTGACCGCCGCCTACAAGGGATACGCCGGCTACCAGAAGAAAACGGACCGCGAGATCCCTCTGGTTCTGCTCGACCCCACGACCTGACCGCGGTCACCGCCGGCAGAACACGGTTCGGTTGCAGTCCGGCGCAGTGAGCCGGTTCCACCCTTAACCTCGACCTCACCCTTATAGATTTGCGGATTCCGGGCGGGCAAGGTTGGGAGTGACGTGAACACTGACGATGCTGCGCTGCACAAGTCCGGCACCCGACACCGTCCGCGGCGTGGGTGGATCGTAACGACGCTGATGCTTCTCGTCTTCATGGGTGCGCCTGCCCCGTCGGCGACGGCCGAAGCGATCGTGCAACCGGTGGCCGCAGACCCGAGCGTCGTCCGCGCGTCCGACGGCATGTTCTACATGTATACGACCGCCGACGACTGGGGCGACGGCCAGGGTATGCACAACATGTCGATCTTCAAGTCCGCTGACCTCATGGACTGGATGTACCTCGGCGACGTCTTCCCCGACCGGCCCGCGTGGCATCCGGACGGCAAGCTCGCGTGGGCACCGAACGTCCTCGAGTCCGACGGCCAGTACAGCCTGTACTACTCGCTCTACGACGAGTCGAACCCGTGCATCGGTCTCGCCACCGCCGACAGGCCCACCGGACCGTGGACCGATCTGGGCCGCCCGGTGTTCTGCGCCCACGACGTCGGCGTCGGCGGCACCATCGACCCGTTCGTGTGGGACGACGGCACGACGAAGACGATGTTCGTCGGCAACTTCCAGGGCGTCCACGCCATCCCGCTCAGCCCGGACGGGACCGCGGCGGCCGGCGAACCCGTACGGGTGGCGGACGAACGCTTCGAGGGCCCCTACGTCGAATTCCACGACGGCTACTACTACCTGTTCCTCTCCGCCGGCAACTGCTGCAACGGCGCCGACACCGCCTACCGCGTCCTCGTCGGCCGGTCGGAGTCGCTGACGGGGCCGTACCTCGACCGGAAGGGTCAGGACCTGAACGACGGCGGCGGCGCCCTCATCCTCGCCGGCAGCGAACCGTGGGCCGGGCCGGGCCACAACACGGTGGTCTCCGACGACGCGGGCTCGGATTGGATCGTTTACCACGCCATTCCGCGCGACAACCGGGATCTGCCCAGCGGAGCCCGCCGGCGCGAAGGGATGATCGACCGGATCGTGTGGGCGAACGGCTGGCCCGAGGTCGGTGACGGATCGCCCGCGTCGACCGGGCCGGCGAACCCCGACACGGATCTGCCGGTGCGGGTCACGCTGCGCGCCGATTCCGACACCACGCTGCCTCCGGGCGGCGGGACCGTCGACACCACCATGCTCGTCGAGGCCCCCGACGATCGTCCCTACGCGGGGCAGGTGTGGGTGAGCGCCGTGTCGCCGGACGGCCAGACCAGCGATCCGTTCTTCGGGCCGGTCGATGTAGACCTGCAACCCGGCGAGGTGTTCGAGGAGGCCATCGCCTACACGGTCCCGGGAGATGCGGTCTCGGGGACCTATTACGCCTACGCCTTCGCGGGCACCTTCCCCGACGAGACCGTCGAGTTCGGCACCGTTCACGCCGTTAAGTCCGGCGAGGAGGCCAGGATCAGCCCGGTCCGCTCGGTGTCGCTGCACCTCGGCACGGTCGCGCGCTGACGAGGCAGCCCAGTACGGAACAACCGATTCGGTGTCCGATTCTTACTTCGACAACTGATTCCGCAATGTTTCTCGCCTATCGCTATTGAAATAGTGGCCAGCGTAGGTCAGGATGGGTGCCACGGTGACGTGCCTCACACGTCACCTTTCGGTCATTCCACCAACAAAGGTGCTCCATGCTGCAGACAGTGTTCGAGAAGAATCAACCGAACGCGAAGGTCGTCGACCATGCGCTCCGGCGCACCCGGTTGGCACCGTTCTGGATCGAGGACGTCGCCGACACCCCCACCTACCCGGCCGCCTCGGCCGACGCCGCGTACGACCTGGTGGTCGTCGGCGGCGGATACACCGGACTCTGGAGTGCTCTGCTCGCGAAACAGCGCCACCCCGAACTGTCCGTCGCCCTCGTGGAGGGCGAGACCATCGGATGGGCGGCATCCGGCCGTAACGGCGGGTTCGTCGAAGCCAGCCTGACCCACGGCAGCGAGAACGGACGACGACGCTGGCCGGGGGAGATCGACGCCCTCGAAGCGCTCGGGCTCGAGAACCTCGACGCCATCGAGAAGACCGTCCACACTCTGGGGTTGGACTGCGATTTCGAACGGAACGGCGCGATCTCGGTCGCGATCGCCGATTACCAGGCGAAGGACGTGTTCGACACGCCGCCGAGCGCTACCACCACGGTGCTCGACGGACCCGCGATGCGCGCGCAGGTGAACTCGCCCACGTATCTGGCCGGTGTGTGGGACAAGCAGTCCACCGCGCTGGTGCATCCGGCCAAGCTCGCCACCGAACTCGGCCGGGCGTGCGCGGAGCACGGTGTCGAGATGTTCGAGCACACCAAGGTTCTCGATCTCGTCCGCTCCCGATCGTCGTCCCGGGTGGGCGTTCGGACGGCGGCCGCGACCCTGTCGGCCGGACGAGTGATCCTGGCAACCAATGCTTTTCCGTCCCTGCTGAAGAGGTACCGGCTGCATACGGTTCCGGTGTACGACTACGTGCTCATGACCGAACCACTGTCCGACGCACAGCTCGCGGAGGTCGGATGGTCTGCGCGACAGGGCGTCGCCGACATGTCCAACCAATTCCACTACTATCGGCTCACCCGCGACAACCGAATCCTCTGGGGCGGATACGACGCGATCTACCATTTCGGGCGGGGAATGCACCACGACCTCGAAGACCGCCCCGAGTCCCACACGAGGCTCGCGAGCCATTTCTTCACGACGTTCCCTCAGCTCGAAGGCCTCGAGTTCACCCACAAGTGGGGCGGCGTCATCGACACGTCGACCCGCTTCTGCTCATTCTTCGGTTCCGCGGCGAAGGGGCGGATCGCATACGCGGCCGGCTTCACCGGTCTCGGTGTCGGCGCCTCCCGCTTCGCGGCGAACGTCATGCTCGACAAGGTGTCCGGCGAGACGACGGCGTTGACGGAATTGGACTTGGTGAAGTCCATGCCCCTCCCCTTCCCGCCCGAACCGTTGGCGGCGGCCGGTATCAACGCCACCCGATGGTCGCTCGATCGCGCCGATCACACGGAGGGCCGGCGGAACCTCTTCCTCAAGGCCCTCGACGCGGTGGGATTGGGATTCGACTCGTGAGCGACCCCGCGACCGGGGTCGTCGCCTGGGAATCCGGACCGCATACCGATGCTCGAACCACCGATCTCGACTACCACCGCCTGCCCGAAGAGCAGGTGATCGGCGACAGCGTGCCGATGGTCGGCGAACGAGTGCTCGGCGACTTCGCCGGTGTCACCGTCGGCGTGTGGGAGATCGAGCCCAGCACCTCGTGCGACGTCGAGATCGACGAGGTGTTCATCGTGCTCAGCGGCGACGCGACCGTGCAGTTCGAGGATGGCACCCCGGATCTCGAGCTCGGTCCCGGAAGTGTCGTCCACGTGCGGTCCGGCCAGAAGACCCGGTGGATCGTGCGCGACACGCTGCGGAAGATCTTCATCGCCGCACCGGCAATCTGATATGTACGCGGGTTTGTCAAGGACGCAGGGCGAGGCGGCGTCCAGGACCGTCGTCGTGGGCGCCGCCTCTGTTGGTCCGGTCGATCTGGGGTGGTGGCGAGCGTGTCGGTTTCGACGCGTGGTCAACTCTGATATTCGCGGGTTGGGTACCGCAGGACGGTTATTCGGCTGGAGTGGATCGCTCGTCTAATGTCGAGCGTGATCCCAACTTACAGTTGAGGATTGCTCAATAGGTTGCGCGCGGATCACTCCCAGGCGCTGCCGTCACCACCGGATGATTCGTCCGGACGTTGTGGGGGTTCCCGTTCCCGATCCTTGCCTCACCGGTCGTCGGCGACGAGGGGACAAGGTGGAGTCCCCGCAGCGTAGCGAGGAGAACCGACCTTGCCGCCCGACGAGGTGACGACCACACTCGCAACCAGGATGCGGAACGGGGGACCCGGCTTTCAGGGATCGAGCACGGCCAGCGACCAACACCAGCCGGCGAGTTCGCGGGCGATCGCGGTATTCGCCAGTGCGGGGCGTTTGTCACGGGCGTCGAACCCGGCCCAGCGGGCGTGCAGGCGCTGATTTGCTTGCTGTCCGCGAGCCCGGGCCGCAGGACTGGCATGGTCCCAACGGCGCCGCAGATCCGCTCCGGGACGATACCTGGGTCGGTGGTGCCAGGCGGCCTCGACCAGCAGCCGCCGAGCGTGACCGTTGCCGGTCTTGGTGATCGATCCCTGCGAGCGCGACGTGCCCGAGGAGTGTTCGGTGGGCACCAGCCCGAGGTAGGCGCCGATCGAGCGTCCGGTCAGGCGCTGCCAATCACCGATCTCCACGGCCAGCCCGAACGCGGTCAGCGTGGACACCCCGCGCAGGCAGCCGAGCCGAGTCACGACCGGGGTGTAGTCGCTGTCGGTGGCCATCACCGCGATCGCCACATCCAGCCGATCTCGCCGATCCACCGCCGCGAGCATGGTGTCATAGGCGGTCTCGTACGCCAGCTGCAGACCGGGTGCGTCGAAGTGCTGGGCACGCAGCCAGGTGTCATGCACCTTCGTCCACGCGTGGCCACCGTAGTAGACGATCCCTTGCCGCAGAAGTAGTTTCGACACCCGATGCCGGGCCGACATCAGATCCCCACGACAGTCCTCCCGGGCACGCACCAGATCACGGGCCGCCTCCTGCTCGACGCTCGGCACCGCCACCTCGACAATCTGCCCGAGGTGCAGCAGACGAGCCAAATGTCGCGCGTCGCGCGCGTCCGTTTTGACCCGATCTCCGGGCGGGCGCTGCAGCTTCGACGGTGCGGCCACCAGGCACTCGATGCCCGCCGCGGTCAGTGATCGAGCCAGCCCGAAGCCGGTCGGCCCGGCCTCGTAGGTCACCGCCACCGGAGTCGGTAGGGACCTGCTCCAGCCCACGATTTCGCCGTGATCCGGTGTCAATCTTCGCTCGAACAGCTCACCGGTCTGCCCGTCGAGGCCGCAGGCGACCACCGATCGTGCGTGCACATCCAATCCAATGCTCGTACGCTGATTCATCGCTGGGGCCTCCCACATCTTGTGGCTCTACCGGCCAGGACCCGTTTCCTGTCGGCAACCCACGTTCACATGTGCGTGGGGCCCTAGCCCAGCCCCTCATATCGTCTAACCGAGAAAACCACTACACCCCTGTACTACACCTGCACGGGCACGCCTGCCCGCACCGCACACCTCGAGGGAGAATTGATGAGCATTGCCGAACCTCCACCCTTGAAGACCCAGCCCTCGAAGACCCAGAACCCGCTCGGCTCCGCGAAGGGCCTCAACAGCGGCGCACTGGGATTGATCGGCAACACGGTGATCGGGCTGTCGTCGGTCGCGCCCGCCTACAGCCTCGCCGCGACGCTGGGATACGTCGTTCTGGCCGTCGGCGACAAGGCACCGTCGATGTTCCTCGTCGCGTTCATCCCGATGTTGCTCACGGCGTTCGCCTACCGCGAGCTCAATCGGGACACCCCGGACTGCGGGACCTCGTTCACCTGGGGTACCAAGGCGTTCGGTCCGTGGATCGGGTGGATGGCGGGGTGGGGACTCGCCGTGTCCGCAATCATCGTCCTCGCCAACACCGCGGAGATTGCGGCGATCTACCTGTTCGAGGTTCTCGGGTTGCACGCGGCAGCCGAGTCGCTCGCCGCGAAGGTTCTGCTGGGGTGCTTCTTCATCGCCGCCATGACCTACGTCAGCTTTCGCGGCATCCTCATCAGCGAACGGCTGCAGAATGTCCTGATCGCCGTCCAGTTCACCGTCCTCATCGGGGTCAGCATCATCGCACTGTCGAAGGTGTTCGGCGGCACTGCCGGCCCGCAGGCGATCACGCCGAAACTCGACTGGATCATTCCCACCGGCGTCTCGATGTCCAGTGCCGCACAGGCCATCATCCTGTGCATCTTCATCTACTGGGGGTGGGATGCCTGCCTGGCAGTCGGTGAGGAAACAAAGGATTCCGAGCGGACCCCCGGCCGCGCCGCGGTCTTGACCACGGTCATTCTCGTCGCCACGTACGTCCTCGTCGGATACGCGGTCCAGTCGTTCGCCGGGTTCGGCGACACCGGCATCGGCCTGAACAATCCCGAAAACGTCGACGACGTCCTGACCACCCTGGGCGGGCCCGTCGCCGGACCGGTCGCCGCCTCGCTGCTGCTGCTGACCGTCTCGATCTCCGCGCTCTCCTCGACCCAGACCACCATCCTGCCGACGGCCCGCGGAACATTGTCGATGGCGGTCTACGAGGCACTGCCGCGAAAATTCTCCACCGTGCACCCCCGATACATGACCCCCGGTTTCGGAACCCTGGTCATGGGAGCGTCGGCGCTCCTGTTCTACCTGGTCCTGTCGTTCGCGAGCGCCAACGCCCTGCAGGATTCGGTGGCGTCGCTCGGACTCGCGGTCGCCTTCTACTACGGCATCACCGCCTACGCGTGCGTCTGGTACTTCCGTCGGACACTCCTCGACTCGGCCCGGAATCTGTTCATGCGCGGCATCTTTCCGCTGCTCGGTGCCCTCTGCATGACGTGGGCTTTCGTTCAGAGCGCCGTCGACATGCTGCGTCCCGACTACGGATTCACCGCGTTCGGTCCGTTCGGGGGCGTGTTCGTTCTCGGCGTCGGAATGCTGGTGGTCGGAATCCCCCTGATGTTGCTGTGTTTCGCGACCGGCTCCCGGGACTTCTTCCGCGGACGCACCCTCACCGCCGACACCGAAGTGAAGGTGCCCGAGTCGTGAGTGCCGACGTCACCGGGAAGAGGCGATAGTTTCCGAAATGTCCGAGCCGATTGTCTTCGACACCACGAGCAAGGGAGGATTCGAGCATGTCTGAGCAGCCTGCCTCTCTCGATCCCGTGTCCAAGCAGATTATCGAGCAACTTCAGGAGGATGGACGGCGGTCGTACTCGGCCATCGGCAAGGTCGTCGGATTGTCGGAAGCGGCTGTACGCCAACGCGTGCAGAAGCTGATCGACACCGGCGTCACGCAGATCGTCGCGGTCACCGACCCCGTTCAAGTGGGATTCTCACGTCAGGCCATGGTCGGAATCCGCTGCTCCGGGGATGTCACCGACATCGCCGCCCGGCTCGCCGACGTCGACGCCATCGACTACGTCGTGTTGACGGCAGGCGCGTACGACATTCTGGCCGAGATCGTATGCGAGAACGACGACCACCTCCTGACCGTGCTCAACAAAGAAATTCGCACTATTCCCGGTGTGCTCGGCACCGAGACGATGGTGTACCTGAAACTTGTCAAACAGCAATATGATTGGGGAACCCGATGACCACGGTTACCACCTCTTCGCCCACGACGCCGCAACTCGAAGCGGCAGCCCGCCGCCACCTGTGGGGGCATTTCTCCCGGCACGGGCAGAACATCACCCCGCCGATCATCACCCGCGGTGAGGGTGCCCGGATCTGGGACGCGGCCGGCAAGAGCTACCTCGACGGGCTGTCCGGGTTGTTCGTGGTTCAGGCCGGTCACGGCCGGACCGAGCTCGCCGAGGCCGCCGCCAAGCAGGCCGAACAGCTCGCGTTCTTCCCGCTCTGGTCCTACGCCACCCCACCGGCGATCGAACTCGCCGAACGCCTCGCCGGCTACGCCCCCGGCGATCTGAACCGGGTCTTCTTCACCACCGGCGGCGGCGAGGCCGTCGAAAGCGCCTGGAAACTGGCCAAGCAGTACTTCAAGAAGGTCGGCAAACCCGGCAAGCACAAGGTGATCTCCCGCTCCATCGCCTACCACGGCACCCCGCAGGGCGCCCTCGCCATCACCGGCATCCCCGCCCTGAAGGCCCCGTTCGAACCGCTCACCCCCGGCGCGTTCCGGGTCCCCAACACCAACATCTACCGGGCCCCCGAACCCCTCGGCTCGGACCCGAAGGCGTTCGGGATCTGGGCCGCCGACCGGATCGCCGAGGCCATCGAATTCGAGGGCCCGGACACCGTCGCCGCCGTCTTCCTCGAACCGGTGCAGAACGCCGGCGGCTGCTTCCCGCCCCCGCCCGGCTACTTCGAGCGGGTCAGGCAGATCTGCGACGAGTACGACGTGCTGCTGGTCTCGGACGAGGTGATCTGCGCGTTCGGCCGGATCGGGTCGATGTTCGCGTGCGACGACTTCGGGTACGTCCCCGACATCATCACCTGCGCCAAGGGCCTCACGTCCGGGTACTCCCCGATCGGGGCGATGATCGCCTCGGACCGATTGTTCGAACCGTTCGCCGACGGGACGTCGATGTTCGCGCACGGCTACACCTTCGGCGGGCACCCCGTCTCGGCGGCGGTGGCATTGGCGAACCTGGACATCTTCGAACGCGAGGGCCTCAACGCCCACGTCGCCGAGCAGGCGCCGGCGTTCCGGGCCACCCTCGACAAGCTCACCGATCTGCCGATGGTCGGGGACGTGCGCGGCGAGGGCTTCTTCTACGGCATCGAACTGGTCAAGGACAAAACCACGAAGGAGTCGTTCACCGACGACGAGGCCGAACGGATCCTGCACGGGTTCCTCTCCACCGCCCTGTTCGACGCCGGCCTGTACTGCCGGGCCGACGACCGCGGCGACCCGGTCATCCAACTCGCCCCGCCCCTGATCTGCGGACAGACCGAATTCGACGAAATCGAACACATCCTCCGCAGCGTCCTCACCGAAGCCTGGACCCTGCTGTGAACCACCAGGACCTTCCCGGGCTGTACGTCGGCGGCCGCTACCGGGACGGCCGGGCGGCCGAACGGTACGAGGTGCTCGATCCGGCCACGGGCGAGGTGATCTCCTCCCGCACCGAAGCATCGGTGGACGACGTCGACGACGCGGTCGCCACCGCGAAGACCGCCTACGCGGACTGGTCGACGACGAGCCCGGGCGAGCGTTCCGCCGTCCTGACTCGATGGGCTGCCGAGCTCACGGAGATGTCCGACGACATCGCACGCACCGAAACCCGGCAGACGGGCAAACCGATCAAACTCTCGACCGAGTTCGACGTTCCCGGGTCGATCGACAACGTGTCGTTCTTCGCCGGCGCGGCCCGCAATCTGGAGGGCAAGGCGTCGGGCGAGTACTCCCCCGACCACACGTCCAGCATCCGCCGCGAACCGGTCGGGGTGATCGGCTCGATCGCGCCGTGGAACTATCCGCTGCAGATGGCCGCGTGGAAGGTCCTGCCCGCGGTGGCCGCGGGCAACACCATCGTGCTCAAACCGGCGGAGATCACTCCCCTGACGTCGCTGCTGTTCGCGGAGGCCGCGTCCCGAGCCGGAATGCCGGACGGCGTCGTCAACGTGATCACCGGCCGCGGCGTGACGACGGGGTCGTCGCTGGTGTCGCATCGGGACGTGAGCATGGTGAGTTTCACCGGATCGACGCCCGTGGGACGGCAGATCGCGGCCGCCGCGGCGGGCAAGCGACTTCATCTGGAACTGGGCGGGAAGGCCCCCTTCGTGGTGTTCGACGACGCCGATCTCGAGGCGGCGATCAACGGAGCCGTCGCCGGTGCCCTCATCAACTCGGGCCAGGACTGCACCGCGGCCACCCGCGCCTACGTGCAGCGTCCGCTGTACGACGACTTCGTCGCCGGGGTGGCCTCACTCATGGATACCGTCCGCCTGGGCGACCCGTCCGATCCCGAGACCGACATGGGGCCGTTGGTGTCGCGGCGACAGCAGCAGCACGTCGCCGGATTCATCGATCGCGCCCGCGACACCGGGGCGAAGATCGTCCGCGGCGGATCCGTCCCCGGGGGCGACCTCGCATCCGGCTTCTACTACGAGCCGACGCTCGTCGTGGGTGCCGACCAGTCGAGTGAGATCGTGCAGCGGGAGATCTTCGGCCCGGTTCTCGTCGTCCTGCCGTTCGACAACGATCCGGACGGAATCGCGCTCGCCAACGACACCGACTTCGGGCTGGCGGCGTCCGCGTGGACACGGGACCTGTACCGGGCTCAAACCGCCTCCCGCGACATCGCCGCGGGCTGCGTGTGGATCAACGACCACATCCCGATCATCAGCGAGATGCCCCACGGCGGGTACAAGGCGTCCGGTTACGGCAAGGACATGTCGACGTACTCGCTCGACGAATACACCAACGTCAAGCACGTCATGTCCGACATCACCGGAACCGCCAGGAAGGACTGGCACCGGACGGTGTTCGGCGACCGAGGATAAGCCCGATCGCCGGGGCGGCAGCGCGTGTGCCGTCCCGGCGACCGCGGCGGTTCTGCCGAGTCCCGCCCTGTGCGCGACTACGCTGACGAACAGGCGCGTTCGCTTCAGCTGAAAGGCAGAGACGATGCATGTGACTCCGTTCGCCTGGATTGTGACGATCATCGTGATCGTCGCGCTGCTCGCGTTCGACTACTTCTTCCACGTCCGCCACGCGCACATCCCGACGCTGAGGGAAGCGGCGATCTGGTCGTCGATCTACGTCGGACTCGCGGTGCTCTTCGGAGTCGCGGTCCTGATCTTCGGCGGCGTCGACATGGGCTCGGAGTACTTCGCCGGCTACGTCACGGAGAAGGCGCTGTCCGTCGACAACCTCTTCGTCTTCCTCATCATCATGTCCAGCTTCCGGGTGCCGCGCGAAGACCAGCAGAAGGTCCTGCTGTTCGGCATCGTGTTCTCGATCTTCGCCCGGACCGCGTTCATCTTCCTCGGTGCCGCGCTGATCAACTCGTTCGCGTGGGTGTTCTACTTCTTCGGCCTGATCCTGCTGATCACCGCCGGCAACATGCTGCGACCCGAGACCGAGGATTCGCATTCGGCCGACAACTTCATCATCCGGATCGCGAAGAAGTTCATGCACACCACCGAGCACTACGACGGCGACAAACTCTTCACCATCGAGAACGGCAAGCGGGCGATGACGCCCATGCTGCTGGTGATGGTTGCGATCGGCGGCACCGACATCCTGTTCGCGCTCGACTCCATTCCCGCGATCTTCGGCCTCACCCAGAACGTCTTCGTCGTCTTCACGGCCACCGTGTTCTCGCTGATGGGTCTGCGGCAGCTGTACTTCCTGCTCGACGGTCTCCTCGACCGCCTCATCTACCTGTCGTACGGACTGTCCGCGATCCTCGCGTTCATCGGGGTCAAGCTGATCCTGCATGCGCTGCACGAGAACAACCTGCCGTTCGTCAACGACGGCGAACCGGTGAACGTCATCGAGATCAGCACGTTCGCGTCGCTGGCCGTCATCATCGGCATCCTCGTCATCACCGTGATCGCGTCGCTCACCAGCAAGCGGGGCAGGGCACAATCCGCCATCGCCGGTGCCCGGCGGCACGCGATCAACTACCTCGACCTCGACTACACCGCCGACCTGGCCGAGCGCGAACGCATGTATGACAAGTTGCGGGGCGAGGAGGAACAGCTCAAGAAGCTCGACCCGAAGTTCAAGAAGATGGTCCGCGAGGAAACCGCACTCATGGACCTCATCAAGCGCGCCCACCAGGAGCACGACGCGTTTCTCAAACAGAATTAGACGAACAACGAAGCGCCCACCGAATCGGCGGGCGCTCCTGTGACTCGTGCCCCATCCCCATGAAGGCACGCGCCGCGACTACCTCCTCCTCATCCGCATTCCGCCGTCCGCCATGCCCATGGCGGTGATACCGAGACCCAGCAGACAGACGACGATGCCGCAGATCACGTTCGACCAGATCATTCCCGCCGTGGTGGTAACTCCGACGACCAGCCACGGGCTGACGATCATCCACAGACCCAGCAGCGGCGCGACGAACGCCATGCCGTGCGTGCGTGAGTAGGCCGACGTGAAACCGACGGCAAGCAGTGCCACCGCAACACCCGACAACAGATTGCACATCGCCAGGCCCGACTGGCTCGCGAACCCGACAATCCACGGCGACGCCGCCATGTAGAGGCCCGCCATGAACATCAGGCCCTCGGTGACCTGCGTCATCGGCTGTTCCGAGACTCGGTCGTAGCGAGCCCGCAACTCGGCGATATCAGGGTGTCTCTCGATCGACATACCTGGTGTCGTCATCACCCACCTCCTTGAAAAAGAGAACCAATCCCTACCGAAGGGGGTGCCCCGAACTTGGCAGGGCAAACCAGCGATAACCAGGTAATTTTTGCGAATTTGTGCTACCGACCAGTCCCCTCGGACCGCGGCGCCCTTGGGCAAGCGTCCAGGGGCGGGCATACTCGAATTGTGTGGTGGATTGCCTGGGTCGCGCTCGTGTGGGTAGCACTGTCGGTGCCGCTCGCGATCCTCATCGGGAGAGCGATACGGCAGAAAGACCTGCGCGAACTACCCGCCAGGGAAGACACGACAAGAAAGAACGACCCGCCCGACCGAACGGTTGCGTGACCGCGCCCCAGCGCGCGCAGTCCCGGCGCAGCTTGGAAGGATAGCGGGATGGCGCTGCCCTTCTATCCACTCGTGTTCATGAATCTGTTGTTTGCGGCGACCACACTGTGCCTTGCACGCCCCTCCCGCCTGTCCGCCGCAGCCACCGTCGCTGCCGCGGTTCTATGGCTGTTCGGCAACGGACCGCTCGAGGGTCAAGTCCTCTGGGAGTTCGACGCCACGCACGGGCTCACGGTGTCCGACCTGCTGTCCGTTGCGGCCGTCGCCATCGCCGCGTGGACGTTCCCGACTACCGAGGACCGACCGTGGGCTCGGCGAACCGGGCGACGCCGCCGAACGCCGTTCCGAATTCGGTACTGAGCGGGCTCAGCGTCTCGAGGACGCCCCGACCACCCTCAACACCGCAGCTGACGTCATGTGCCAATGCGTACTGTCGACGATCCGGTTTCGGACAGCGCCCGCCACGTAGGGCTCCCAGCTCGCTGCCGCCGCCGATCCCGTCGGATCGTCCCGTCCGGCAGTGAAGAACGCGACATCACCGCGAAAGACACCCGGGGTGTGGTGATCGAGCAGCGCGCAGTTGTGTGCGGCACCCTCGATCAGCCTGTGGAGTTGGTCGCGGCTGAGAACGGCCGTGGGGCCGCCCGTCGCAGCCAGTAGGTCCACCGCCGATTCGGGTGTCATGTCCGCAACGGCCGCAGGCACGTCCGCATCGACGCCGATTCCCGAGAGCAGGTCGCTCACACTCACCGGCATCTCCGTGTCCCTCGGGTCCGGTTGATGCGCGTAACTGTCGAGCATCACGACGGTCGCCACCTCGTGACCCGCAGCTTGCAGTTGCACTGCGACTGCATGCGCGAGGACGCCGCCGAGCGACCAGCCCAGAAGTTCGTACGGACCGCGAGGCTGGATCCGGCGGATCTCCCCCACGTACCTCGCCGCGAAATCGTCGATCGATGCCGGCAGCGGGTCCTCGCCGTTGATCGCCGGCGACTGGAGGCCGTAAATCGGCCGATCGGGATCGATCCTGGACGTCAAACCCGTGTAGCACCAGGCGAGACCCACGATCGGGTGGAAGCAGAACAGTGGGCGCCCCTCCCCCGCGGTCCTGATGGGGAAGACCACGTCGAGCGCCCCGTCACGTTGTCGATCGGCCGAACTCAGCCGTTCCGCTATCGAACTCGGGGTCGGATCCGTCATCACCATCTGCAGTGGAACCACAACGCCGATGGACGCCTCGAGGGCACTCACCACGCGCACCGCCATCAGGGAGTTTCCGCCCAGCTCGAAGAAATTGTCGTCCGCACCCACCGTCTCGAGACCGAGCAGCTCCGCGAAGGCGATTGCCACCGCAACCTCGATGTCCGTCACCGGGGCGCGGAACGGCCGTGGTTCGAACCGCGGCTTCGGAAGTGCACGCCTGTCGAGCTTCCCCGCCGACCCCAGGGGCAGTTCGTCCAGGATCATGATCTGCGACGGCACCATGTACGCGGGTAACCGTTCTCGCGCAGACGCCGCCAATTCACGAGTGTCGATCCGCTGACCCTGTTCGGCCACGACGTAACCGACGAGGTGGTCACCGCCACGCTCGTCCGAGACCAGCGCCACGGCGGCCTGGGACACCCGCACCGCCGCCTCCAGCACCGACTCGATCTCCCGCAGTTCGATGCGCAAGCCGCGCAGCTTGACCTGGAGGTCCGTTCGGCCCAGGTACACCAGCTGACCGGTTCGGGTCCACTTCACGAGATCGCCTGTGCGGTACAGGCGTTCTCCCCGCCGACCGAAGGGATCGGCCACGAATCGTTCCGCAGTGAGCTCGCTCCGTCCCACATACCCGCGGGCCAATTGGTCGCCGCCGAGATAGAGTTCGCCGGCGACACCCACCGGAACCGGATTCAGCCGTGCGTCCAGCACGTACGCCTGGGTGTTCCACACCGGCGCACCGATCGGCACTCGCGCATCCACGGATTCGCCCAGCCTGAACGCTGTCGCGCTGATCGCCGCCTCGGTGGGACCATACGTATTGTGGAACGCGCCCGGACGGAGTGCGATCACGTCCTCCGCGAGTTCGGACGACACCTCCTCGCCGCCCACATGGAGGTGTCGTAGCGAGGACAGGGTCTCCCCCTCACCCATTGCGAGGAACGCGGCCAGTACCGACGGCACGAAATGCATCATGGTGATCCGCTGCTCGCGGATGACTGCCGCCAGATAGTCGAGGTCGCGATGCCCGCCGGGCCGCGTGACCACCAGTTGGGCTCCCACACTCAGGGGCAGGAAGATCTCCCACACCGAGACATCGAACGTGTACGGAGCCTTGAGCACTCCGCGGTCGTCGGCGGTGACCTCGTACCCCTCGGCGAGCCAGCGCAGCTGATTCACGATCGCGGCGTGGCTGACGGCCACGCCCTTGGGTCGTCCCGTCGATCCCGACGTGAACAGCACATAGGCCGTGTTCTGCGGCCGCAGCGGGCCCACCCGCTCGGCGTCGCAGATCGGCCGCGAACTGAACCCGGACAGATCGACGGTGTCGATGTCGACGTGCGCGATACCGGCGGGCAAGGACGCGCGGGTCCACGAAGTGGTCAACACCAGTTCCGCCGCCGCGGAGCCCAGCACGTCCTCGACACGCTCTGCCGGGTGGTCGGGGTCGAGAGGCACGTACCCACCGCCGGCCCGGAGGACCGCGCACATTCCGACGATCATGTCCGGTGAGCGCTCGAACGCAAGCGCGACAAGGGATTCCGGTCCTACCCCGCGCTCGAGGAGCAGCCTCGCCAGGCGGTTGACACGCGCGTTCAGCTCGCCGTATGTCAACGAATCGCCCTCGAAGACGACGGCAACGGCATCGGCGGTGTCGGCCACCTGAGCATCGAGAAGATCGACCAGCGTCGATGCGCGCAGCTCCACGTCCGTCGAATTCCACGTATTCAGCATCTGGACCGTCTCGTCGTCCGTCAGCAAGGACAGATCGCGGACCTGATGACCCGGTTGCGTTGCGAAGGCCTCGGCGACGCGCACCACACCCCGGACGAACCGATCCGCCGTTTCCGAATCGAACAGCTCGGTGGAGTACGTGAGCGTCCCGGCGACACCGGCAGGGTCACCGTTCTCGTCGTAACTGTCCGAGAGCGAGAAGTCGAGGTCGAACTTGGTGACATGCGCGTCGATCTCGAGCGGCGCAATGGTCAGTCCCGGCAGTTCCAGCTTCGCCTCGGCCTGATTCTGAAACGCGAGCATGACCTGAAACAGCGACGAATACGATTGCGAACGAACCGGGTTCAGAATCTCGACCAGCCGCTCGAACGGAACCTCCGCGTGGGCCATCGCCCCGAGATCGGTCTCCCGGACCTGGTCCAGCACGTCGAGGAGGGAGGCGTCGGGATCCACCGCGGTACGCAGCACCAGCGTGTTGACGAACATTCCGACCACGTCGTCGAGCACCCGCTCACCGCGGCCCGCGACCGGAGTGCCGATCACGATGTCCGAGGTGCCCGTCACGCGCGCCAGCAACACCGCCAGAGCAGCATGCATCACCATGAACAGGGTCGTATTGTGTTGTTGTGCAACATCGCCGAGACGTCGATGCGTGTCGGCCCCGATGGTCACGGGCACCACGGCACCCCGATGGGTGCGTGCCGCGGGTCGGGGGCGATCGGTCGGTAGCTCGAGGAACTCGGGAATACCCGCGAGTGTGCGCGTCCAGTAGGCGAACTGCTTCGCGGCCGGCGACTCCGGATCACCTTCATCGCCCAGCACCTCGCGCTGCCACAGCGCGAAATCGGCATACTGAACCGCGAGCGGTGTCCACCCGGGACGGTCGCCCCTCGCCCGCGCCAGGTACGCCGCCGCCACATCCCGCGCCAGCGGTGCCATGGAGAAGCCGTCCGCACTGATGTGGTGGACCACCACGACCAGGATCAGTTCGTTGTCGCTCACCCGCAGGAGCCGCCCACGGATCGGGACCGATGCCGAGACGTCGAATCCCCGTGCGACGACCGAGAGTACGTGGGCGTCCACGGCATCTGCTGTCACGACTGTCGGCGACAAATCCAATTCCACAGTTTCAGCGGGCACCACGATCTGCACCGGCTCGCCGTCGTGTTCGGGGAACACCGTCCGGAGAGATTCGTGCCGTTCCAGCACGTCGCGCACCGCCTGTTGCAGTGCGGGCACGTTCAGGTCTCCGGTCAACCGCACGGCCAGGGGGATGTTGTAGGCCGGGGAAGCGGGGTCGAAGCGGCTCAGGAACCACATCCGCTGCTGCGCCGGCGACAGGGGAACACGTTCCGGTCGAGGCCGCCGCGACAGGACCGGCCGGTTACCCGTGCCCAGCACCGAAGACACCTGCTCGGCCAGTGCCTCCACCGTCGACGCCTCGAACAGCATCCGGACCGGCACGTGCGCATTCAACGCCTCCCCCAATCGGGCGGCCGCCTGCGTCGCGATCAGCGAGTTACCGCCCAGTGCGAAGAATTCGTCGTCGAGCCCGACCTGCTCCACTGCGAGCACCTCGGCGAAGACGGCGACGACCGCCTCCTGCACCGCCGACACCGGTGCCCGGAAGACCCTCGACTCGAGTACCGGCGCCGGCAACGCCTTCACGTCGATCTTGCCCGACGGGTTGAGAGGAAACGCGTCGAGCACCACGACCGCGGCAGGCACCAGGTACGACGGCAACATGTCTTCGAGTCTCTTGCGCAACAACTCCACATCGAGAGAACCGCGGGGCACGACATACGACACCAACGCGTCGGCGCCGGCCGCGTTGGGCCGGGCCACCGTGATCGCACCGTCGACGTCGGCGACCCGGGTGATCACCGCGTCGACCTCCCCCGGTTCGATGCGGACGCCACGAATCTTCACCTGCCGGTCCACTCGCGCGATGAACTGCAGATTGTCGTCGGCACGGCGATGCACGAGGTCGCCGGTCCGGTACATCCGAGTACCGCCCGCACCCGCGACGAAACGCACCGAGGTTCGCCCCGGATCACCGACGTACCCGCGAGCCAGTCCGGACCCGGATAGATACAGCTCGCCGATCGCACCCACGGGAACCGGGCGCAATCGGTCGTCGAGCACCCGACCGGTGGTGCCGGGAATCGGTCCGCCGATGGTCACGTGGTCGTCGACCGCGGCGAGGGTGGCGACGACGGTCGACTCCGTCGGCCCGTACGCATTGAGCATTCGCCGGCCGTCGCTCCATGCCGCGGCGAGGTCGGGATGCAGAGCCTCACCGCCGACCGCGACGACTTCGATGTGCTCGAGCCCGTCCGTGTTCAAGGACGCCAGCACCGCCGGCGTCGACAGATAATGGCTCACCTGATGCTCGACGAGCACACGATGCAAATCCGGTCCCGCATACACCTCGGCGGGGGCGACCACCAGGCAGGCACCTGAACCGAACGCGAGCAGCGCCTCGAGGAGCGCGGCGTCGAAGGTGGGGTTGTAGGCGTGGAGCACCCGTGAGGCCGACGTGACCCGGTACCGACGCACCGCTTCCTCGGTCAGCGAGGACACACCGCGGTGCGGCACCATCACCCCCTTGGGCGTGCCAGTGGAACCCGACGTGTAGATGACGTACGCCACCTCGTCCGGATGCACCGGAACATGCACCGGAGCAACATCTTTCAGACAGTCACCCGCGGTGACCGGCAGCCACGCGATCCGCGAACCGCCCACCGACATCGCCCCGACCCCGACACACACGTCGGCCTCGGTCAGCACCCGTTCCAGACGCTCCGCCGGATGTGTCGGATCCACCGGGACGAAGGCCGCACCGGTCTTGGTGATGGCCCACAGCGCAATCATGAAATCCACCGACCGCGGCAGGGCGAGCGCGATCACGCGGCCCGGACGGGCACCTGCGTCGATCAGGACACGCGCCAGCGAATCGGACCGCGCATCGAGGTCACGGTAGGTGAGAGTCACGGCACCGTCGGAGAGCGCCTGTGCATTCGGGAAGGCGCGGGCAGTGCCGGTCAGAATCCCGGAAAGGGTTCTCGGTTCCGACGGTTCGCCGCCGTCGAGGACTGCGCCGGCAGCGAGGCCGATGCTGCCGACGTCGATCTCGGGGCGGTCGGTGACGACGGCCAGCACGTCCACGAACAACTCGGCCAGCGATCGAACGGTCGCGGTGTCGAACAGCGACGGCGTATAGGTGACGACACCGTCCACTCCCACCGGATCGTGATCCGACCAGCGCTCCGAGTACGTGAACGCCAGATCGAACGGCGTCGGCGTGGTGCGCTTCTCCGAGGTCGGCGCGAGCACGAGCGACACCTGCGGTCGCTCGCCGCCGAGCAGGTCGGCGAGCGCCTCGAACGGCACGTCCGCGTCCTGGAAAGCCGCGACATCGAAGCTCCGGACCTGCTCGAGGACCTCGAGAAACGACATGGAGGGGGTGACGCGGGCCCGCAACGCCACCGTCTTGGCTCGATCTCCCGCCAGCCCGGCATTGCCACCGATGACGATGTCGCGGTGAACACCGATGCGTGCGAGCAGGATCGCGAGAGTCGCCCGTAAGACCGTGAACAGCGTCACGCCCTGTTCGCGCGCCAACCGCAGGGCGGCCTCGTGGCGATCGGAGCCGATCGCGAACTCGTGCACGCAGTCCGAGCGGGAGGCAGCTCCCCCGACTCTCCGGTCGGTCGGCACCGGCGACGACGAACCGACGCCGCGCAACGCCCGCTGCCACCGTGCGAGGCTGCTGTCTCCGGATGTCCTCGGTAGCCGCTCCAGTTGCCCGTCGAGATACCGCCCTCGGTCCCCGGTTCGGTACATCCGTACTCCCCCGGCTCCCTCCGTGCTCTCGGGCACGAACGGGTCGGCCACGAACCTTTCGGCAGTACCCCGGGGCCGACGGTGAAATCCTCGGGCAACCTGCTGCCCTCCCACATACAGTTCCCCGACCGTGCCGGGCGGGACGGGCCGCAACGCCCGGTCCAGCACGTAGATGCGGGACCCGGCATCCAGGTAGGTGGGTTCTGCAGGCTCGCGCTCTGTTCGGTCGTGCCCCACCGTCCCGCCGTCGACGAGCGGCCCCCAGATGTCCGCCACCACACCGGCGCAGTCGTTGCCCGACCGTGCCAGCACATTCGCGTGGGTCACCGCGACCGGTTCCGAGCCCACGGGGCAGAGCACATAGGCAACGCGGTCCGGATGAATCGGTTCCGACTCCCACGCCGTGACGTCGTTGTCGCCGGCGCTGTTCATCTCGACGTCGTCGAGCAGCACGGTCGGGTATCCGCCGTGAGGAATCGCTCCGGCGTCAGCCCGACTGAGGAGCAGCAGCGTCGGCACCACGTCGGCCAGCATGTACCGGATGCGTTCGGTGGGATGGTCGAGGCTCAGCGGGAGGCAGGTCGCGCCTGCCCGCATGACGGCAATATGCGCAACCACCCGGTCGGCCGGGTTCGACAGTCCGACAGCGACAATGGTCGAATCTTCGATTCCGGACGCCGTCAGCGCCCGCGCCAGACGGTCGGAGCGACGGTCGACCTCGGCATAGGAGAGCACCTCCCCACCGCAGCTGACGGCGACGGCGCCCGGGCGGTCGGCAACTCGCTGCAGGAACACCTCGGACAACGACGTGTCGTGGTCCGCCGATTCCGTCATCCCTCCGACGGCTCTGGCGCGCTCGTCCGGCGTCAGCAGGTCGATCGAGCTCAGCGCAACACCGGGGTTCTCGGCCACCACCACGAAGAGCCGGTGCAGCCGCCACGTCCAGCGCTCCACCGTCTCCCGCTCGAAACGATGTGCCGCGTAACGTAATACGCCCTCGACCCCGCCGCCTTCTCCGCCGACTCGATCACGCAGCGATACCACCAGGTCCAGACCGTCGAACTCCCGCTCCGTCTCCGCTTCCACCGACAGCATCACCTGGAAGAGCGGGTGCCGTCCCGGCGAAAGCTCTTGCCCGACAGCATCGACCACGTGCGCGAACGGAACCGCGCCGTGTGCGCGTGCGGCCTGCTCGACGCGACGGGTTTCGACCAGGAACTTCTCGAACGTCAGAGGTGGATCCGGCCTGCTGCGCAGCACCAGGGGCTCGGAATCGTGGTCGCCCCGTCCGTCGGCGCAGTCCGACAGGACCGCTCCGATGGCGAGGTCGTCCTCACCGCTAACGACGGACAACAACACCGCCACGGCCGCGTGAACGACCGTGAAGAGCGAGACCTCGTGCCGGGCCGCCAGGTGGTGCACATCCCGGCTCAGGGCGGGATCCAGGGCGAACGGAACCACACCGGTGAGCGCCCCGGAGTTCAGCGAGACCTCGTGGTCCATCGGCAACGGCAGGGAACTCGGCATACCCCTGAGCTGCTGTGCCCAGTAGCGCAATTCGCGTTCGTACGGCGCAGGAATCGGCAACGCGGATCGATCGACCTTGCCGCTCGGTGTGAGCGGCACCGCATCGAGAACTGTGACCGTCGAGGGCACCATGTACGCCGGCAGCCGCTCGGCCACACCGGCGAAAACGTCGTCGGGATCCAGGCCGGCGCCGTGAACGTAACCGTCCACCACCAACTCGCCGTTCCGGTCGTGTGCCACGGCGATCGCCGTGTCAACACCAGGATGCCGACCGAGGACCGCGGTGATCTCGCCCAGTTCGACCCGGAATCCGCGGATCTTCACCTGATCGTCGGCCCGGTCCACGAATTCCAACTCGTGGTCCTCAGTCCACCGGACGAGATCGCCCGTCCGATACATGCGTCGCAGATCGGTCGCGAACGGATTGGCGACGAAACGAGTCGCGCTCGCACCCGGCCGCTCCAGGTATCCGCGGCCCACCCCCGGACCGGACAGGTACAACTCGCCCACCACTCCGGCCGGCACCGGCTGCAGGAACCGGTCCAACACCACGGCCGACACACCTTCGATCGGTCGCCCGATCGTGGTGCGGGAACCAGGGACCAGCGCTTCGGTGGCCGTGGCCCACACGGTGACTTCCGTCGGCCCGTACAGGTTCAACACGGTGCGGCCCACGCCCCAGCGCGCCACCAGTTCCGGCGGGCAGACCTCACCGGCGACGGCGAGTACCTCCAGGTCGGCCAATCCAGCCGGATCCATCTGCGCCGGGACCGCCGGTGTCGTGGTCCAGTGGGTGATCCGCTCACGCCGCAGCAGGTCGGCGAGCGCCTTCCCCCCGCGCACCGGCGGCGGCGCGATCACCAGCGTCGCACCCGCTGTGACTGCGACCAGCAACTCGTGAATCGAGGCGTCATAGGAGGGCGACGCGCACATCAGCACCCGCGAGCGGGAATCTGCCGCGTAGAGACGACGCAGTGCGGCGGCGTGATTCGCAAGTCCCCGATGGGGCATGGTGATACCGCGTGGCGCCCCGACCGAGCCGGACGTGTAGATGACATAGGCCGCGTTGTCCAGCCTGATCGGGTGTGCCAGTTCCGCATCGGCTATAGGCGCGCTGTTCCCCGGCGCATCGGCGACATCCACCCACTCGACACCAGGAGGCACCACCTCCGGTTCCGTTGCGACAGCGATGGTGACGCCTGATTCGTCGATCATGTGCGCGATGCGTTCGGCCGGATAGTCCGGGTCCACCGGAACGAACGCCGCACCGCATCGCGCGACGGCCCACACCGCGACCACCTGTTCGATCGAGCGGGGCAGCATCAACGCAACGCGGTTTCCGACGCCTACGCCCTGCGCAAGCAGTCTGCGCGCGAGCCGATTCGATCGCTCGTGCAGAGCGCGGTAGGTCATCTCGACATCGCCACAGCGGACGGCAACCGTGTCGGAATCCGCTGTCTTGTCGAACATGTCCGGAAGGGTGAGCGGAGATACCGAGGGGGGACCGGTGAGAGGCACAAGCGTCTCGAGTTCGTCGTCGGTGAGCAATGGCAGGCTGCCGACCGCTGCCTCGGCATCCGCGCCGACGAATCCGCCCAGATACTCCAGAAATCTCTCGTGGTGTCCCGCAAGTTCGTCTCGTTCGTACACCGCCGGGTTGCCCTCGAAGTCCACGCGGACGTTCTGGCCGGCGGCACCCGGATAGATCGCCACCGCGAGGTCGTCGACCGGGCCGGCGGTGAGAACATTCAGTTCACCGAGTACCTCACCCCACCACGTCTCGGTGTGGAACATCATGATGTTGACCATCGGCCCGAAGCCGCGGCCGACGCGGGAGGTCGACCGCATGTCGTGGAGGATGTCTTCGTACCGGAAACGTTGATGTCGCAGCGCACCGGTCAGTTCCAGTTGGACACGGCGCACCAGGTCGTGTGTAGTCCCGTGCGCATCCACCGCGATCCGGAGCGGAACGATGTTGGCCACACTGCCACCCGAACGGCGCGCGCCCGCGGTGGTGCGGGCTGACACCGGGAGACTCAGCACGACATCCGAATTGCCCGTCATCCGTGCGAGAAATGCGGCGAACGCCGCGACCACGATCGGTACCTCGAACGAATTCCAGTCGCGAGCGAGTGCTTCCAGCTCGTCGACGACAGCGGGATCCATCACCTTGCCGGCGAGCAACGACACTGCCGACGGGGCGCTCTGCCGGTCGGTCAACCGGGAAGGCTCGGGCAGGTCCGCTGTGCGTTCGGCCCAGTACTCTCGGTCGATCTCGAACCGGCGGGACTGCGGGTACGCATCCTCGGCCTCGTACAGTTCGCGTAGTGGCAGCGCCTTCGACGCGGGAGCCTCCGTGCGCGCGACTGCGTGCGTGTAAAGCTCGGCCACCCGATTCATCAGCACCATGGCGCCGTAGCCGTCGAGGATCAGGTGGTGCGCGAAGGTGGTGAGAAAGTAGTGGTCACGGCCGACGTGCAGCAGTGTCGCGGAAATCAACCGGTCCCGATACACCGACATGGGGCGGCGCCGCCGCTCGTCCATCCACCGGTGCGCCTCGGCCACAGGATCTTCACGGGACCGGAGGTCGACGTAGGCGAGTTCGTCGTCGATCGTCTCGTCGGCCAACTGGTACGGCTCACCCGCGTAGTCGACGATCCGTACCCCGGGTGACTCGATATCGAACGAGCCCTGCTCGGACGCCCACTTCAACGCTCCGACGTCCACAGGCCCACGGAGTTCGACGTACTGCGCGACGAGTATGGGGACGTTCGGTTCCAACTGCTGCGCAAACCACAGCCCCTTTTGGGCATGCGAGAGCGGGAAGGCACGTGAATCCACTTCACCTGCAGTCTTGCGCGGAAACCCCGAGCCCACTATCTGTCCCCCGATCTACAACTTTGACGAACTGCCCGGACGGGGCCGTATACGTATGGGTGTTGCAGAGGAAATCGTTACGGTGACCCTACTCGCAGTCCCAACTCGTTCGCAGCGCTCGTCCGGCGGGTGCCCGCGCCACCACCGAACAGGAACATGCCTGCGCTTACCCTTACTCTTTGTTGACCGGAACAGACACGGACAGAGGAGGATACGACAGGTGGCGCAGGTCTACTAACTTCGCAGAAAACGGGAATGCAACAGCAGAAGCCGGCGCGGTGACATAAGCCGCAGTAGTCCTGTGCATTCCTCCCGCGACTAGCAGTTCAGCTACGCGACCAAAAACCTCATCCTCGATAGCTAGGAGCAGACCTGAATGGACGCGAAGTCGCCCAACAACTCCCACAGCGACGGTTCGATACCCGCTGGGGCGCCGACGGCGCCGCGTCGGTGGACCGTTCGACGGCGCGTACTCACCGGTGTGGGCATAGCCGCTGTCGTGGTCGTCGCATGGTTCGGCTTCTCGGCCTGGCAGGTCCAGCACAACCTCACCGCCGCGCGGGACAACGCGCAGCTCGCGAAGAATTCACTGCTCGACGGGGACACGGAGGGCGCCCAGCGAGCGGCGGCCGAAGCCCGGGAACGGGCCGAGGGCGCACAGGACAACCTGCACTCGGTCCCCTGGAGTTCGCTGGCAGCCGTTCCCGGCCTAGGAGCCCCGTTCGAATCGGCACAGCAGATGTCCGACGTCGTGGTCGGGCTCACTCGTGACGTTCTCACACCCGCGGTCGACGTCGGCGTCGCGTTGTCACCCCGCGATCTGATCGGCGAAGGCGGCAGCGTGCAACTCCAGCCGCTGCGCGACGCGGCCCCGGCACTGCAGGAGACGTCAATTGCGGCGCGGAACCTGGCGACCCAGGCGCAGGGCATTCGAGGCGCGGGATACCTCGGCCTGGTGGACGATGCGCGGTCCGAACTACAGAATCAGACCGACGACGTGGCGAAACTACTGGAGAACACGACGATCGGCGCCAAAGTGCTTCCGGCGATGCTCGGCCTCGACGGACCTCGGAGCTACTTCCTCGCGTTTCAGACCAACGCGGAAGCACGCGCCACCGGCGGACTCGTCGGCGGCTACAGCGTCATCCGCGCCAGCGACGGAAAACTGGGCATCGAGAAACTCGGCAAGAACACCGAAGTGTCCTACGACAAGCGGCCACTCGATCTCGGCCCCGATTACAAGAGCATGTACGGCAACTACAATCCCTCGGTCGACATCCGAAACAGCAACCTGAGCTCCCACTTCCCGTACGCGGGCCGGATCTGGCAGTCGATGTGGGCGCAGGAGTCGGGTGAGCAGGTGGACGGAGCAATCGCGACGGATCCTGTGGCACTGAGCTACGTCCTGGCCGCCGTCGGCCCGGTCACCCTGCCCGATGGGGAGGTTGTCGATGCCGGCAACGTCGTCGAACTCACCGAGTCCACCGCCTACACCCGATTCATCACCGACGAGGCCAATTACCACGCCGAGAACGCCGACCGCAAGGAATACCTGCAGACCATCGCCGGGAAAGTCGTCGAGAAGATGACCGGCAAGATCGAATCACCCCAGCGACTTCTCGATGCGGTCGGGAGGGCCGCCGGAGAGCGGCGCATCGCAGTGTGGAGTGCGCATCCGGAAGAGCAGGCGATTCTCGCCGACACCACGCTGGGATACACGGTGCCCCAGGATCCCGCCCCGTACGCCGGCGTCGTGATCAACAACAACGGCGGCAACAAGCTGGACTACTACCTCGACCGCGAGATCGACTACACCGCCGGCGACTGCACAGGTGATACCCGTACGACCGCCGTCACCGTGCGGCTGACCAACAACACCCCGGACACCAACTTTCCGCGCATCGTCGCAGGAACCTTCAAGGACAAGCCCCTGCCATATGGCACCAACGTCGCCATGGTGTCGTTGCTGTCGACCAACGGTGCAACCCTGACGAAGGCAAGCATCGACGGCAAGCAGTCGTTCGCCATCCAGGGAAAGGAACTGGGTCACCCGGTCTTCACGGTCCCCGTCACCATCCCGAAGGGTGCCACCGTCGAGTTGCGGTACGAACTGAACGAACCCACCGCACCGGGTGAGGCGCGGGTGCCGGTCCAGCCGCTCGTCGATGATCCGAAAGTGACCGTCAATGCGCCAGTGTGCGATGGATGATCCTTTCGTTCGCCGGTTACGCACTACCCGCGCACCAATCGAAGGAACGTGATGAGCGAGTCGCAGATTTCCGTGATCATAGTGACCTACAACAGCGAAGCCGTCATCGGCGATTGCGTTCGCCCACTGTCCCGACAGGACGGAATCGAACTCATCGTGCTGGACAACGCATCCGCGGATCGCACACTGGCGGTTCTCGCTGAGGTAGCGCCGGACGCAGTCGTAGTTCGGAACGAGGAGAACGTGGGTTTCGCCCGAGGTGTCAACCGTGCGGCACGCCATGCACGGGGGCGAGCGATACTGCTGCTCAATCCCGATGCACGCATCTCCCCTCGAGACGTACTCGCTCTGGCGACAATCTTCGACGAGTCGCCAAGTGTCGGGATCGTCGCACCGACACTCAGTCATCCGGCCGGACGCCTTCAGATCCGCGAAGGTGGCAGGGAACCCAACGTCGTCAGCGTGTTCAACCACTTCTCGGGCCTTTCACGACTGTCGCACAGACATCCTCATTTCGAAGGTCTTTATCTCCTCCATGCCCACGATTTCGCAACGCGCGAGCTGGATTGGGTATCCGGGGCCTGCATGATGGTCCGCAAGCAGACATGGGACGAATTGGGCGGACTCACCGAAAGATGGTTCATGTATGCGGAGGACCTGGAGTTCTGTCTTCGCACACGGCAACACGGCATGCGGATCATCATGAGTGCCGAACAATCGGGAACCCACGTTGTCGGAGGCAGTACAGGCTCCAACGTATCGAAAAGGCCGAATCCTGCATGGGTGATCAATCTCTACGACTTGTACAAGTGGAAGATGGCCCAGAATCGTGTGCAGAGTGTGGTGTGGAAGGCCTCCGTCGCCGCTGGCCTACTGTCGAGGTCGGTGGCGTTCTACGTGAAATCGCTCGGCTCACCGGAACGGTCAGTGCTGTGGCGGTCCGAGTCGCACAGGTTCCTCTGGTACACCCGCTCACTTCTCGCGCAATCCAGCAGAATCGATGAGGTCACGGCATGACCGGTCCGAATCCGCGAATCCTCGTGCTCTGGGCCGATCGGGAGTCGACGAATCTCGGCCTTCGCGCTCTGGCGGAGGGAACAGAGTCGATAGTCGAACGGAGATGGCCGAACGCCGAATTGACCTTCCACACCCAGGACAGTGACGACACCCCACTCAGCAAGCGAAGCGTGCTCCGGGACGTCTTCCGCTCACGCGGACCGATCAAGCGGGAACTCTCCCGATACGATGCGATTCTGGACACCGGCGCCGGCGACAGCTTCACGGACATCTACGGGCTTCGACGCCTCGTCTTGATGGCTTATGTACAGCGCGTCGCCGCACAGTTGCGAGTGCCGACCATTCTCATGCCCCAGACGATCGGCCCTTTCGACAGCAGGCTCGGGCGGATCATCGCGACGAGATCCCTCCAACGGGCCACCAGCGTGTTCGCCCGCGATCCAGTCAGTCTCGAGTATGCGAAACAGCTGGGAAGGCAGTCGACGTCCGAGTCGACAGACCTGGTGTTCGCGCTGCCGCGTACAGAACACACCGGCGGTATCGAGCGGGACGTGGTGATCAACGTCTCCGGGCTTCTCTGGCACGAAAATCCGCACGTCGACTACGCAAGCTATCGTCGATCCGTCACAGCCCTGATCGATGGGCTGCTCCAACGCAATCGCAGTGTCAGTCTCCTTGCACACGTCCTCGATTCGACTGTGACAGATAACGATGTACCGGCAGTCCGAGAACTCGGAAGGTACTTCGGAGACTCGGTCGAGATCCTCGTTCCGGACTCCCTGACATCGGTTCGCGGCATTCTCGCCACGGCCGACGTGGTCGTCGGTGCGCGCATGCACGCTTGCCTCAACTCGCTGTCCGTGGGTACGCCGGCGATTCCCTGGGCGTACTCGCGCAAGTTCGCACCGCTGATGGATGCGCTGGGGTGGAACCTGCACGTCGATCTGAGAACGACAACGGATCCAGCTCGCGAGACCCTCATGCTCATCGACTCGACGGACTTCACCGTGGCACGCGACCGGGTGCTGCAACTCCTTGTCGGGACCGATTCGAGGATGGACGAACTCGGAGCCGCCCTCGGCGACATTGGTGTCGGTCAGACAGCGCTGTGATCGATGTGGCCCTTGGTCACGACAGTGAAGGCTTGACGGAGGTCACCGGCGTGAAACAGCAACGACGTGGCACTCAGTCGGAGGGCACGCACGCTCGCGAGGGTTGTCAACAGCCAGCCCGCAACAGACGCCAGCGCCGCCCCTGCGCCGCCCAGAGTAGGTCCCAGAACGAACATCAATGCGACGCTCAGGCCCAGTCCGACTAGCTGCGCGGCGGTCATGAGGACACCTTTGTCCTGCGCCACAAGCATCTGTGACGCAACATAGTTCACGGTGAGAAGGACTGATCCGCACAGACAGATCAGAGTGATCGAAACCGAACCCCGGAAGCCCTCACCGAAGATGAGAGGAATGAGCAGGGGCGTCGTACATGCCAACACCACGACAGGCACGATAGCGGTCAGGGCGGTGATACGAATCGACAACGCCGACAGACGCATATTCGCCTCCCCTGCCGAGGCAGCGGCATCCCGGAACATTACGGACGTAATCGTGTGCCCCAGGGTCATCGGCAAGCTCGCAACTGTTATCGCGATAGCAAACAATCCCGCATCGTGAGCCCCGATCGCGACCACTGCGATGATCTGAGGAAGCGTATTTGCCGCGGTCTCTGCCGCTTGACTCCCGGAAAACGCAATGCTTTCTCGCGCCAGTGGACGAAGGCGCGATCTCGGTCCACGCGGCGATATACGCGTGAGATACACCCCCATGAGGGTGGACAGAAGTGTGCTCGCAGCCGCACAGACAAGTACCCACGGCAGGGTCAGACTTCCGAGAATCCATCCGAGGGCGACTCCGAATGTAAGTGCAACTGGTTGCGTCGATTGCAGAAGCGCGATAGCGCCGTATCGCCGGCCTCCGATCAACACACTCTGAAAGCAGAGTGTTGCGATGAATCCAACGGAACAACCCATCCCGAGAATGAACGCCCTGGCACTGTCGGGATCGAGTTCAGCGACGACATACCGCTCGATCAGGAAGCCAACCGCAACTGCCACCGGAACCAAGAACGGCAGAACAAGGTATACGGCACGTAGCGTCGCGTCAGGAGCACCTGTCGACGCACGCCGGCGCACGGCAAGCGGTAGCCCCATCCCCAGAACTACCGGCGCGAGAACCATGGCGGCGAAGCAGGCCGAATAGAGGCCCCGCCCTGCGGGCCCCAACTCTCGCGCGATCACCGGAGCAGTGATCAGGGGGGACAGCTGGACGATCAGTCGTGTCACCGCAATGATGCTCGGCGACTGGACAGCCGCCGAGATCTTCATTCGCGCATCGCTACCAGCTACCATCGCCGGGCCCGTCGAAACGTTCCGGCCGCGGCACGCAGGGTTCTGACCGGTGATCGCAACGCCAACCACCACAGGCGGAAGCCACGATACCGGGGCGTCGGGCGTCCCGCGAGCCTGCTTCCCGCCTGACGTCCCAGCAGGGTGGCGCGCCGAACCACCTGGAACGGTTGCACAGCCGCAACATCGTCCGGGTCGACGGCGCGGACCGAGATCACGCCTTCCTGAGCGGCACGCCGGATGACCTCCTCGCCTCGCCTTGTCCGCGCGATCAGAACGCTGAGCCCATCCTGATCGGTGAAGTCGGGGTAACCCTTGGCGTCCGCGCGCCAGAAGTCACCGGCAGAAATATCCGCGCTTTCGCCGACGCCGTCCGGACACAGCTTGCAACGCTGCTGGACCGCCGGCCCGAGATGCTTCCCCCACGAGACGTCATAAGTCGTCCGAACCGAGTTGCCGCGTGCATCCTCCGCGTAGAAGTCGCCTGGCCAGCCATGCCCCCGGTATCGCATTGCCGCCAACTCGGTGCCCTCGTCCACGCCGAGCTCGCGGAGCAGGGAGTCGGTCGCGTGCTGACTGGATACACCCGCGCAGAAGAATGAAAGCAGCAGCGGAGGCTGCTGATCGCGGGACTTCGCAAGCGCTCTCAGCGCGGCTATCTCGCAGGGCTTCCCGACGACCGCTGACCCTGGATTGTCGACGTCGGCCACCGCCGCATTCGCAGTTGGTGCATACCGTGACCCTGCGGCCCGGACAACATCCGATCTGGTCCGGACTGCACTCGATTCGGTCCTCTCAGGACCCGACTCCGCGGCGGCAGCGACAACGACACTGTCGATCTGCCCAGTGGCGAGCAACCATTCGTTCAGGGCCGTGAGGGTGCCACCACTGCTTCCCTTGAATCGGATGTCCTCGTCGAGTGCGTAAGCCTCCCAGATCGACACTATCGGGCCCAGGAAATCGTGACGGGTGGCATCGACTGGACGCTGTGCCTGCACGGAAATGCCGGGACACGACTGGCGGAACTCCGCCAAGGCTGTCGGGTCGGTTTCCGACGAATCGGACGAGCTCATACGCGGACGAACGAACCCGTTGTCTGCGAGTGCCAGGGCAACGCCCTTGTCGAGTAGCGCGCATGCCCCACAACCTGAACAGTTTCCGCGTCGCACGACCTCCGCGATCTCGGCGTGCAGGAGGTTCCGATGCATGAGTCAGAGGCCCTTCATCGCAGCGGATGCCGTCGCAGAGCTGTCGCCTTGCCCGTACGCCGCGGAAACCCCGTCGACATTCGTCCCCTCGTCCTCGTTTGTCATCGGACGGATCAGCGACGCCATGATGATCCAGGTAACGCTGAACCAGAACATGCTGGTCATCGTTGCTGCCGCGGCAAACGTCACCACGACCGCGTAGGCAATCGGTCTTCGCTGCCACGGCACGTGGCGCAACACCGTGACGACGAGCCCCACCAACAACAACAAACCGACGACGCCCACGTCGTAGAGTATTTGCACCGGAAGCATAATGATGTGGCCGGGAACTCCGGGCGAGCCTGGCTGGTCGTGGCGCAGACTGAATGTGTTGGTGCCGTTGCCGAGCCATAGGTGTGCTCCGTGCATGTCTTCGGCGGCAGCCTTCGCTACCTCGATCCTGAAACCTATGTTTCCGCCCTGAAAGTCGATGTCACCCAACTTCCCCGACGGCTCGAGTGCCTCCGCAGTGGAGGACGACGCCGCCGCTGCCGGTTCTGCCCGCCCGACATCCTCACCGAAGGCGGGAAGGAAGGTTGCAGCGCCGTAGCCGACAGCAATCCCCACGATCAAGAGCACCGGGCCGAACCAAAGCCCTGTGCGTTGCCGACCGTTCTGATACGACCGCACCACTTCGTACGCGAGATAGACGATCAGACCTACGACCAGGCAGAAGACGGCCGTGCGCGTTTGTGAACCGATAACTCCCAGGGGCACAGCGACGGCAGCGGCGATCATCCAGATTCGGTTGCGTCCCTTTCGCGCCACCAGGAGAAGAGTCCACAACACCAGGATCGACGCATAGATGTTGGCTTCCTGCGACGTCATGCGCGCTACGTAGACCTGGTACATCCCGTCGAAATCCGTACCGGGTGTCAAGCCTCCATGCGAAACGTTGGCGACGATGAACGCGGCGAATCCTGCCAGTCCCCATGGAACGACCCAACGTATACCTGTGTTCTCGGCCCATATCGCGCGCGTGCCGAGCGAGATGATTCCCGCGAGCAGCAGTAGATCGATGACCAACCAAACAAGGATCGACGCACTCTTTCCGAGGCTCGGAGAGAACATCAGCGTTGCGACGACATTCCAGGCGATGAACGCACCGAAGACAAGCACCACCGGATGTGTCAGGGCGCGGAAGAAGTCGGCCCTGGTCCGCGCCCACGCCGTCAGCCACCCTACGAGGAGTAGCGGGACCACCTGCTCGACGCGGACGTTGTAACCGGCTATCGCCACACCGTAATGGCCGAGGAAGGAGGACACGACCACAGCGACCACCAGCGCGAGGGTCACCAACTCATGCCTGTCGCGCTCGTGGACGAGAGTGCGCCAACCGGCGACACGTCGAGGTTCAGTGGACTGCGCAATCATCAATCAAGGTCCTTGGAGATTTGTCGAACAACTCAAAGAGGATCAGCCGATCGCCGCGAGGAGAGACTCTTCGTAACGTTGGCAGACATCTTCCCAGGTGTAGTAGTCGTACGCCCGTTGGAGTGCCCGATCTCGCATTACCTGCTGGCCTGCCGAATCGGCGATAACGTCCTTCACCGTGGTGACGATCGCCGAGGATTCGGCCGCAACAAATCTTCCTGCGTCACCGAGTACCTCGCGGTTATACACGGTGTCGCGGGCGACGATGGGCGCTTGGCACGCCATAGCCTGAACCAACGCCGGATTTGTTCCACCCACACTGTGACCGTGAAAGTAAGCTCCGGCATTCTGCCATAGTGAGAACAGTTTTCGGTCGTCGCTGACGTGGCCCATCCACGTAATCCGTTCATTTCGCTGCGACAGGGCGCGCACCTGCTCATCCAACTCGCCGCCGTACCCCGATGATCCGACGATGACGACGTCGCGATCGCGACTCAGGACTTCTGCAGCTTCGAAGAACTCGACCACGGTGTTTTCGGGCACGAACCGTGCCACCATCAGTACGTACTTCTTCGGAGTGAGTCCCTCAACGGGGGGAAGCGGAGCGACGAAGTCACCTCCGTACGGTATGAAATCGCCCTCACGTTGGAAGTCGTTTTCCCACCGACGCTTGATTTCGAGGGAATCGACTACCAAGCGCGTCGCGTAACGCGCCGTGAGGGAGGCACCGGCGCGAAACACCTTCTTGGCGCCCTTTCCCCACTTTGCGCGCTCCCATTCGATCCCGTCCACGTTGACGACAGTGGGAATTCCACGTGACTTCAGCGCAGGCAGCCAGAACCCGTTCGCCACGTTCAGAACAAGGGCAACGTCGGGCTTTTTCACCGCCGCATCCAGGCAAGATGTCAGCCCGTAGGACAGCGTGCTGAGCGAGCGCGATTCGAACCCGAGCGTGTTGCGAACAACGACTCTCCTGTCGCGGGCGGGGTCGGTAGGGACCGTTGCGCCCGGCCGTGAATAGACGGTGACATCCCACCCTTTCTCCGCCAGGCACGGAGCGAGACGCCGGATCAGGGTCTCGAAGCCGCCATAGTAACTCGGATATCCCCTCGTACCGATGATTGCAACCGAACGGCCCACTGACGTCATTGAACTCCTGCTCTTCCTGTCGAAACCACACTGTTCACAAACAAGCGGTCGGGACTACGTGCTGTCGGCTAGTTCCGCGATGGCAGTTCTGATGGTTTCCACGGCGAAGTCCCAGTCCCCTGTTATTCGACATTCCGCGGCCGACGCCCTTGTATATCCCCGTTCATGCCTGGCTGGGGCCAACAAGTCGGTGATCGCGTTCGAGATCGCCAAAACGTCGTTCGGATCGACATACTCCGCAGCTCCGCCGAGATTTTCTCGGAAGACCGGTATGTCGCTCACGAGAACGCGCGCGCCGAAGTACGCCGCCTCCATCGGCGGCAGGCCGTATCCCTCACCGAGGGAAAGGAAACAGAAGAGTGCGCAGTTCTCATAGAGCCACCGCAACTCGTCATCCGGCGCGAATTCGACGAACATGACTGCACCCGTAGCCACCCCCGACCTGACCACACTGGACTCCGAGAAGCGGCCCGATCTCTGACCGACAACGACTAGTGGAAAGTGCTCTGAGATTGCACCTGATTCGATCGCGGCGGCGATGGTGTTCTCCAGATTCTTGCGAATATTCAGTCGGCCTACAGTCAGCAAGAACGCGTGGGACTTCAATCCGAACGATGGCTTTCGCGCAGGAGCGGTCAGCAGTGTCGTCGACAGCCCCAGTCCCGTCACAGCCACTTCCGACGAGAGGGAGTTGTACGCGGCTACGCGCTTCGCCTCGTGTTGCGTAGTGGTCATGACGAGGCCGGTGCGTTTCGCGAGGATCGGAATTGCCGAGAGGTAAAGTCGCTCGATCTTCGTGAACCACTCAGGATTGCTCTGGAAGAGAACGTCATGAACGAGAACCGCAGCGCTCGAGGTCGGTGCACCGAAATTCTGCAGAAAGATGGCGTCGAAATCTCGCCCTGACTTGAGGTAGAGGGGAAGCTCGATCGCGTTGATTGCCGGATGCCGTCTCATTCGCGTCGAAATGCGCTCGACTCCCGCAGGCAACTCTGCATCGGAATCACTCCACTTGGACGGAATCGCGAGGACAAGTTCGTCGTCGGGGAACACCGACCGCCATCTACCGACGATCTCCCGCAACACGAGCCGGTTCGAATACGGGCCGTCGACCCACCAATAGGCATCGACCAGGATTCGCATTACCGGATCACCAGTTTTCCCGTGTCGATCTGCCTCGAAACACATCTCGAGATGGGCACCACATCATTGACGTCGTCGTCGTGGATCAATACGCACCGTCACTCGCCACCACAGCCTTCAGGGTCTTGGCGATGATGAGCATGTCGCCGACCATCGACCAGTTCTCGACGTAGGACAGATCCAGACGCACGGAGTCCTCCCACGACAGGTCCGAGCGGCCGCTCACCTGCCACAGGCCGGTGACACCGGGCTTCACCAGGAGCCGGCGATGCACCTCGCTCTCGTAGGACTCGACCTCGACCCGCAGGGGAGGTCTCGGTCCCACCACACTCATTTCGCGTCGCAACACGTTGATGAACTGTGGCAACTCGTCGATGCTGAACTTGCGCATGACGCGGCCGACACGGGTGACACGCGGATCCTCTCGCAGTTTGAACAGAACTCCGGCACCGTCGTTGTGCCCGCTCAGGGTCGCGCTGTGCTTGTCGGCGTCGTCCACCATCGACCGAAACTTCAGCATCGGGAACGGCTTGCCATCCATGCCCATTCGTTCCGATTTGTAGAACACAGGCCCTCGACTCGTCAGCTTGACCGCCACCGCTGCAACAACCATCACGGGACTCGCCAGCACGAGCGCAAGAATGGCAAAGATCAGATCGAACGACGTCTTCCCGAATCGCTTCGCGCCGTGATAGCGCGGCTTCTCCACGTGGATCAGAGGCAGACCCGCGACAGGTCGCATCTCGAGGCGCGGCCCGGAGACGTCCATCATTCCCGGAGCGACCACCATGTCGACGTCCAGCTGCTCGAGATCCCACACCATTTCACGAAGCCCGTGATGGCCGAGGTGCTCGGTCGCCGTGACCGCGACGGTGTCGGCCCCGGATCGCTCGATCGCATCGACGACGTCGTGCTCGTCGCCGAGGACCGGAATCAATCGCCCGTCCACCGTGATCGTGTCGTCGGACGACCGGTAATGAGCTGGGATACATACCCCGACCACGTTGTACCCGTCCGCCGTTCCACGGTCGAAGGTCCTGGCGAGGTTGCGCACGGAGCGTTCGCCTCCGACGACCAACACCGATGTCTGGCACAGCCCGCGCGCCCGCTTGCGAGCGAGGACGCGGCGCCACATCCATCGGGTCAGCAGCAGACCGAGTAGACCCGTGGGGAATGCGATCGCCAGGTACAGCCGCGCCAATTCCAGCTGCAAGAGGAGCGCTGCGATCGCGATGAGCCCGAAAAGTCGTAGCGTCGCGGTGGCGATGCGTCGATACTCCTCCGGGCCACTCCCGACCACTCGTGGGGATCGAACGTGAAAGACGGCGAGCATGGCGAGCCACGACGCTACGAGAGCGACGGAAATCAGACCGTAGCTCACGTTGCTCAGAGTGCGCGAGTCGACGAGGGTCCCGGGGCCTCCGAAGCGCACCCATTGAGCCAGAGCCACCGCTGCCACCACGACGAGGGTGTCGGTGAGGAGAATTCGCCTGATGTACACGGCCAGCCAGTGCCGGCGTGCGACCCCTCGTTGCGCTGGAACTGCCGCAACGTTGTGGACAGCTGAAGATCTGTCCACAGTCGAGTTGAACGTCGCCATGCATCCCCTCCACTGTCGAACCGACCGTCGGCAGAGTGTGATGGTCGAGTCGGCCGTTTCACGACAGCGGATCTCTGGACGCGGACCGTGCCGTCGTCACCAACGAGCAAAAACCAGAAGTGCCCCGAGCACCGCCATGTAGATAGACGACATCGAACATTCACAACGAGTGTGGACGCTATCAGCGCGATTCCGTCCTGTCTCATCCGCACCGGCGACATGAGACCGCGCGGTCTGCACTAAATACGGACTGAGCAGCGGTTATTCGCTCTTACAATTGGTTCGGGGACAGTCGTTTTCGTCAAACTGACCACAGGTGTTCGGGCAGAGAGATTTTCACGCAGTCAAGTCCGCATCGCGGTGTCTGCGCACACTCGAAGTCCTGCCAACACTCGAATTACATACCCAAAGTTGGCGATTGCGAGACGTATGCGATCCCATCACCGAATCGAAGATAATCTTCACGAGTCGGCACCGAAATTCGGTGACCGACTCGAGAATTCGAACGGTCCGGCATCGACGCTCTCCCGTTTCACGCCCCGCCACGGTGGGGCGTGGCCGACGCACCGACCTGCGGCTGTCCCATCCGCGCCCGAACGCGGGCGGTCACCTGCCAGATCAAGGTCGTGTCATGGACGCTGATGCACGGCACGCCGAGCGCACGAGCGTGCTGAACGGCAGCCGATTCCGTCGGCGAACAGAGCCCGTCCAGAATGTCTTCGGTGACGATGACGCAGAGCACGTCTCCCTCGAATTCGCGGATCGGTTCCAGCCCGTGGAGCGACACCCATTGCCGGACCATCGCCCACTGCGACACATCGTTGTAGCGGGTGGGATTGCCGACGAACAACACGCGGCGAGACCGCCGGGCTCGGGCGACCTCGATACTGGAGATGGGTGACATGACAAAGGCTCCTGTCCACGTGAACGGCTGATCCCGGTACGAGACAACTCTCTCCCGTCCCGGTGCCCACGTCTGTCCTCCGATCAGGTCATGCATCGGATGAATCGCGCCTCCCCCGATCGGGGGACACCCCCGCACGTGAGTGGGAAAGTGTGCTCGAGCACGCATCGGCACTCACATGGGAGGTTGCATGATCACCGTTCTATGCTGCCGCGGCATCGGTGAGGATCGGGGCGTCAACATGCTCACCAACACCACACAACTGCTGGATCCCGCACGGTTCGTCGTCAAACAGGTTCCGTGGGAGGCAAGTTACGGACCGGTGCCCGATCCGGGTGGATCGGCGTTCGACAAGGCGCTGTCCGAAGGACGCACGCTTCTGTTGCGGATGATCGCGGAAGATCCGAGTCCCGTTGTTCTGCTCGGCTACTCGGGAGGCGCTGCGCTCGCCGGCAACGTGGCGGCCGAGGTGGGACGGGGGCAGCATCCCTCGCTGGACGTTCGCGGGGCCGGTCTGATCGCCGATCCGCTGCGGCCGGCATCTCCGGACCTGCCGGGCTGGGGAATCGCGGGGCAACGCCCGATCACGGGGATGCCCGTGTGGCAGATCGCCGACCCGTTGGACGTCATCTGCTGCTGTCCGAGCAACTCGCCGCTGCGCACGTTCGCGGACCAGTCGGCGGCCTTCTCACTCGCCGACCCGGCGGCGTGGGTGGCGGACCTCCTCGACCGACTCCGCACCCGCCGGTGGCAGGCGGTGATCCTGAACTGGTGGCGACCGTGGACGGTGTGGCAGCAATACTCCGAGGCAATCGAGGATGTGAACGGTTACCTGTTCCGGGGCGACCACACCAGTTACTGGGTGCGGCTCGCCCCGGGCACCAATCGCACCTACAGTGAGCTGCTCGCCGATCGCGTCGGCAGCCTTTCGGACTGATCCCCGCACGCCGAGGGATTTCAGAGTGGGCCGCACGGGGCGGAGATGCAGATACATGCATTGCTCGACGCCCACCCGTCATCGCACTCCCCTCCGTCGTTCTCGGATCGGCAGGTGATCGATGAGGTCCGTGGCATGAACGGCACCGTCATGGGAGCGGATCCGCGCTCCCAGAGTTGCTGCGGTCACCCTGTGCGGTCCGGCTACGAGCAGCTCGCCGACAGCTGACCGGATTCGCTCGGGCGAAGCCGTCTTGCGGAGGCAACGGGCCACGCCGCGCTGCTCCAGACTGCGGCCGATCATCTTCTGATCGAGCGCCGGGTGAATTGGCAGGATGACCAGGGGCAGGTCGTGCGCGAGGGCGCGCATCGTGGTGTCGTGGCCGCCGTGCCCGACAACGAGAGTGGCGGTCGGCAGGATCTGTTCGTGCGGAACGTAGCCGTGCACTTCGATGTTCGGGCCCGCTGTGAGGGTGCTCGGGTCGACGGACGGCCCGGTAGTGACAACGGTGTGGGCGGACAGTCCACCGACAGCCTCGAGGACGTTCTGCAGGGCCCGCTGTTGCCCGTCGAAGTTGAGACTGCTGAGGCTGACCAGGATCAGCTGATCGCGTTCGGACACGGGTGTCAACGTGGACGGCATCGAATGGTGCACCACCCCGGTGTAGTGGACGGAGGCGGGCAGGCTCCTGCGGGAGGCCGGATCGAGTTCCTTCTCGGTCGTTACCAGCGCCAGGTCCGATGACGCCCACAGCCTCAGTGGCCGTTGGCCTTTCAGACGGGCCATCACAGGCGTCATACCATGCGTCACGTCTCGATACATGTACTCGTAGTAGGTGTGTACCAGCGTGACACGCATCAGGTTCGCGTCGTCGGCGGCCTGCAGGGCCCCGTACAGCAGGCAATCGACCACGACCACGTCTGTCGGCTCGCACGCGACGGTGTCGAGTAGATCGATTCCGGGCCCGGCGTCGGTGAAGACAGCAAGCGATTGGTACACGCCGGCGATACCGGGATGTCTGGCGGTCGACTGCCAGGGTCGTGCGTGGGTGTAGGCCGTGAAGCGGAAACCGTGGCTTTCAATTCGCCGGCGTTGCTGGGCGTGTCCGAGAAATCGGACCTGGTGACCGCGGTTGCGCGCCTCCGTCGCGATGCCAAGAGCGGGTGGCACGTTGCCGCCGCCGTCCCAGGTGACGAACAGAATGCGTGCCATGGGGTGCCTCCAGACGCTCGAGGTCGGGCCCGTCAAAAGCTGCTCGGGCAGTCGGTCCGGCAGTTGGGCTCGCACGCGGCCGAGCTGGGCCTGATCGGTGAGTTCGGCCGACGAGCAGATCGTTGCGGAAACGAGCCAGACGAGAACGTCTGTCGCCGGAGCCCGTTGGGAGAACAACAGGTCACGATCGCCTGCTGCCAATGGGTTCAGGACGTCGCATGAATGATCCGCTCTGTGGTCTACGCGGCAACCTGCGCCCGCGCCACCATCCGGTATGGGCGGGCGGCCCGACTTTCATGTCTACAACGATCGTCTCCGGATTACCGGCCGTCAACAGCCGCGGTACAGCCGATGCGCGTAGTCGCAGCCCAGGATCGGTGCCCATGCCCCTGGGCGGCGACTTCACGCTCCGGCATCCCAGTGGGCCGATACGCAATCTCGATGAACTAGCCATACCTCATGACGCGAGCACCAAAGGCGGGCGCCGCGATGCTCGCGACGCCCGCTACTCGCCGCTTCTTCGACTAAGGGGTGCCGCCGTCGGGGTTCTCCGCGTCCGGGTTCTCCGCGTCCGGGTTCTCCGCGTCCGGATTCTCCGCGTCCGGATTCTCCGCGTCCGGGTTCTCTGCGTCCGGGTTCTCTGCGTCCGGATTCTCACCCGCCGGGGGCTCGCCTACTGGAGGCTGCTCGACCGCCGCCGGCGGGTTCTCGACGACGGCAGGCGGAAGCACCACCGGCGCCTGCTGCTGACCTGCGACCGGAGCCTGCCCACCCCCGCCGGAACCGCCCTGCCCGGTCCCCGACGAACCGCCGCCGCCTCCGTTCGACTCGGGTGCGACAGCCGGCGGTGCGAGCTCCGATGTCGGCGGAGCGGTCGTGGCTGCGGCGGGTGTCGCCTTAGTGGTCGAGCCAGCCGTTTCGGATGTCGGCGTCGGTTCGCTGTCGGACCCGCAGGCCGACAGCGTCAGGAGCGCACAACTTGCCGCGATAACCACCGAGCGTTTCAAGGACGATCTCCTTCGTTCGAGTATCTATCGATCGAACGAAACATACGGCCCGTTTGGTACGTTTTGGCGATTTTATGGGGAATCGTCACCGTTCCGACATGGGTCAGGGGTCAGTGCGATGCATTCCTGCGCGCTGCACGCTTGGCCCAAGCATTGCGGACCATGGACAGCGGCGTCGGCGGCACCCAGCCCAGCTGGACCGCCTGACCGAGGTCGTCCCGGGTGGCCCAGTGCTCGATGACGCGGCCGTCTTCGACGCGCAACCAGTGCGACTGGTTGACCGCCAACGATCGTCCCGTGGGCGCGAACACCTGGTCGATCGACCCCTGCTCGTCGTAGACGACGAAGGGTCCGACGTGCCTGCCCTTCATGATCGTGTAGACGACGGCGAGGTCGCCCTCGACGACGACATGCTCGACGTCGAACCGCAGCTCGGCGAACGCGGAGCGCAGCCACACGGCGGTAGCGTAGAACGCGTCGGGTCCACGCCGTCGCGTCCGCGGGGGTTCCGTCGCGCTCTCCCGGTTGAATGCGTCCGTGTGGACGACGGAATCGAAATCGGCGCGGCTTCCGTTCGCCATGATCTCCATCGCGCGAACGGCGAGGGATTTCACGTGCTCCGACGGGACCGGTTCCTCGATGCTCACGGTGCACTCCGCAACAGTCAATGGGAACTCTCAGTATTCGACCGCCGCCGACTGGAAGTCAACGACCTGATGCCGGTCCGATCGGGTGCGGGATTTGCGCGCGCCTCAGCGAAACCGCCGTCGACGGCGGTACCGTCGGGGAGGTGATGGGACTGCCTGATGCGATCTCGGCCTGCTTGTTCGATCTCGACGGTGTGCTCACGGGAACGGCGGTGCTGCACCGGAAGGCGTGGAAACGCACGTTCGACGAGTTCCTGAAGCATCGCGAGGGCACCAACTTCCGGCCGTTCACCGACCAGGACTACTACGACTACGTCGACGGACGCCCCCGCGCCGACGGGGTCCGGACCTTTCTCACGTCCCGCAACATCACGTTGCCGGAGGGGTCGCCGGACGATCCACCCGGCGCCGAGACCGTGAACGGTGTCGGGAACAGCAAGAACCGACTGCTGCTGAAAGTCATCGAAGAGGAAGGCGTCAGCCCCTACCCCGGTTCGGTCCGCTACATCAGCGCGGCGTACGACGCCGGCCTGAAGATCGCCGTCGTCACGTCGTCCGCGAACGGCAAGGCCGTCCTCGACGCGGCCGATCTCAGCCGCTACGTCCACGTCCGCATCGACGGGGTCGTGATCACCGAGCAGGGTCTCCGCGGGAAACCCGCGCCGGATTCGTTCCTCGCAGCCGCCCGCGCCCTCAACGTCCATCCCGATCAGGCGGCCGTGTTCGAGGACGCCCTGTCCGGAGTGGAAGCGGGGCGGGCAGGCGAATTCGGCTACGTCGTCGGGGTCAATCGCAACGATCAGGCCGAGGCGCTACGCGAGCACGGCGCCGACGTGGTGGTGAACGACCTGGCCGAACTTCTGGAAAGGTGAGCATGGACGACAAGGGCTACGAGATCTCACCGTGGCAGCTGCGCTGGCGCGGACTGGATCTGGAGGCGCTGCACGCCACCGAATCCACCTTCGCACTGTCCAACGGACACATCGGGATTCGTGGCACGTTCGAGGAGGGTGAACCGCGCGGTCTCCCCGGCACCTACCTCAACGGGTTCTACGAGCAACGTCCCCTGCCCTACGCGGAGGCGGGCTACGGCTACCCCGAGGACGGGCAGACCGTCGTGAACGTGACCGACGGCAGCATCATCCGCCTGCTCGTCGAGGACGAGCCCATGGACATGCGGTACGGGAGCGCACCGGCGCACGAGCGCGTCCTCGACTTCCGCTCGGGCACCCTGCGCCGCACCACCGAGTGGACGTCACCGACCGGACGCCGGGTGCGCATCCACTCGGAACGACTCGTCTCGTTCACCTCGCGCGCGGTCGCCGCCATCCACTACGAGGTCGAGCCGCTCGATGGCGATATCGAACTCGTCCTGCAGTCGGATCTGCTCGCCAACGAACACATCCCGGCCCGCACGGACGACCCGAGAGTGGCTGCCGCCCTGGACAGTCCACTTGTCTCCGATTTCGCTGCCGCCCACGACTTCAAGGCTGTGCTCGCCCATCACACGAGGGCGTCGGGACTGCGGATGGCCGCGGGGATGGACCACGAGATCGACTACCCCGCCAACGGGCGGTGCAGTATCGAGACCGAGGAGGATCTGGCACGGCTCACCGTCGCCGTCGACATCCCGCAGGGTGAACGCCTGAGGGTGACGAAATACCTGGCGTACGGGTGGTCGGCGCGGCGCTCGACTCCGGCTCTGCGCGGCCAGGTGGAGGGGGCGCTCGCCGGCGCACTCGAAACCGGCTGGGAAACCCTGCTGAAACGGCAGCGCGAGTATCTCGACGCCTTCTGGGAGACGGCGGACGTCGAGATCGACGGCGACGCGGAACTTCAGCAGGCGGTGCGGTTTGCGCTGTTCCACGTGCTGCAGGCGGGTGCTCGCGGTGAATCGCGGGCGATCCCCGCGAAGGGCCTGACCGGGCCCGGATACGACGGACATGCGTTCTGGGATACCGAGACGTTCGTCCTCCCGCTGCTCACGTACACGGTGCCGGACTCGGCCCGCGACGCACTGCGCTGGCGGCACTCCACGCTCGACAAGGCGAAGAACCGTGCCGTGCAGCTGGGGCAGGCAGGCGCCGTGTTCCCGTGGCGCTCGATCGACGGCGAAGAATGCTCCGGCTATTGGCCCGCGGGAACCGCGGCCTTCCACGTGGGTGCCGACGTCGCCGCGGCGACATCCCGGTACCTGGCCGCGACCGGGGACGAGGAGTTCGAAGCCGAATGCGGCGTCGAACTGCTCGTGGAGACCGCCCGGCTGTGGACGTCGCTCGGCCATCACAATGCGCAGGGCGAGTTCCGAATCGACGGTGTCACCGGGCCGGACGAATACACCGCCGTCGCCGACAACAACGTGTTCACCAATCTGATGGCGCAGAAGAATCTGCACGACGCGGCGGCCGCCTGCGAGAGACGCCCCGGCCTGGCGCGCGAGCTCGGTGTGGACGACGAGGAAGCAGCACTCTGGCGAGATGCCGCCGAGCACATGCGCATCCCGTTCGATGACGCTCTCGGCGTCCACCAGCAATCCGACGCCTTCACGCACCACGCCGAGTGGGACTTCGAAGGCACACCACCCGAGCATTATCCGCTGCTGCTCCACTACCCGTACTTCGATCTCTACCGCAAGCAGGTGGTGAAGCAGGCCGACCTGGTGCTCGCGATGTATCTTCGGGGCGACGCCTTCACCCACGAACAGAAGATCGCCAATTTCGCCTATTACGAGGCACTGACGGTTCGGGACTCGTCCCTGTCGGCGTGCGTGCAGTCCGTGATGGCCGCCGAGGTCGGGCAACTTCAACTCGCCTACGACTACCTCGCCGAGGCCGCTCTGACCGATCTCCACGACCTCCACGCCAACGTGGAGAACGGATTGCACATCGCCTCACTCGCCGGAACGTGGATGGCGTGTGTCGCGGGATTCGGTGGAATGCGCGACCACGGCGGCAACATCTCGTTCGCACCGCGGATACCACCACAGCTGGTCAATCTGTCATTCCGGATGACGGTGCGGGGCAGCCAGATCCACGTGGACGTCCGCGCCAAGACCGCAACCTACCGCCTGCTGTCCGGCGAACCGGTGCAGCTCGCTCATCACGGCAGCCCGTTCACTCTCGACTCCTTCCCGGTCACGCGGCCGATCCCCGAACTGCCGATCACCGCGCCCGTGCGACAACCGTACGGGCGCGCACCCGTGCGTCGAGGCTGATCTGACACCCGGCCAGCCCGAACACCGCGGCCGCGAGCAGCAGCGCGGCACACCGAACCTTCGTTGTGCGACAGTGGTGCGATGAGCCCTGTGGTGACGATCGACGAGTTGGCGGAATCGCTGAGCAGCGACGCTCCGCCGGTCCTTCTCGACGTGCGGTGGGCGCTCGGCGACACCGAGGGCAGGCAGCACTACCTCGACGCGCACATTCCCGGTGCCGTGTTCGTCGACCTGGACACCGAACTGGCCGCCCCGGGATCCCCGGAGCGGGGCCGGCATCCGCTGCCGACGGTGACGGACCTCCAGGACGCCGCACGCCGGTGGGGTGTCCGGGCCGGCAGCCCGGTCGTGGTCTACGACGCCACGGGGAACCTCGCCGCCGCGCGGGCGTGGTGGCTGCTGCGCTGGGCCGGAGTTGCCGACGTGACGATGCTCGACGGTGGACTCGGCGCGTGGACGTCGGCGGGCCACCCCGTCCGATCCGGCGACGAGCACCCACGACTGCCCGGTGACGTCGTGCTCACCGCGGGCCACCTGCCGACGCTGACCGCGGACGAGGCCGCCGAACTCGCCACCCACGGTCGCCTTCTCGATGCCCGTGCCGCCGAGCGGTACTCGGGCGAGACCGAACCCGTCGATCTCCGCGCAGGGCACATTCCCGGTGCCCGCAGCGCCCCGACGTCCGAGAATCTCGGGCCCGACGGACGGTTCGCGCCTGCCGAGGCGCTGCGCGAACGGTTCGCCGCGGTCGGCGCGGAACCCGGACGTCGCGTCGGCGTCTACTGCGGATCGGGTGTGACGGCAGCCCACCAGGTTGCGGCACTCGCGCTCGCCGGCGTCGACGCCGCCCTGTATCCGGGGTCCTGGTCGCAGTGGTCGTCCGATCCCGGCCGCCCGGTCGCCACCGGCCCCGACCCGCGGTGACGGCGAGTCACGCCGTCTGACCGGCCGTCTCCACGTCGTGCGCCGGATAGGCGTGGATGAGGGCGGTACTCAGCTTCGGAACGGCGTACCTGAGTGTGTGTTCGGCGGTGTGCGCCACGCGGTGCGCGTCGCGCAGGCTGGTCGAAGGGTCGACGTCGAGTTCGGCGTCGGCATGCAGGTGGTGCCCGATCCACCGCATCTTCACGCTCCGCACCCCGACCACCCCCGGTTCGGCGGCGAGGGCCCGTTCGGCGGCGTCGACGAGTTCCGGGTCGACGCCGTCCATCAACCGCCGGAACACGTCGCGTGCCGCGGTCCGTAACACGAGCACGATCGCAGCCGTGATGACCAGGCCCACCACCGGGTCGGCGAGCGGAATCCCGACCGCGACACCACCGGCGCCCAGCACCACGGCGAGGGAGGTGAATCCGTCGGTCCGTGCGTGCAGCCCGTCGGCGACGAGCGCGGCGGAGCCGATCCGCCTGCCGACCCGGATGCGATACAGCGCCACCCATTCGTTACCGGCGAAACCGATGACACCGGCGAGGGCCACCCACCCGAGGTGGTGGATCGGCACGGGATCGAGGAGGCGGCGGGTCGCCTCGACACCCGCGACGACCGCGGACAATGCGATCATCGCCACGACGAACAACCCGGCGAGGTCTTCGGCCCGGCCGTATCCGTACGTGAATCGCCTGGTGGCTGCCCGCCGTCCGAGGGCGAACGCGATCCACAGCGGAACCGCTGTCAGCGCGTCGGAGAAGTTGTGCACGGTGTCGGCGGCGAGCGCGACGGAACCGGACAGCGCCACCACGATCACCTGCGCCAGGGCGGTGACGCCCAGCACCACCAGGCTGATCTTCACCGCCCGGATCCCGATCTCGCTCGCCTCGAGTGCGTCGTCGACGCTGTCCGCGGAGTCGTGGCTGTGCGGGGCGAAGATCTCGCGGATCACCCCGCGGACGCCACCCGAATGCCCGTGGCCGTGGCCGTGGCCGTGGGAATGTCCGTGCCCGTTCACGACCCGCCTCCCTCCGCGGCGAGGTCCGCGTCCTCGTGGATGACCTGCAGGTCGCCGGTGGCACGGTGATGTCCCGGGATACCGGGGCCCGCGTGCTCGGCATTGAACACGGCGTCGGTGACCAACTGCTGCACGTGCTCGTTGGCGACGCTGTAGTAGATGGACGTTCCCTCCCTCCGTGTGTGCACGAGCCGCGCCATCCGGAGCTTCGCGAGATGCTGCGAGACGGATGGCGCCGGCTTTCCCACCCGTTCGGCCAGCTCGTTCACCGACAGCTCGCCTCCCACGAGTTGCCAGAGCACCTGCACCCGGGTCGCGTCGGCGAGCATGCGGAAGACCTCGACCACAAGCCCGACCTGGTCTTCGTCGAGCCGACGCCGGCAAGAGCGCATATCTGCATTCATACGCAGATAATAATTCACTTCGTTTTGTGATGCATCAGACACCGATTCGACTTACTTGCTTGCGCTAACGATGTATATAGTTGCTTGCATCAAGTAAGTCGTCCTTCAGGGGTTGCCATGTCCGTCTCGTCAGTGCCTACCGTGTCGTCCGTATCTCTCGGCACCACCGAAGCGCTCATCGACGAGGTCTTCCTCTTCGGCCGCGTGCTTCGCGACGCCCTGGTGTCGGAAGGCGACGGTCACATCCCGCGCGCGTTGACGGGGGTCCTCCTCGTTCTCGCGGCTCGGGGGGAATGCCGGCAGAACGAACTCGCCACCGAGCTGTGTGTGAGCCAGTCCTCACTCAGTCGCCAGATCACCGATCTGGTGGACGTCGGCTACGTCACCCGGCACTCGGATCCCGCCGACGGACGCGCATTCCGAATACGCGTGTCGCCGGAGGGAATGGCGTACGTCAAGCACGTGAGAACACAGCGAGCCGCACGAATGCAGAAGTTGATGACCGGATGGAACGAGACCGAGGCAGCGATTGCCCTCGAGTCCATCCGGCACCTGAAGGAAACACTCTTCGATCCAGAACACCGGACCGTCACGAGCTCGAACCCGATTGGAACACAAAGCGTATGACCGAAACACAGACTCGGCCGCCGGTTGAAGAAACGACGGCCATGACGCACCGCCAAATCCTCGAAGCCCTCACGGGCCTGCTCGCGGCGCTGTTCACCGCGCTGCTGAGCAGCACGATCGTCGCCACCGCCCTCCCGACGATCATCGGTGACCTGAAGGGCACGCAGACCGCGTACGCCTGGGTCATCACCAGCGCGTTGCTCGCCAATGCCGCCTCGACACCCATCTGGGGCAAGCTCGCCGACCTGTTCAACAAGAAGGTTCTCGTCCAGAGCGCGATCGTCATCTTCGTCATCGGTTCGGTGATCGCGGGCTTCGCGCACAACGTGCCGATCCTGCTGGCCGCGCGCGTCATCCAGGGCGTCGGCATGGGTGGCCTGACGGCCCTCGTCGTCGCCATCATCGGCACCATCGTCGCTCCCCGTGAGCGCGGCCGCTACTCCGGTTACATGGGTGCCGTCATGGCCGTGTCGATGTCGGGTGGTCCGATCCTCGGCGGCGTCATCGTCGACAGCCCCCTCGGCTGGCGCTGGTGCTTCTTCGTGTGCGTGCCGCTCGCCGTCATCGCACTGTTCCTGCTGCAGCGCACGCTGCACCTCGCGACCGAGAAGAAGGACGACGTCTCCATCGACTGGCTCGGCGCCCTCCTGCTGACCGCCGGTGTGTCCATCCTGCTGATCTGGGTCTCGTTCGCCGGCAAGGCGGGCTACTACGAGTGGTTCTCCCGTGAGACGGTCATGTACGTCGGATCGGGTGTACTCCTGCTGGCCGCGACGATCCTCGTCGAAGCCAAGGCCAAGTCACCGATCATCCCGCTCAAGATCGTCACGGAGAAGACCACCGGACTCGCCATCATCGCGTCCGTCGCCGTCGGTGTCGGAATGTTCGGTTCCACCACGTTCCTCGGCCAGTACTTCCAGACCTCGCGTGGCTACACCCCGACCATGGCCGGAGTGCTCACCATCCCGATGGTCGCCGGCATGCTCCTCGGCACGGTCGGATCCGGACAGCTCATCACTCGCTTCGGTAAGTGGAAGCCGTTCGTCGTCGGCGGCGCAGTCCTGATGATCGTCGGCTTCGGATTGCTCGGCACCATCGATCACGAGACCAGCCTGACCCTGGTCGGCGCGTACATCGCGATCATCGGTCTCGGCATGGGCATGCTGATGCAGAACCTGGTCCTCGCGGTGCAGAACACCGTCAGCGTCCAGAACATCGGTGCGGCATCCAGCTCGGTCGCCTTCTTCCGGACCTTCGGTGGCGCGATCGGCGTCTCGGTTCTCGGCTCGGTGCTGGCCACCCGCGTCGCCGACCTGTCGGCCGACGGCTTCGCGAAGATCGGTATCAAGAGCGGGGCGGGCAGCGGTGGCGGAAGCCTGGACCTGACGTCCATGCCCGCTCCCGTGCAGGGTGTCATCCGCGCCGCATACGGAGACGCGACCGGCCGGATCTTCCTCATCGCCGCCGCCGTCGCCGTCATCACCCTGATCGCCGTCATCCTGCTGCCCAACCGCCCGCTGCGTCGCACCATCGACCTGTCGAGCGAGCAGGAGCCCGTCCAGGAACCCGAGTACGCCCCCGTTCCGGAGTACGCACTCGAGCCCGACACGGCACCGATCCAGTCGTCCGACGTCCGCGGCGGCAGGCACGAGGCCCCCGCCGATCAGCGGCAGCCCTTCGCGGGGTTGAGCGCCGACGCCCGGGACCGTCTCCTGTCCATGCTGCTGCCCCAGCCGGAGCGGACGCTGGAAGCGATCGACGAAGCGGAGAAGATCCGCGACGAGGTCAACCGCCTGCGTAACGATCTCAACGCCAAGCTCGTCGAATTCGACGCGGTCTGGGATCGCCTGCGCGAACTGGGACTGAGCGAAGAGCAAGTGGCCGGCGTCCTCGGCGGCGGCCACGTGACGGACACCGGCAACGGTGCCCTCATCCGCTGAATGAGATGATCGTTCAGTTCCACGACGCCGTCGGCCCGCCCACGTATCCCCCTCTACGTGGGCGGGCCGGCGGCGTGTTCGCTCAATTGACCCGGTTCACGCTGGTGGGCACGTCGAGCAATGCGCTCTACGCTCTCGCGTTCTTCACCCTCGACATGTACGGGTCGTTCGTCGCCAACCTGGTCGGCGTGGTGACCAGTTCGATGTTGGCCAACGAACTCCACCGACGGCTCACCTTCCGCGCCGTGGACCGCGTCCGCTGGTTCGTCGCGCAATGGGAAGGCGGAACCCTCGCGCTGATCGGTCTGGCCGTCAGCTCACTCGCGCTCGCCCTGCTGCACATGCTCTTCCCCGGCGCCGACGGCCCGGCGCAGGTCGCGCTCGTCATCGCCGTCAGCGCCGTCGTCGGCGGGCTGCGGTTCCTCGCGCTCCGCGGGTGGGTTTATGCCTCCGGCCCGTGAGTACTTATTAACCGCGGGCGGTTGACAAGTACTCACAGGGGACGGTGCCACGGACCCGTGATCGCCAGCGTCAGCCCCGGCGACTGGATGTTCACGAACAGGATCTTCCCGTCCGCACTGAATGCCGGACCGCAGAACTCGCTGTCGTTCAACTCGTTGCGAGCCATCGCGAACGGTTCGCCCTGCGCCGTGACGCCCACGAGGTGGCTTATTCCCTCGCCGTCCTCGGCGAGGATCACGCCGCCGTACGGCGAGACGGTGATGTTGTCGGGCCCGTCGTAGTTTCCGGTGTCGACAGAGGGATCGGGATTGACACCGAACAGGGTCTTCAGCGTGACGGTCTGCTTCGCCGGGTCGTAGAACCACACCTGGCCGTCGTGCTCGGCGACGCTGCCGTCGCTGGTCCGCGCGTAGCTCGCGACGAAGTAGGCGCCGCCGTCGCCCCACCACTGGCCCTCCAGCTTGCGGCTCCGGGTGACGACGTCGTTCCCGAACTGCTCGCGCACCGACGTGCTCGTCGCGTCGCGGTCCGGCACACCTACCCACTGCACGGCGTACACGGTGCCCGGCTCGGTGGCCTGCGACAGGTCGGGGACGTGCGTTCCGCCCTGGAAGCACGCCATCGCCTGGAGGGCGCCCGCGGTGTCGCCGCCCGGAGACTGCGCGAGTTCGCGCAGCGCGTTCGGCCCGCCCCGGAAACCCTGCGGCGGCGTCCACCGGTAGTACAGGCCGTTCGGCCCGGACGCGTCCTCGGTGAGGTAGATGGTGCTCGATGCCGGATCCACCGCCACGGCCTCGTGCGCGTACCGGCCCAGGAACTTCAGCGGCACAGGACTTTTTCCCCTGTTCGCGTCCTGACTCGCCGGGTCCACCTCGAAGACGTAACCGTGGTCGAGCAGGAACCCGTCCTCCCCCGCCCGCGCCTCCGTCTCCTCGCAGGTCAACCACGTTCCCCACGGGGTGATGCCGCCCGCGCAGTTGTTCACGGTGCCCGCGACGCTGACGTACTGGCCCTGCCGTGCGCCGTCGGCGCCGACCGCGGTCGTGGTCGTGCCGCCGCGCGCGCCCGTGTCGTACGTCAATCCGTCGAGGGCGGGTACGCCGAACGGTTCGTCGCTGCCGATCTCGTGATTGGTGACGAGTGTGGAACCGCCGGGTCGCGCGAACACCCCGATGGCGTCGGGATCGCTCGGAACCGGTACGCCACCGTCCAACTGGGTCTCACCCGAACGGGAGACGACGGTGTACGAAAAACCCACCGGGAGCGAGAGAATGCGGTTCGGGTCGGGTACGAGCGGTCCGTAGCCGATCGCCTGTCCCGGCGCCGCGGACGCGAACGCCGGCCGGACGAGGGCGTCGACGCTTCCGGCGAGTGCCACACCGAGGCCGGTGAGCGCGGTGCGACCGAGGAACCCGCGGCGGTTGAGTGGTGCAGTGGACACTGTCTGAAACCTCCATGGTGACGAACCGGGACCCTCGGACGGTAGGGACCGGACTGCCCTGGTTCGTGGACGCACCGTGGCGGGCGCGTGAACCGGGCGAGAACTTCCCCTGTGAGTACTTGTTAACCCCCCCGCGGTTAATAAGTACTCACGGGCGTTGACATGTGACCAAATGGTCACCTATTCTCGATTCATGGACGACGATCACGTCTTCAAGGCGCTGGCCGATTCCACCCGCCGCCTGATACTCGACCGATTGTTCGCCCAGGATGGTCAGACGCTCACCGAACTCGAGTCGCAGGTCGAGATGACGCGATTCGGGGTCATGAAGCATCTGCGTGTGCTCGAAGACGCGGGGCTCGTCGTCACGCGCCGCTCCGGCCGGGAAAAACTTCACTACCTCAATCCTGTGCCGATACAGCTGATCCACAACCGGTGGATCGACAAATACACCGAGCGTCACACGAGTGCGCTCGCTCAGCTGAAAGCCGAACTGGAGGAAGAGAAATGACTACCGCCGACGCATTCCAGATCTACGCCGTCTACATCAAGGCGACGCCGGAGGCCATCTGGGACGCCATCACCAAACCCGAGTGGTCGCAGCAGTACGGTTACGGCGGCCTCGTCGACTACGACCTCCGCGCGGGCGGTGCGTTCCGATCGCGCGCGGACGACGCGATGAAGGAATACCCGGGCGTGCCCGACGTGATCGTCGACGGCGAGGTGATCGAGTCCGATCCGCCGAAGAAGCTGGTGCAGACGTGGCGGATGCTGATGGACGCCGACAACGTGGAGGGATTCACCACGCTCACCTACGAGATCGTGCCGTCGAGCCGGCCCGGAGTCGCGAAACTGACTGTCACACACGACCTCACCAACGCACCGGGCCTGGCCGAGATGGTCGCGGGCAGGCGGGAGTCCGAGGGCGCGGGCGGCGGCTGGAACGAGGTGCTGAGCGGAATGAAGACCCTGCTCGAGACGGGGCAGCCGATGGTGAACTGGGGCTGACCCGCGGGTCGGCGGGCGCGAGGGCCCGACATCTGTCGGACGGCCGCAGTAAGCTCCAACCATGACGGCTGCGCAGTCGCTCGACGGGGATTTCCTCGCACTCGCCGACCCTTACCGGCGCGAGTTGCTCGCCCATTGTTATCGCATGATGGGCTCGCTTCACGACGCCGAAGACCAGATGCAGGAGACCTTCATCCGGGCCTGGCGGGGGTACGACGGCTACCAGCAGCAGGCGTCGCTGCGGACGTGGCTGTACAAGATCGCCACCAATACGTGCCTGACGGCCCTGCAGAGCAAATCCAAGCGTCCGCTGCCGAGCGGGCTGGGGGCTCCCGACTCCGACCCGACCGCCGACCTCGTCGAGCGACACGAGGTCCCGTGGCTCGAACCGCTCCCCAACCGCCTCATCGACGACGATGCGAACGATCCCGCCACCGTCGTGACGTCGCGCGAGTCGGTGCGGCTGGCGTTCATCGCCGCCCTTCAGCATCTTCCTGCACGTCAGCGTGCGGTTCTCGTCCTCCGCGACGTGTTGCAGTGGAAGGCGTCGGAGGTCGCGGCGGCTGTCGGTACCACCACGACGGCGGTCAACAGCCTGCTGCAGCGTGCACGTGCGCAACTCGAACTGGCCATGCCGACGGCCGACACTCTCGTGGAACCGGAATCACCCGAGGAACGCGACCTCCTCGACCGCTACGTCGCCGCGTTCGAGAACTACGATATCGACGCGATCGTCGAACTGTTCACCAAGGACGCCGTCTGGGAGATGCCACCGTTCGACGGCTGGTATCGCGGGGGCGCCTCGATCGGCACCCTGATCAGCGGAAACTGTCCAGCCAAGGCTGCGGGCGACATGCGCCTGGTGCCCACGGCGGCCAACGGACAACCGGCCCTCGGCCTGTACATGCGCGGGGAGGACGGCGTCCACCGTCCGTTCCAGCTCCACGTCCTGGACGTCACGGCTGACGGGGTCTCCCATGTCGTCTGCTTCTTCGACGTCGATCTGTTCGAGAAGTTCGGACTACCGGAGACCCCGCCCGCCTGACCCCTACGCCGGCACGGCGGCCGGATCCATCCACATGACCTCCCAGACGTGACCGTCCAGGTCGCGGAACGCGCGTCCGTACATGAAGCCTTCGTCCTGGAGCTTGCCCCACGACGTCCCGCCGGAGGCGAGGGCTTTGTCGACGAGGCTGTCGACCTCCTCGCGACTGTCGGCCGAGATACACATGAGGGCCTCGACGGACTTCGAGGTGTCGCAGATGCCGCCCTCGATGAAGTCCTTGAACCGGGACTCGACGAGGAGCATCACGGACGTGTACTCGTTGATCACCATGGCGGTGCAGGAGTCGTCGCTGAACGTAGTGTTGAACTCGAAGCCGAGTCCGGCGAAGAACGTCTTGGTCGCGTCGAGGTTCTTGATCGGCAGGTTCACGAAGAGCATCCGGGACATGTGATTCTCCTTCTCGGGTTCCGCCCACTGCGGAAGGTCATCGATACAGACCGCAGCGGTGCGCAAAACTCATCGGCGACCGCTCGCCCGATCCCCTCAGCTCTCGGCGAGGTCGAGGAACGAGCCGATGATGATCCGCCCGGCCGCTTCCACGTCGGCCATGTGGGCCCCCGACGGCGCGGTGTCCGGCGGCATGTGGGCCTGCATCACCGCCAGCTGCGCGCGGGTCAGTTCGACGTGGAACTGCAACCCGTACGCCCGGCGGCCGATCGCGAACGCCTGATTCTCGTAGAGGTGACTGCTCGCCAGCCCGATCGCGCCGTCGGGGAGGTCGAAGGTGTCGCCGTGCCAGTGGACGACGGGCACCTCGGCGCCGGCCGAACCGAACACGGGATCGCGCGTCCCGTCCACGGACACGGTGACCGTCCCGGCGCCGTTCTCCGGGGTCGGCCCCCGGCGGATCGCGCTGCCGAACGAGGCGGCGAGAAGCTGCGCGCCGAGGCAGATTCCCAGCATCGGAAGTCCGGCGTCCACAATTTCTTTGATGAAGTTTCGCTCTCGTGGAAGTTGCGGGTGGGTAACGTCATCGAGTGCGCCCATCGGACCGCCCATCACCACGAGGCCGCCGATGTCGTGAACGGCCGGGAGTTCCGACGCCCGGTACATGGGGTACTCGGTGTACCGAATTCCCCGCTCCGCCAGCAAAGTACCGACGAGCGCCGGTCCCTCGAACGGCACGTGCTTTACAACCGCCCATGGCTTGTTCATGCCACAATTCTTACCGAGTAGGGACTTTCGACCCTATGCAGGCCCGAATTCGCGAATTCCGCACTGAGTGCACAAAATTCGGATGTTCACACGGAGTTCACCTTCGGTGTACTCCACCCGAATGACACCATCCAAACTGGACGCTTGTCTAGTGGCATGGCTCACGCGAAACCTGTAGACATACGACGTCACGCTTTCGTGACCCGTCCCATATCAATTAGTTATCCGGTGGTGGTCCCTGACAAACGGAACGTCACCATCTCCCGTTACCTCAGACCACAGACGAGCCCTCCCGCGATCCGGGAAGTCGTCTACGGGATGGAAAGGGCCCTAGATGCCGCTCCCCATGTCCCCTCTCGACTCGATGTTCCTTCTCGGCGAGTCCCGTGAGCACCCGATGCATGTCGGCGGCGTAGAGATCTTCCAGCTCCCGGAAGGCGCCGACACGTACGACATGCGCGCGATGCTCGACCGCGCGCTCGCCGACGGCGACGGAATCGTCACCCCCCGGCTCGCCAAGCGAGCCCACCGGTCCTTCTCGACGCTCGGTCAGTGGAGCTGGGAGACCGTCGACGACATCGACCTCGGTCACCACATCCGGCACGACGCGCTGCCCGCCCCCGGGGGCGAGGCCGAGCTGATGGCACTCTGCTCGCGGCTGCACGGATCGCTGCTCGACCGCAGCCGCCCGCTGTGGGAGATGCACCTGATCGAGGGTCTGAGCGACGGACGGTTCGCGGTCTACACCAAGATCCACCACGCGGTCGCCGACGGCGTCACCGCGATGAAGATGCTGCGCAACGCGCTCAGCGAGAACTCGGAAGATCGGGACGTGCCGGCTCCCTGGCAGCCGCGGGGCCCGCGGCCGCAGCGGACGCCGTCGAAGGGCTTCAGCCTGTCGGGTCTGGCCGGTTCCACGTTCCGCACCGCCCGCGACACCGTCGGTGAGGTCGCCGGGCTCGTGCCCGCGCTCGCCGGCACCGTGTCCCGCGCCTTCCGCGACCAGGGCGGCCCACTCGCCCTGTCCGCACCGAAGACCCCGTTCAACGTGCCGATCACCGGTGCCCGCCAGTTCGCGGCGCAGTCGTGGCCGCTCGAACGTCTCCGGCTCGTCGCCAAGCTGTCCGACACCACCATCAACGACGTCGTGCTCGCGATGTCCTCCGGGGCGCTCCGCAGCTACCTCGAGGATCAGAACGCCCTGCCCGCCGAGCCGCTGATCGCGATGGTGCCGGTGTCGCTGAAGAGTCAGCGCGAGGCGTCGAACGGCAACAACATCGGGGTGCTCATGTGCAACCTCGGCACCCACCTCCCCGACCCGGCGGATCGCCTCGACACCATCCGGACGTCGATGCGCGAGGGCAAGGAGGCGTACGAGACGATGAGTGCGACGCAGATCCTCGCGATGAGCGCTCTCGGCGCGGCACCGATCGGCGCGAGCATGCTGTTCGGGCACAACTCGCGGGTGCGCCCGCCGTTCAACCTCATCATCTCCAACGTTCCGGGTCCCAGCTCGCCCCTGTACTGGAACGGGGCGCGGCTCGACGCCATCTACCCGCTGTCGGTGCCCGTCGACGGCCAGGGCCTGAACATCACCTGCACCAGCAACGACGACATCATCTCGTTCGGGGTCACCGGCTGCCGCAGCGCGGTGCCCGACCTGAAGTCGATCCCCGCCCGGCTCGGGCACGAACTGCGCGCCCTCGAGCGCGCGGTCGGAATCTGATCCTAGGGACTCTTACTGTCGCTGTGCCCGAGGTGGCGGTCGGGCGCCACCCGGTCCCGGACCAATTGCTTGAGCACGGTGATGTCGGGGAAGCCGCCCTGTTCCTTGCGGTCCCAGATCAGTTCGTCGTCGACGGTGATGCGGAAGATCCCGCCGGTGCCGGGGACGAGCGCGACCTCGCCGAGGTCCTGCCCGAACGTGCCGAGTAATTCCTGCGCCATCCACGCCGCGCGCAACAGCCACTGGCACTGGGTGCAGTAGGTGATCGCGACCCGGCTGTCTGCGCTGCTCGTCGTCATCGTGCCAGGTTAGCCGAAGGTGCTCCCCCGCTTGCTGTTCGAGTTGCACGGAGGACACCTGTTCGTCATGCGGACGTCAGCATCGTGAGGCAGACTGTCGATCGCCATGCTGTGCCCCCTCGACGAAAGGAAGCCGCCATGTCGACCGCGCTCGAAGAATCGCGTCGCCACGCCATCGAGCTGACCAACGAGAAGATCCAGGCCGTCAAGGACTTCTTCACCAACATCTTCCGCCTGGACACCACGCACCGGACCGAGGCCTGAACACATGGGGAGGTCTTCGCCGAGAAGGCCTCCCCGTGTTCACCGGATCGTCTCGAAGAACTGCACGACCTCCGCGGTGCGGAAGTGGTCTTCCGAGACGTGCGGTCCGCTCACCTCGACGAACTCGACGGCGTCCGAGCCGCGGCGGAGCATCTCGACCCACGGCCCCGTGACGCCGGCAATGTTCGCCACCTCGTCCTCCCGCGACGCGTACACCCGAATCGGCACTCCGACATAGTCTCCCGGCTCGTGCCGGACGGCGTCCCAGTGCTCGGTCTTCGGTTCGAGGTCGTGCCCGTCCGCGGATACGCGGAAGGCGTCCCGCACGGTGTCGCGTCCGTGTTCGCCCCGTTCCCACACTGCGCGCAGCGACAGCGACGGAGCGATGAACACGGCTCCGTCCCACGCGACCTCCCGCAGGCGTACGGCGTTGGCAGCGGCGTTGGCGCCCATCGATTCGCCGATGAGGAACCGAACTGTCACCGGCCACCGGCGGGACACCCACTCGTCCAGTGCGACCACGGCGTCCTGCGCCAGGCGGTTTCCCCACTGGTCGCCGTGCAGGTAGGGACTGGCGACCAGGTAGCCGGCGTCCAGCAGGCCGTCCCGCAGGCCGGCGCGGTCGTCGATCGACCTCTCGTCACCCGTACGCCCGTGCAGGTAGCACGCGACCGCGGACGGCGTCACCCCGCGCGGCACCGCGACCAGCGCACGATCGCCGGAGCGTGGGACGGTCACCGCGTGCTCGTCGAACGCCGTGCCATGTGCCGTGCACCGCGTCAGCGGTTCGACGGGCTGGGCACGAGGTGTCACCCCGCCACGCTAACAAGCGGAGACGCGACGTGCGTGGCGGGGAATTCGGGCGCGGTATCGGTTTCGCCGAGTCGAGCTGACGCCCGGCGGCACGCTCCTATAATTCGTACCCTGAGCCCTAGTTGCGAGGGGGACCGATGGCCGGCTTCCTGCTACGACGAGCGCTCAACTACGTGGTGCTGTTGCTGCTGGCGTCGTTCCTGACGTTCAGTCTCGCCTCGCTCACGTTCCGGCCGCTCGACAGCCTGGAGCAGCGCAACCCCCGGCCACCCCAATCGGTGATCGACGCGAAGGCCGCCGAACTGCATCTGGACGACCCGATCCCGGTGCGGTACGCGAACTGGCTGGGCGGCGTGGTCCACGGCGACTTCGGCACCACCATCACGGGTCAGCCGGTGTCGGACGAGTTGGGTCGCCGGATCCTGGTGAGCATGCGATTGCTGATCCTCGGTTCCGTGATCGGAGCGGTGCTGGGTGTGCTGATCGGCGCCGCGGGTGCGATCCGGCAGTACAAGTTCAGCGACTATTTCAGCACCGTCCTGTCGCTGCTGATTCTCAGTGCGCCCGTGTTCCTCGTCGCGACACTGCTGAAATATGGTGCTCTCCAGATCAACTCGGCCACCGGAAGCCAGATCTTCTTGTACACTGGCGAATCCTCGGCCAGCACGATCACCGGGTTCTGGCCGCAGTTCGTCGACCGGGTGCAGCATCTGGTGCTGCCGACTATCGCGCTGGCGCTGGGCAGCATCGCCGGCTACAGCCGGTACCAGCGCAACGCGATGCTCGACGTTCTGGGCAGCGACTTCATCCGGACCGCGCGGGCGAAGGGACTGACCCGGCGGGCGGCACTGCTCAAGCACGGTCTCCGGACGGCGCTGATCCCGATGGCGACGCTGTTCGCCTACGGATTCGGGGCGCTGGTCGTCGGCGCCACGTTCACCGAGACGATCTTCGGCTGGCACGGTATCGGCGAGTGGATCGTGATCGGCATCGACAACCAGGACACCAATATCGTCGTGGCGATCACATCGTTCACCGGGCTGATCGTGCTGTTGTCGGGACTGCTGTCGGACGTGGTGTACGCGGCGCTCGACCCGAGGGTGCGTGTCGGGTGACCGAGATCCAGATCGCGTCCACCGATGCGGCGGTGTCGGCCGTCGGTCGCCGGACCCTGCTGTGGCGGCGGTTTCTCCGGAACAAGCCCGCCATCGCCGGGGTGTGCGTCCTGGTGCTGTTGTTCGTGGGCAGTTTCGTCGGACCGCACCTGCTCCCCTACGACTATCAGCAACTCGACTACACCGCGCTGCTGCAGCCGCCCAGCGCCGAACATCCGTTCGGCACCAACCAGATCGGCCAGGACGTTCTCGCCCAGACGCTGCGCGGGCTGCAGAAGTCGCTGATCATCGGGATCTGCGTCGCGATCTTCTCCACCGCCATCGCGGCACTCGTCGGTGCGCTGGCAGGGTATGTCGGCGGCTGGCCCGATCGGGTGATCATGTGGCTGGTCGATCTGCTGCTCGTCGTTCCCAGTTTCATCATCATCGCGGTGTTCACTCCGCGGCTGAAGTCCTCGAGTTCGATCGTCCTGCTGATCCTGCTGCTGGCGGTGTTCGGCTGGATGATCACCGCCCGGATGGTCCGGGGGATGACGCTGAGCCTGCGCGAGCGGGAATTCGTCCAGGCGGCCCGGTACATGGGCGCCCCCACGCACAAGATCATCACCAGCCACATCGTTCCGAACATCGCGTCGATTCTGATCATCGACGCGACCCTGAACGTCGGTGCCGCGATCCTCGCCGAGACCGGGCTCAGTTTCCTCGGGTTCGGCGTCCAGAAGCCGGACATCTCCCTCGGGTCGCTGATTGCCGACGGCACCGAATCCGCGCTCACCTACCCGTGGCTGTTCCTGTTCGCGGGCGGACTGCTGGTGATCACCGTGCTGTCGGCGAACCTGGTGGGCGATGGTCTGCGCGACGCGGTCGACCCCAGCTCGACGCGCGCCCGGTCCCGCAAGAGCAAGAGGAAGAAGGAGGCGAAGCGGTGACCGGGCAACCGCTGCTCGAGATCGAGGACCTGCGCGTCAGCTTCCCCAGCGAGGAGGGCCGCATCGAGGCGGTGCGTGGTGTCAGCTACCGCGTCTCCGACGGCGAGGTGCTGGCCATCGTGGGTGAGTCGGGTTCGGGTAAGTCGGTGGCATCCCTCGCCGTGATGGGTCTGCTGCCCGAGCACGCGCGCGTCACCGGCTCGATCCGTTTGCAGGGCCGCGAGTTGCTGGGCATGGGCGACAAGGAGCTGTCGGCGCTGCGCGGGAAGACGGTCAGCATGGTGTTCCAGGATCCGCTGTCCGCGTTGACGCCGGTGTACCGGGTCGGTGACCAGATCGCCGAGGCGCTGCTCGTCCACGGCCGGGCGAGCAGCAAGAAGGATGCCGCGCAGCGCGCTGTCGACCTGCTCGACCTGGTCGGGATACCCGATCCGGCGGTGCGCGCCAAGGCCTTTCCCCACGAGTTCTCCGGCGGTATGCGCCAGCGCGTCGTGATCGCCATCGCCATCGCCAACGACCCCGGGCTGATCATCTGCGACGAGCCGACCACCGCCCTCGACGTGACCGTGCAGGCGCAGATCCTGAACCTGCTGCGCAAGGCCCGCGACCTCACCGGCGCCGGCGTCGTGATGATCACCCACGACATGGGCATCGCCGCGACGCTGGCCGACCGCGTGGTGGTGATGTATGCGGGCCGGGTGGTGGAGTCGGCGTCGGTGCGCGAACTGTTCGCCGAACCCCGGATGCCCTACACCGCAGGCCTACTCGTGTCCGTGCCGCGGATGGACGCTCCGATCCGGAGCCGCCTGGTCTCGATCGCCGGTGCCCCGCCCGCGCTGCATTCGCTGCCACCCGGCTGCACGTTCGCGCCGCGCTGCCCGCTCGCCGTGGACGACTGCCTACTGGCCGAGCCGGAACTCGTCTCGACCGGACGCGGTCATCAGGCGGCGTGCATCCGCGTCGACGAGACGCGCACCCGCGACCTGTTCACGGCGTATCGGCGGGACCAGCCGGCACCCGCCGCCACCGCGGAGACGGCACCCGAGCAGCGCGTGGTGCTGCAGGTGGCCGATCTCGTGAAGACGTATCCGATCACCAGCGGTCTGGTGTTCCGCCGCAAGCGGGGCGAGATCCGGGCGGTCGACGGCATCAGCTTCGACATCAGCGCCGGCCGCACGCTGGCGCTGGTGGGTGAATCCGGCTCGGGCAAATCGACCACGTTGACGCAGATTCTCGACCTGGCCGCACCGGAATCCGGTTCGATCGCGGTGCTGGGCGCCGACGTCGCTGCGCTGAGCCCACACGAGAAGCGCGCGATCCGGCGCAAGATGGCGGTCGTCTTCCAGGATCCGACGGCGTCCCTGGATCCCCGGCTGCCGGTGTTCGACGTTCTCGCCGAGCCGCTCCGGCTGGACGGCCGGAAGCGCGAGGAGGTCGGCCGCCGGGTACCGGAGTTGCTCGACCTCGTCGGGTTGCGCCGCGAGCACGCCGATCGCTATCCGGCGGATTTCTCGGGCGGCCAGAAGCAGCGGATCAGCATCGCCCGGGCGCTCGCCCTCGATCCGGAACTGCTGATCCTGGACGAGCCGGTGTCGTCGCTCGACGTCTCGATCCAGGCCGGGGTGCTCAACCTCCTGCGCGATCTTCAGGAGCAGCGAGGCATGTCGTACCTGTTCGTCTCCCACGACCTGTCGGTGGTCCGCAACATCGCGCACGACGTCGCGGTGATGTACCGGGGCAGGATCGTCGAGTCGGGGACAGCGCAGACGATTTTCGAGGATCCGCAGCACGAGTACACCCGGGCACTCCTCGAGGCAATTCCCGTTCCGGATCCGACGTATTTGGCACACTAAAGCTCAGCGAACTTCGAGGAAGGGCACATCCATGAGGATTCGTTCGGCGCGCACCCGCCTCGCGGTATCGGTCCTGGCCATCGGCCTGATTCTCGGTGGCTGCGGGGGTTCGGACACCGGCGGCGTCGAGGCCGGGTCCGGGTCGATCGGCACCACCAACGACATCAATCCGCACGACCCCAGCGAGCTGCGCGACGGCGGAAACCTGCGGTTGGCGTTGTCGGGTTTCCCCCCGAATTTCAACACCCTGTCCAACGACGGCAACGACACCGAGATCGGCGCCATGCTGAAGCCGATGATGCCCCGCGCCTTCAGCACCGACGCCTCGGGAGCGCTGTCGGTGAACCACGACTACTTCACCGACGTCGCGCTCACCGGCACCGACCCCCAGCAGGTCACGTACACGATCGACCCGAAGGCCGTGTGGTCGGACGGCACCCCGATCACGTGGGCGGACATCCAGTCTCAGGCCGCAGCGCTCAGCGGGAAGAACAAGGAATTCCTGATCGCGAACACGTCCGGGTTCGAGCGGGTGGACAAGGTCGAGCGCGGCGTCGACGACCGTCAGGCGGTGATCACATTCGCCGAGCCGTACGCCGAATGGAAGGGCCAGTTCGCGGGCAATTCGATGCTGTACCCGAAGTCGGTCACCGCGACCCCCGAGACGTTCAACGAGAGTCTGCGCGACGGGGTCACACTGACGTCGGGACCGTTCCGGATCGCGTCGATCGACAGGGCGCAGAACCGAATCACGCTGGGCCGCAACCCCGCGTGGTGGGGCAACACTCCGAAACTCGACACCATCACCTACAGCGTGCTCGACGACTCGGCGCGAATTCCCGCTCTGCAGAACAACGAGATCGACGCGTCCGGACTGGGCACCATCGACGAGGTGAAGACCGCGCAGGGTTCGGCAGGCATCGCGATCCGCCGGGCACCGGGAAACCAGTTCTCGCACATCACGTTCAACGGAGCGGAGGGATCGATCCTCGCCGATCCGGAATTGCGGGTGGCGCTGTCCAAGGGCATCGACCGGCAAGGCATCGCGACCGCGATCCAGAATGGTCTGGTCGACGATCCCCAGCCGCTGAACAACCACGTCTACCTCAACGGCCAGGAAGGCTACCAGGACAACAGCGCAGCCGTCTCCTACGACCCCGAGGAGGCCGCGAGGCGGCTCGACGAACTCGGCTGGACACTCAACGGCGAGTTCCGGGAGAAGGACGGGCGCAGGCTCGAGATTCGCGACGTGATGTACCAGTCGACCACCTGGGTTCAGATCGCGCAGATCCTTCAGCAGAACCTCGCGCAGATCGGCGTCAAGCTGAACATCGACACCCGTGGCGGCACCGGGTTCTTCACCGATGTCATCCAGCCCGGCGACTTCGATATCGCCCAATTCTCCTGGGTGGGTGATCCGTTCCCACTCAGCGGCCTGCCGCAGATCTACGCGTACAACCCCGACGACCTGCAGGGAAATTACGGCCGGATCGGTTCGCCCGAACTGAACGCGCTGATCGAGCGGACGATCTCGGAACTCGACCCCCAGAAGGCGATCGAACTGGCCAACGAAGTGGACACCGCGGTGTTCGAAGAGGGATTCTCGCTGCCGCTGGTGCAGGCGCCGGGCAACGTCGCGGTGCGCGACAACCTGGCGAACTTCGGCGCCGCCGGCCTCGCGTCCTACGACTACACCACGATCGGCTTCCTGAATTAGCGGGTTCGCGGCCGTCCGCTACCCCGTTGCCGTCAGCGCGTGCGCGCTGGTGGTGTGCGGCGCGTTCGCCGTGGTCGCCGACGCCGATCAGCTCAGCGCACTGGTCGTGGTGGCGGCGACGGTGCTCGGCGTCACCGGCTACACGTGGTTCGCTGCCACCCGTTCGGGGTCGGAGCCGGGTCGGCCCGCCACGGTGCACCGGGTACGCCAGCAGCATCGGCTGACCAGCAGGTCCTGGATCGAGGTTCGTGAGGAACCGGGTTCACTGTGGATTCCGGTGTTCTTCGATCCCGCGCTGATCACGATGCCGACCCCGACCGCGGCGACGGTGCACGACGCGGGGCGTCGCCGCGTCGTGGTCTGGGAAGGCCGTCGACTCCTCCCGTCCGGGCGAGCGCGTCGTTCGGAGCCGGCCGGGCGGTTGATCGACAACCCGTCGCGCCCGGATCCGGGCGTCCCGGTGCGCGCCCGGGCGGCCACCCGACCGGCCCGCCGGATCGTCCTCGACGCCCAGTTCGCGGTGGCGGCACCGTTCGTCGGGGCACTGTGGGTGTACGTCGCGGGCGGTGGGCTTCCGGCGTTCGCGGGCGCGACCTGTGTGGCTGCGGCTGTCGCGGTGTGGTTGGCGGCCGTCCGCGGCTCCGACCCCAGCTGAGGGGTCAGGCCATGGTGACGCCCGCGCTGACGAAACACGGCAGCAGTCCGGCGATCTCGCTCAGCACGGGGCCGAATCCCACGGCTGCGGGCACCGGGTCGTTGACGAACGCGACACCCCGGAACCCGGTGGTGAGGTTGGTGAACTGCACCACGGCACCGTTCCACTGCGCGAGCGGCGCAGCGGTGGTGTACCGGATCCGGTCGGGCGCGACCCGCTCCGCGTTGAACGTCAGCCACGCGCCGGGGGCACACGTCGACATCGAGCCGGGAACGAAGGGCGCCGCCGAGGCGGCCGCGGGCACTGCGAACGACAGTGCGCCTGCCACGGCGATCACTGCACCCAACCGGCCCACCACGTGTCGAGTAGACATCGGAATTCCTTTCGGGGCGCGCCAATCCGTCTCCCCGATACGGCGGAACCGCGTCACTGAGTGTGAATACCAGGTCAGAGAATTATATCCCCGCAGGTACCTCCCACCGCCAGGGTCAGGAGGCGTCACCCACGTCCAATTCGAGGCGGTCCTCTTCGAGCAGGACCACCCGGACGGCGCAACTACGTCTTTCATGGCAGCGTCTACGTAGATTTCATACTGTCTGCCACTGATGTGGCGGGGGATAGAGATGTACGTGTGTCACGGCTACCCGCATCACCGTGCGGTGGTATGGGTTTGACCGTGTCCCACACCGACGCTTGTGATGCAGGAACATGCTGTTTCGAATTCACCCCCAACCGCCGTGTTGTGGTGGGTAGGCTGCGGCGGACCCGTCGGTGCCGTGGCCTGCTCGGGGTGGGACCGTGCTTGTCGCGGCAGCGGCGTACCGGTGCATGTTCGGCCACCCGGACCGCGGACAATTGCCCACGCCGTCTGGTGGCTTTGTTTCTGCCGAGCAGTGCGCGTTTAGCCAGGTTCACCCCGGCCATGTGGTCGCGGTTGCCGCCGACCTGGCAGGCCGGGCACCAGGCGGTGTGGTAGCCGCCGGGGCGGGAGAGCGGTTCGTCGCAGCCCGGACACCATGCGGAGGAGCCCCGGGCGGGCACCGAGACCACCGTGACGCCGACACCTGTGGCGGTGTGCGCGAGGGCAGTGACAGCTTGGCGGCGGGCGGACTGCGCGGCCCGGTTGTTGTTGACTCGTCCGTGTCCGCGGGTCTCGAGGGTGGTGAGATCTTCCACCGCGATCACCTGCGCGCCCGCGGCGGTGGCGTAGTCGGTGACCTGGCGGGCGAAATGGAAGGCCAGTTCCCGGTTGATCTTTCCCCGCTTGACGCCCACCGCGGTGCGGTGGGCGTCGAGGACGGCGATCTTCGTCTCCAGCCGGGCGCGGACCTCGGGTGGGGCGGTGGCGGCGAGCCGCGTCAACCGGGCCGCCTTGCGGTGCAGCATCTGCCCCTCGGTCTGCAGGCGTGCCAGTTTGATCCCGAGGCCGCGGTCGTCGTAGGTCCAACCTCGGTAATCAGAGGATAACCCGTCCGGGCCCTCTGCTGCGATGGCGGCGGCACCGAGAGTGGACGGGGACCAATCGACGCCCACCGCCGCCGCGCCGTCCATTAGATCGGCTTCAGGGACGAGCTCGGTAGCGGCGCACCGCCACAACAGACCCCGGCGATCGAGGACCAGGGTCGGCAGATGCCAGTCGGAGACAGCTCTGCCGTGCAGGTGCGCGGGGACGGCGGCGGTCAGCCGGACCCGCCGCCACTGCGCCCGCCCTGCCGGGGTCGGGCAGGTGGGCAACTTCACCGTCAACACCAGCTCGTCACCGGTGACGGCAAGCTGCGCGAGCTGCCGATCGGCGGCCGACAGCCGTGCCATCGCGCTCGTCTGCGGCGGACCCTGCACCTCGGTGATCCGCAACCGGCCGGCCGGTGCCCCGCCGCCGCGGCGAGAGCGGGCGACGAGCTGACGTTGCACGCCCCGAGCGAAGCCCGACGGCACGTCGTCCGCCGACCCGACCGGCGGCGCCACAACCCCGGTGGCCGGGTCGAATCGGGCCGACAGTGCCGTGATCGCGGCGTCCCGGTAGGCCAAGGTCCGCAGGGTCGCCATCACCTGCGCCGTCACCACCCGGGTCACCCGCGACGGCACATAGACCCCGTCCGGAAAGATCGGGTTCCAGCCGAGACGTGCCGCGGCGGCATGACCTTGCACGGGCAACCTACGGTCATGACGGTCACGACCGGCGGCAAGCACATCGAACGTCGCCGGCAGCCACAGCCGCGACACCAACTCGGCGCCGGCCGCGGTGATCAGGTCGAGGAGCCACCCCACCCGGGTATCGACGTCGTCGAGGCCGATCGGCTCACCGGTCGCATCGTCGACTGCCCCGTATGGGCGGGTGGTGAAGGCGAATTGCCGCGGCGCAGTCGTTCCCGGCCCGGTCATGCCGGCCAACCAGGATCCAGGCACAGCCGAACGAACCGAGTCACGTCCAGTTGACGACAGTGGTCGCCGCCGCAGCAACCAAAACCGAATGGTGGGCCGATGCCGTCGCATCCGCGAGGGTGTAGCGGGCAGGTGCTGTGATCGCCGGGATCAACTCCCGCCGCCCGCCAGACCGCCAGCGCTGCGTCGGACAGAACGTCCGCCCACGGCCCCCTGGCACGATCTTTCATCGCACGGAAAGCGACGCCGCGGACCGTCAGCATCGCTAATTCGGTATAGCGACGGCATCGTCGAGAAGCCAGAGTTGATTCCGTTTCGACCGCAGCCGATCGAACCGGCCGGACAACGATGCCAGCAACCATGACGTCATCCACCAACCCTCCACCAACGATTCATCGGCCTTGTCTCACAAGACCTCGACTGTAACGCCGACCCCCGACAAGCACCGCTCGGTCCACGCCACCTGCGAACCGGGCCAACCGATCTCGCCACACCCCCGGCCACACCGTAAACCGACCCCTTGGTCGCGTCGTCGAGCATCCGGCCGCACCCCGCCCGCCGGTCCCTCGAGACCCGAACCGCGATCCGTATAGACCCAATACACCTCGCCACCAATATTGCGACAACAGTTGGCGGCCTCCGGGATCGAACGCCCAGGAGAGGGCGGCTTCGAATCCCAGTCTTCTCTCACCCGCCGCAATACACACGAGTAGCGGACCACTCGGTTTGCAACTTTTTCGTCGGGCCGCGGGGGTCAGCTCTGCGCGAAGTTGAGGTAGGCCTTCGACGGCGTCGGGCCGCGCTGGCCCTGGTACTTGGAGCCGACGGCGGAGCTGCCGTACGGGTGTTCCGCCGCGCTCGACAGCCGCAGCAGGCACAGCTGGCCGATCTTCATCCCGGGCCACAGGGTGATGGGCAGGTTCGCGACGTTGGAGAGCTCCAGCGTGATGTGCCCGTTGAAGCCGGGGTCGATGAACCCGGCCGTGGAGTGCGTCAACAGCCCGAGGCGGCCGAGCGAGGACTTACCCTCGAGGCGTCCCGCAAGGTCGTCGGGCAGCGAACACACCTCCAGCGTGGAGCCGAGAACGAACTCACCGGGGTGCAGAACGAACGGCTCCCCCTCGGCCGGCTCGACCAGCGTCGTCAGCTCGTCCTGCCGCTGAGCTGGGTCGATATGCGTGTAGCGGGTGTTGTTGAACACCCGGAACAGGCTGTCGAGGCGCACATCCACGCTCGAGGGCTGGACCATCGAATCGTCGAACGGGTCGATGCCCAGACGTCCAGCGGAAATTTCGGCACGGAGATCGCGATCGGAGAGGAGCACAGGTAGAGGTTAACGGGTGTGGATGGCCATCGAGAGCAGCAGTTCGGTGCAGGTGTCCACGAGCTCCTCCTCGGGGAGGGTCACCGTGCCGTTCAACCACGCCGTCAGGGTCTGCGCCAGGCCACCGACCATGAAGTGCGCGGCCAGGTCGAGGCGCGGGCTCTCGGCCACCTCGTAGTACCCGACCGTCTGCTTCGTGACCAGGCCCGCGAACAGCCGCGAACTGTCGAGGCGGCGCTGCGCCAGCACCGCGCTCGACTGCGCCACCGAGAACATCAGACGGCCCTGACGCGGATCCTCGGCGACCTCCCGCACAATGTTGCGGACCCCGGCGCGCACGATGTCGCGTTCACCGGGCCCGGCGTTCGACACGGCATCCAGGGTGCTGGTGGCGATCCGATCCACGACGTGGTCGTAGACGGCGACGGTGAGCGCGTCGCGGTCGGTGAAGCTCTCGTAGAAGTAGCGGGTGGCGAGTCCGGCCTGCTTGCAGACTCCGCGCACGGTCAGGGCGTGGTCGCCCTCCGCGCTGCCCAGCAGGTCGAGTCCGGCCTCGATGAGCTGGCCACGTCGTTCCGATGTGCGCTGGTCGCGCTCCTGGCCGCCATAGACGCGTCCGCCGTCGCCCGTCGAGTGTCCGACCTTCGCGTTCACCGGTGCGGTAGCCATGCGCACCATCTTTCCACTGGACTCTGGACGGCGAACATATATGTGAGTACGGTCGTGTTCAGATAGCGAATCCGTGGTGGGGAGAGGGAACAAGAATGTCGACGTCACTCGAAGTACCGGACCGTCTCGATCAGGTCATGGACGGCGCCGGACTACTGGCAGGCGCAGCGAACATCATCATGCAACTCGCCCATCCCGGGGTCGGGTACGGCGTATACGAGAGCAAGGTCGAGACCGGCCAGCTGTTCAGGCATCCGATCAAGCGAACCCGCACCACGCTGACCTACCTCGTGGTGGCGGCCCGCGGCACCGACGAGGAAAAGGCGGCCTTCCGCAAGGGCGTCAACCGCGCCCACGCCAAGGTGCGCTCCACCCCCGACAGCCCCGTGCAGTACAACGCATTCGATCCCGAACTGCAGCTGTGGGTGGCCGCCTGCATCTACCGGGGCTTCGAGGACGTCAACCGCGCCCTGCACGGCGACCTCTCCCCCGCGGCCGCCGAGTTCTTCTACAAGGAAGGCGCCACGTTCGGCACCACCCTTCAGGTACCGCCGGAGATGTGGCCCGAAGACCGCATCGCGTTCGACGAGTACTGGAACAAGGCCCTCGACAAGGTGTCGATCGACGACACCATCCGCGAACACGTCCTCTCCATCGCACGCCTCGAATTCCTGCCCGCCATCGTCTCCCGCCTGTTCGGCCGGCTCAACATGTTCTTCACCAACGGCTTCCTCCCCCAGCAGTTCCGCGACGAAATGCACCTGACATGGACCGACAAGAATCAGAAGCGCTTCGACCGGACCCTGCGCACCATCGGCGCCGTCAGCAGGCGCATCCCCGTCCGAATCCGGGAGTTCCCCTACAACCTGCTCATGTTCGATCTGCGACGCCGAATGAAGGCCGGCAAACCGCTCGTATGACACACCGCGTGTGCGCCCGGGTAGTCCGGATCACCATCTGATAATGTTTCCGCCGCAGGGTGTTGGGCCTGCCTACGGGCGCCCAATATCGTGCGCGCCGATGTAGTTCAATGGCAGAACATCAGCTTCCCAAGCTGAATACGCGGGTTCGATTCCCGTCATCGGCTCCATCCATGGGGTGTTTACCCATTCGAGCCTGTTGGGTTCACCTATTAGGCCCAGGATCGGATTCGGACCCTACTTTCTGCGCATTCGACGCGGTTACGCCCGCTTCTTCGGTCGGTGTGCGAGACGTTCGACGCTGTAGCGCGGTGAATCTGGCGAACCGGTGCCTGATAATGGGTCATTTTCGACGGACAGGCGAGGTCGGCTACCGGGATCCGTGGATTCCGTTGCCGGGGCGGGGTAGCTATCTGCCGGGACGGGTGGCAGGCGACGATTCTGTGTGACACGTGGTGGCTCAATTGATGTGAGGCCGCCGGCGCGGGGTGCGCTCGGGTTCCGGTTCGCCGAGGAACCGGCCCCAACAGTCGAGCGTTCCGCGGCGGGTGGCCGCGTCGTGCAGGATCAGCAGGTTCAACGCAGCGAGGGCGAACCCGGCGAGCAGGGTGTAGCGGCGGATCCCGAAGCCGCGGAAGAACCCACGATGCATTGTCATCCGGTTCTTCTTCAGGTCGGCGAAGACGCTCTCGATGCCGACCCTGCGGTGATAGGAGGCCTCCCAGGCGAGGGTGCCGTGCTGGAACGGCATCCGCATGTTCGGGTAGTCCGAGTCTTCCAACGTAATGGTGCGCCCGCAACCGCATGCCGTGCCCGTTGGGCAGGAGGTCGTCGGCACGCTCTGCGGTGCGCGCATCGAGATCGGGTTGTTCGGGCAGCGCACCCGCGCCGGTGAAACAGCCGGCCCGCGGTAACGGCGGGACCCGTCCGGGCGCCGGGCCCCGTGCGGAACGAAGGCGTAGGCCTGCCGTGCCTGGTGACGTCGCTCGGTTCGGGCACGGACCTCGTCCTTCATGTCGACGTCGATCGGGTCGAGATCCTCGAGCCCCGCCGGCAGGCTCGCCGAGTACAGGGTGCCGTCGATCCATATCGTGTGTGTACCGTCGGGTCCCGGGTGCGTCCCGCGCTGGTTCGGGTGCAGGTCGTAGATGGTGGTGTAGCCCAGCCTCCAGACCGGGATCGCGAACTTGTCGTCGGTGACGAAGTTGTAGGCGCGGTCGGCGATGAGATGGCGCGGCTTGCCGATGCGGTCACCGAGCGCCTCGACAGCGGGCAGGCCGCTGAGTCCCTTGTTCGACCCCGCCGGCGAAAGGTTCATCGACCGCGCGACGTGCACCACCGGTAGTTGGCCGGGCGCCGACACAACATCGGTGACGACATGGAGATCGAACCCGCAGAAGAACATCGTTTCCTCGAACTCCGGACTGCGCCATCCCATCCGGGCGTCAATGTCGACCGTGTAGATGTAGCGCCCGTCCGCCCCGACCGGGGCATCCGGGAGGTGATGACCACTCCGGCGGGCATGCGGATAGTTCGGATCCGGTGGGGCGAGCGGATGATCGGGTGGCGGAGGCGAGTCGGGGTCGGCGTCGACGACCGGTTTGCGATGCCGCACCCGCGCCCACGTCGAGAGGTCGGTCGAATCCAGGGCGCCGGCACCGGTCGGCGGGAAACATCACAACGAGGCATCGAGCAGTGCCTGCGCGAAACGGCGCTCGTCCCACTCCGGATACCGCGGCGAGCGGCATGCCTTCATCAACCGGCGCAGCGCGTCGTTGACGCTCTTGTAGCTGACGTCGACGTCCGTCTGCAGCATTAGGACGCCGCGTTGCCAGTCCGACCATCCCCGCACGACTTCCGCGACCTTCGTCTGATGCAAGGGCAACCCGAGCATCGGGGTCAGCAGGTATCCGGCCAGGAACGCATCCGCGTTGAACACTCTCTTGGCTCCGCGATGGTGGTCGAACACCTCCCGCACGAACTCACGCGCCGCACAGTGTTCGATCACCGCGATCACCCGCTTGAACTGCCACGGCTCGGTCCGGTGAACAGTGGCGGACACCTCGTGCAGCCGCCGAACTCTCTGCCCGCGCAGCCTCGACCGTGAACGGGATGTCGGTGCGGGCCTTGTTTGGCTCACCACGGCGCCGCCTCGGCGAGGGCATCGAGTTCGGCCGCCGTCCACCGACGTCGCCGCCGGCGCGTTGCGCGCTTCACCATGGCATCGATCTGCCAGATCCCCGTCAGCCCCGACAGGTCCCGAAATACCGGCAGCGGGACCGCCTGCACCATTACCACCTCCCACGTGGACCGCAGACGCAACGACGTCACCGGCCTTAACCCGGTCGGCACCTCGCAACTCCCCAGCACCTTCCCCACGAACTCCACCCGAGGCACCGGGTCCCGGAACAGGTGCCCACCACCCGCATTTTCGAGCGCCGCGAGCACCGCGCCGCAATACTGCGGACGCACCGGAACCTCCCGCCCCCTCCGGCCACGAACCCGCACGATCACATGCTCGCCGCGGACCCGCACATCCGAGGCCCCGACGCCCAACATCTCGGTACCGCCCAACCCCGCACCGACACCGAGCGCCACCGCCGCGGCCAGACCCCGCCGACGGACCGCACTCGCCTGCCGCGGCGCCCACCACAACAACTGCGCCACCTGAGCCGGGGTATACGGCCGCCGCGGCGGCGGCGCCCGCAATGTCTCCCGCCGCGGCTCCCACGGCGGCTGACGTGGTGTTTCTCGTAGCCGAGGTGCTCGTCCATTTCGGCTTCGAGTGCGGTTTCGAGAACGTTCGCGGTGAGCTGGTTGAGCAGTCCGTTCGGGCCGACCAACTCGACGCCCTCGGATTTGGCCTGGGCCAACAGTTGTTGGGCCAGCTTCTGGTGGTCAATCTTCGACTGATCCATGGGATCCAGTGTTTCGGTCATCGTCTTGCCTTCTCGCCAAGAGAACTCGGCGTGTCGGCCAGATCCAGTTCAACCGTTATCCCGACAGTCCCACCTACCCCGATGTCAGCGCTCCTTATCCCATGCCAGGGAGCGCTACGCACTGTCCCCCCACTCTTGTGGATCCTCGACGTCCATGCCTGGGCGTGGGGGCGCGGCGGGAGCATGCGCGCGAAGATCGCTCACCGGGTTACCGTCGTAGGATCTGAAACACGAGAATGCCCCTCAGCGAGGAGGGGCGTTCGTCGTCTGTGGGTGGGCGCGCAAGGCTGGAAACCGCTGGCCGGGGCTGCCTATTGGGGTACTTACGCCCCGGAGACCTCCTACACGAACCACTTCCCTCGGCTACTGCCTCGGGGACTCACATTATGTCGGCCTAAATGTTGCACCCAGCGACGTCACCTGCGGGGATGACGACACTAGGACAGCCACCGTCAGGCTATCGGGGTGTAGTGGGCCACTCTCTTGACATAGTTGTCGGCGTTGCGTCGGATCTGGTCGAGTTCGTCCGAGCTGCAGTTGCGCCGGACTTTGCCGGGTATGCCCGCGACGAGTGAGTTCGGTTCGATGACGACGCCTTCGGAGACCAGGGCACCTGCCGCGATGATGGTTCCTCTCCCGATTCTGGCGTGGTTCATCACGATCGCGCCCATGCCGATCAGAACGTCGTCGTCGATGGTGCAGCCGTGCAGGACGGCGTTGTGCCCGACGGATACTCCGGCCCCGATGGTCAGAGGAGCTCCGGGGTCTGCGTGGAGCACGCATCCGTCTTGGATGTTGGTGCGCGATCCGATGGTGATGCGGTCGGCGTCGGCGCGTACGACGGCGTTGTACCAGAGGGAAGCTTCGTCGCCGAGGTGTGCGTCACCGATGAGGGTGGCGTTCGGTGCCACCCAGGCGGTGGCGGCGACGGTGGGTGTGTGTCCGTTGATGGTGATCGAGGTCGTCATTCGAGGACCTTTCCGGGGTTGAGGATGCCGCGCGGGTCGAGGGCGTTCTTGATGGCGGTCTGCATTGCCTGCACCGGCAGGGGCAGTTCGCGGGTGAGGCCACTCATTTTGAGTGTGCCGATGCCGTGCTCGCCGGTGATGGTGCCGCCGAGGTCGAGCGCGACGTCCATGATTTCCTCGAACGCCCGGTGGGCGCGAGCTTCTTGGTCGGTGTCGCCGGGGGTGGTGACGATGAGCGGGTGCAGGTTGCCGTCGCCGGCGTGGGCGATGGTCGCGACGAGGGTGTCGTGGCGGTGGGCGATGTCCTCGACCGCGGCGAGCATGGCGGGCAGTTGGTCTTTCGGCACGCACACGTCTTCGGTGAGGACGTTGCCGAGTCGTTCGACGGCGGGGTAAGCGAGTTTGCGTGCGGCGAAGAGAGCTTCGGCCTCGTCGGGATCGCTCGAGCGCATCGCCCACGTGGCGCCGGCGCTGGTGAAGCATTCCGCGATCGCGTCGGCTTCCTCGGTACCGGTGTCGCCGGGGGTGTCGGTGCGGGCGAGGAGCAGGACGTTGGCGTCGGTGGACAGGTCCATCTTCTTCCACTGGTCGATCGCTTCGAGGCAGTGGCGGTCCATGAGTTCGAGTGCGGCCGGGGTGAGTCCGGCGCGGGCGATGGCGCGGACGGCGTTGCCGGCGTCGACGGTGGAGTCGAAGGAACCGACGATTGTCGTCGGCGGGGCTTGCAGGGGGCGCAGGCGGACGGTGATCTCGGTGACGATCGCGAGTGTGCCCTCGGATCCGGTGAGGAGTCCGACCAGGTCGTAGCCGGCGACGCCCTTGGCGGTGCGGCGGCCGACGTTGGTGAGCTCGCCGGTTCCGGTGACGATCTCGAGGGCGAGCACGTAGTCCCTGGTGACGCCGTACTTGACGCAGCACAGTCCGCCGGCGTTGGTGGCGACGTTCCCGCCGAGGGTGGACCAGGGGGAGCTGGCGGGGTCGGGTGGATACCAGAGCCCTTCGGCGGCGCAGGCGGCGCGGAGGTCGTCGTTGACGACGCCGGGTTCGACGATGGCGAAGCGTTCGAGGGTGTCGATCGTCTTGACGCGGTTCATCTTCTCGAACGAGATCACCACGGCGCCGTCGACTGCGTTCGCTGCTCCGGCGAGACCGGTGCCGGCGCCGCGGGCGACGACGGGCACGCGGTGCGCGTAGCACGCGCGAACCGTCTGTTGCACTTCGTCTTTGGTGGTGGGGCGGACGAGCGCGATCGGGGTGCCGTGCCTCGCCCAGCTGGCCTCATCACGCGAGTACGTCTCGAGTATGGCGGGGTCGGTCGTGGTGCAGGCGGTGGGGAGTGCGTCGAGCAATGCGGCCGGCGGTGCGCCGGTGGCCAGGGTGTCGGTCATGCCATGCACCGCGTTCCGAGCCCACCGTCGACTGCCAGGCAGACGCCGGTGATGTAGCTGGCATCGTCGCTGGCCAGGAAGCGGGCGGCGTTGGCGAGTTCCCACACGGTGCCCATGCGGCCGATGGGAGCGATCGCGTTGCGGGCGGCGACCATCTCGTCCGCATCGGCGTACTGGCCGGCGATCTGGCGGTAGATCAGGGGGGTATCGATCAGTCCCGGCATGATGGCGTTGATACGGATACCGTGGGCGGCTTCGTCCACGGCAAGTGTGCTGGTCAGATGGTTGACCGCTGCCTTGGCCGCGTAGTACGAGCTGTACGGCAGTCCAGTGTGCCGGATGGCGGCCAGTGACGAGATGTTGATGATGACCCCAGCTTTGGCCTTACGCATATGGGGCAGCACGTACTTGCAGGAATGGAAGACGCCGGTGAGGTTGATGTCGAGCGCGCGGCGCCAGTCCTCGGTGGAGAGGCTGACGGGATCGCCCATCTTCGTCACGCCGACATTGTTGTGCACGATGTCGACACGGTCATGCTGGTCGATCACCGTGGCGACGGCGGCAGCCACCGAGTCTTCGGCCGTGACGTCGACCTGCAGCGCGGTGGCCTTGCCGCCGTCGTCGGCGATGGCGTCCACCGTGCGGGTCGCTGCCGCGGCGTCGATGTCGCCGCAGATGACGGTGGCACCGGCGCGGGCGTAGGTCAGCGCGGCGGCGCCACCGTTGCTCCACCCGTCGGCGGCTGTACCCGCACCGAACAGGAGGGCGATTTTCCCCTCGAGTGAGGTGTCACCGGTGGTTCGCGGCGGGATGGACTGTCGGAGTGTGTCGGTCATGGGAGGGTACTTCCTGGTTCGGACATGGCGAGTTCGAAGGTCATGGCGATCGGGTTGTGGCCGCGCACCACCGAGCCGGTGTACACGTTCCCGTCGACGGCGACTGCGGCGCAGGACAACTCGGCGTGCGGCCGCCCGTCAGCGTCTCGGGTGACCGCCCCGTCGAGGTACATCACCTCGGTCGCCGGCCCGGGCGCGGTGACGATCTGGTCGCCTTGGGTGAGGGTGGCGCCGACGAAGGAGCCGACCTTGCCGCGCACGATCGCATGGTCGAACCCGTGGGTTTCGGCGAGGTCCTCGACGGCTGCCACGATATCGACGTTGGGGTGGATGCGCGCTACGACCGAGCGCATCCCGCCCACGTATGTGGTGGTGGGTTGATGAACCGGTTGTGGCTGGAACACGGGGAAGTTGATCTCCGGGTCCGGGGTTACAGTCATGGCGACGTCGGCGGTGGCGTACAGGTCGGCCCGCACGCCGGCGCCGAGCACCACGGAGTCCGGGATGAGGTGCCCGGCGCGCATGATGCCGTCGGCGCCGACGAACATGGCGTGGCAGTGCGCGAATACCTTCCCGTCACGCTTACCGATGGTCACCCCGCCCCGGACGAACGCGGCGGGCCCGTGTCCGCGCCGGGGTTCGCTGAAGGTGGCCACGCTCGTGCCTGCGTGGCAGATCGAGGGAATGTAGTAGTCGAATTCAGCGAATGTTCCTCCGCGCAGTTCCCCGAAGGCGCTGGCGAATCCGCGTGCGAACACCGCGTCATGGAGTGCCGGGAGGAGGTCTCGGCCCTCGAGTAGTTCGGTGTCGACGTGGTGGAGTGTGGCCGGATAGTCCTCCACCCGCTGGGCCGCGGGTGGACCCGGGTGCGTGAGTCGCGGTACTCCGGTCAGCGAGGAGGTGTCGGTGGTGCTCACGATTCGACCTCTCCGGGCCACAGCCCCATCCGAGTGAACTCCGCCTTGAGCAGGATCGTGGTGACCTTGCCGTATCCGGAGGTGGGCAGTGCGGAGATGAATTCGATCCGCTTGGGCACCTTGTAGCGGGCCATGTTCGTTCGGCACCAGGTCGCCAGCTCGTCGGTGGTCAGCTCCGATCCCGGGCGCAGCACGCACAGGGCGTATCCGACTTCACCCCAGGTCGGGTCGGGGGCGCCGACGACTCCGGCGGCGACGACGTCCGGGTGCTTGAGCAGCTTTTCCTCCACTTCCCGGGGGTCGATGTTCGAGCCACCGGAGATGAACATGTCCGAGGCGCGGCCGGTGATGTACAGCAGTCCGGAATCGTCGAGGTAGCCGAGGTCGCCGGTGCGGAACCAGCCGTCGCGGAACGCTTTCCGGTTGGCCTCGGGATTGTCGAGGTAGCCCGCGAAGACGGCCGGTCCGGCGGCGCAGATCTCGCCACGCTCACCGGCGGGCAGTTCGCGGCCCTGGTCGTCCTGGATGCTGATGGTCATGCCGGTGCGGGCGTAGCCGGCAGTGCCGATGCCGTCACGTTCGGGTGTCTTGCCGTGAAGCTCGGGCGGCAGGACGGTGATGTTGCCGGTCACCTCGCACAGGCCGTAATACTGGACCAGGACCTCACCGAGCACGTCCAGAGCGATCCGCTGGTCACGCGAGGTCATCGGGGCACCCGCGTAGACGACGTAACGCAGGCTGCTGGTGGCCGGATCATGATTGTCGGCGGCCTGAACGAGCTTGTTGAGGATGGTCGGGACGGTGAACATCGTCGACACGGAGTGCTGGTCGATCAGTGCCCACGCCTCACCGGCATCGAGCGTGTCGCCGGTGGTCAGCACGACCGCGGCGCCACGGGCGATGTGCGTCAGGACGTGGACCCCGGCGCCGTGCGAGAGCGGCGCCAGCGCGAGGGTGGCGTCGCGGTCGGTCAGGTGCGGCATCAGATCGCACAGATGGTTGGTGACCACGAACGCCATCTGATCGTGGTTGAGCATCGCGGCCTTCGGCCGTCCGCTGGTCCCGGAAGTGAAGAAATACCAGGCCGGGGTCCCGACATGAACCGGGGCGTCGACGCTCACGGGGTCGGTCTGGTGCTTGTCGATCAGTTCGGCGACATGCGCGCTGCCGAAATGCGCGGCGTCGCGGTCGTCGCCGATCGCCCACGTCTCGTACCGGTTCAGGGCTTGGGCGTGGGATTCACAGGTGTCGTGGCAGATCACCAGGTCGGGTGCCACGGTCTCGGCGAGGGGGATCACGTCCTCGGGCACCAGCTTGCAGTTGGTGGGCACGATGATCGCGCCGAGTCGCCAGGTGGCGAAGAAGACGGTGAGGGTGTCCATGCAGTTGGGGCTGTGCAGCAGCACCACCGACCCGGCGCCCAGTCCGTGGCCGCGCATCGCGGCGGTGAGAGCGCTGACGCGCTCGTCGAGCTGCGCCCACGTCCAGGTGGTGTCCCCGCGGATGACGGCGGGCCGGTCCGGCAGCCGGGCGGCGGTCTGGGTCAGCAGAGTGGCCAAATTGGTGGTGCGCTGCGGTGCGGTGTTGGTGATCTCGAGGGTAGACATGCTGGTCACCACCTCTCCAGGATGGAGGCGTAGTTGGTGACGGCCGTACCGCCCATGTTGAAGATGCCCCCGAGGTCCGCGGTGGGCAACTGGAAGGTGCCGGCCTCGGCGGTGAGCTGCATGGCCGCGATCGCGTGCATCGACACACCGGTGGCCCCGATCGGATGGCCCTTCGCTTTCAGGCCGCCGGACCGGTTGATGGGCAGCTTGCCGTCGGGCAGGGCCAGTCCCTCGTCGACCACCTCGTGGCCGCGGCCGCGCTCGGCGAGCCCGAACACCTCGTACTGGATCAGTTCGGCGATGGTGAAGCAGTCGTGGGTCTCGATGAAGTCGAGGTCGACGGTCGAAGTCGCCGCCTGCTCGAGCGCCCGGCTCCAGGCCAGACGGGCGCCGGCGAACTCGATCGGATCGCGCCGCGAGAGCGGGAGGAAGTCGTTGGCGTGGGCACGGGCGCGGAACGCCACCCGGCGCGGTGCGGCCTTCGCGCGGTCAGCACTGGTGATTACCAGCGCCACCGCACCGTCGGAGAGCAGGGAGCAGTCCGTGCGCCGCAGCGGTTCGGCGACGTAGGGGTTCTTGTCGGAGACGCTGTTGCAGAATTCGAAGCTGAGATCCTTGTGCAGCTGGGCGTACGGGTTGCTCATGCCGTTGTGGTGGTTCTTGGCGGCGATGGCGGCCATCGCCGCGCTCGGATCCCCGTACCGTTCGGCGTAGGCGCGGGCGATCCCGGCGAAGACACCGGCGAATCCGCCGGTGACGTTCGATTCTTCGGGCCGGTAGCAACCGGAGAGCAGGATTTCCCCGGCGCGGGGGGTGTCGACTGCGGTCATCTTCTCGGCGCCGATGACCAAGGCGACGTCGCCGCGTCCGGAGTCGATGAAGTCGCACGCGGCGTACACTGCGGCACTTCCTGTGCCACAGGCATTTTCCACGCGCATCGCCGGGGTGTGCTGGAACTCGGGCATCGACAGGGACACCAGGGACGCCTGGAAGTCCTGGTCGGAGAAGCCGTTGTTGTAGACGCCGACGAAGATGCCGTCGACCTCATCGGGCGCCACCTGAGCATGGGTGAGTGCTCCCGGAACGACGGACCCGATCAGGGCGGTCACGTCGGGCTGGTCGAGTCTGCCGAATTTCGAGTGTTCCCATCCGATGATGGAGGTACGAGATGTCATGTTCTCTCCGTTGTCAGTGGTGCGGCGACGGGCTGGAGCCGCAGACGGTGGTAGTTAGGCTGAGGATTCGGTGCGCAGGGTGGGGGCGAGCCGCGCGGCTTCCTCCTTGAGCAGGATCGCCAGTCGGGCTTGCCGGTCCGGTCCCATCCGCGAGCTGATGGCCGCGATGCTCAGCGCGAGTGCGGGTTCGCCGTGTGCGTCGAGGACGGCGATTCCGATCGCCCACGATTCGGGGACGACCATGCCCTCATTGACCGCGATGCCGCCGCGTCGCCGGGTCCGCTCGGCTTGTTCGAGCAACCGGTCCGGGGTCAGCTCGGGATACCGCTGGGCCAGTTCGGGTGCATTGGCCGCCATCACACTCGCGGCGACCTGCGGCGGCAGGGCCGCCAGCAGGGCCATGCCGTGCGCTCCGACGCCGAGCGGATACCGGTCACCGGCCTGCAGTACATGGCTGCGGATCGGCCACGTTCCCTCCTCCCGGTGCACGCACACCGAATGGGTGCCGCGGCGCACCGAGATGAATGCCGCGTCTTCGGAGACCTGCGCGAGCCGCACCACCGAGGCCAGAGCCTGCTGTTGCAGTCCGTGCCGCCGTTCGGCGGCGCTGCCGACGGTGTACGCCTCCGGGCCGAGCAGATACCGCCGGTCCTCTGCCTGCTCGAGGTAGCCGGTGCTCACCAACTCCGACAGCAACCGGTGCACCGTCGGCTTACTGAGCCCGCTCTCGGAGGCCAGCTCCGCCAGGGACAGACCGCCGACGCGATCCCAGCCCGCCACCATCGAGAGCAGATCGAGGGCTCGGCGCACACTCTGCGAACCCGGCAGCGCGTCCCGGCCGGCCCGGGCCGACACCGATTCGCTGGAATCGTTCCGCATTGTGAAATCTCCCTTGAATCCGCATTGTGCGCGATTGGAATGGACTCCGGCCAGATGGCCTTGGGAACGACAGTAAAAGGTGATCTGGATCTCGGTCAACAATTTCATAATGTGGACCGATTTCCTGGGGCTTTTCCTCCCTGCTTGACTCCGCATGCCGAAAGGGAACACAGTCACATCGCAGCGTGACTCAGATCACGCACTCGGTCTCCGGGAAGGAGGGCGGTGCAGAACCCGCCAGTACTTCTTCCGCCCCCGTGCTCAGGAAAGACAGGACCCGCAATGACTCCGACGTCCGCGGCTGAACGCCCACCCCGCATCGACATCCGACAGGTTCGGTGGGCACGCATCGGAATCCCGCTGTTCGTGACCTACTTCATTTGCTTCATGGACCGCACCAACATCAGTGTCGCCTCCCCCCACATGGCCGACGAGCTGCAGTTGAGTGCGGCCGCGATGGGCCTGGTGTTCTCTGCCTTCTTCTGGGGCTACGTCGTCAGTGGCATTCCCGCCGGGGCCTGGGCGGGCAGGGGACACGCCAAGACCATCATCGTGGCGTGCATGGTCGTCATCGGGCTGTCCGCGGCGGTGACCGGCGTCGTCCACAACCTCCCGGTTCTGATGGCGGCGCGCATCGTCCTCGGACTCGCCGAGGGCGCCATCTTCCCCGCTTTCGCGGTCATGTTCATCAGCTGGTTCCCCTCCCGCGAACGCGGTCTCGCCGTCGCCTTGACGATGTACACCGTGCCGCTGTCCTCGGCGGTGATGGCACCGCTGTCCGGATGGCTGATCGAGGTCACCAGCTGGCGCGCCATGTTCATCATCCAGGCCGTTCCCGCGATCCTGGTCGCGGCCTGGCTGCACTTCTCGGCCACCGAGAAGCCCGAGGACCACCCGAGGCTGAGCGCCGAGGAACGGGACTACATCATCGCCACCCGCACCGTCGAGACCACCGACGAGTCGACCCTGATGCAGGTATTCATGCGGCCGGTGGTGTGGTTGCTGGCGCTGATCTACTTCTTCTGGGTCATGGGCATCTACGCACTCACGCTCTGGCTGCCCACCGTCATCGGCGACCTCACCGGACAGGGCTCGTTCCTCGTCGGCCTGCTGACCGCCATTCCGTTCCTCGTCGGCACCCTCGCCCTGTATCTGGTCACCAAACGCGCCGTCGCCAGCGGCCGATCCCTCGGCTCGTACATCGCACTGCCCATCGCGATCAGCGGCACCGCCATGATCGTCCAGCATTTCGTGGACCTCGGGGCCGTCTTCAGTTTCGCGATGCTCGTCGTGGCCGCCGGAACCATCTACGCATCCCTCGCGCTCTGGTGGACCTGGGTAATGCAGATCGTCCCCCGCAACCAGGCCGGAGCCTCGGTCGGTTTCGTCAACCTGTGCGGAAACTTCGGCGGCCTGGTCGGCCCCCTGCTCATCGGTCTGGTCGCCACCACCGGCAACACCGCATCGGGCTTCTGGATCATCGGCGTCGGAGTCATTCTCGCCGCGGCGATCGTGGCAATCCTCGACGCCCGGCGCACCAAGACCCACGCTGAATCCGACGACGCCGGACACCGCACGGCGGCCGACCCGGAGCACGCACCCCATCCCCATTGAAGACCGCTCCGGCGCGGGCGTCACCGCGCCAGCCGGCACCGAACCCCCTGACCGCCACGAAAGAACGCAGGAACCACGATGAATGAACGCATTGCCCTTGTCACCGGATCCGGGGCAGGGATCGGGGCCGCCATCGCCGAACGACTCGGTGAGCACGGGCGGCACGTCGTGCTGGCCGACCTGAATCACGAGGCCGCCCAGGCGCACGCCGCCGACATGACCAGCCGCGGCATGAGCGCGGACGCACTGACGATGGACATCGGTGACCGCGCCTCGATCGAGGCCGGCTTCAAATGGGTTACCGAAACCTACGGCCGCTGCGACATCCTGGTCAACAATGCCGGGATCGCCAAGACGCTTCCGTTCCTCGACTACCCCGACGATCACTGGGAAGCGACGCTGAACGTCAATCTCACCGGGGCATTCCGGTGCGCGCAGCATGCCGCCCGCCTGATGCTCGAACAACGCTGGGGTCGCATCATCAACATCGCCTCCACCAGCGGGATGCGTGCCGGCACGGGCCGCACCGCCTACGGCACCTCGAAGGCGGGGCTGATCGGCCTGACCCGGCAGATAGCGGTCGAGCTGGCCCCGCACGGCATCACCGCTAACGCCGTCGCACCCGGGCCCATCGAAACCCCGCTCTCGCAGGCCGTGCACACCGCCGCCACCCGCGCCGCCTACAACCGCCTGGTTCCGGCGCAGCGCTACGGCACCGCCGACGAAGTCGCCGCCGCCGCCAGCTTCCTCGCCTCCGACGACGCGGCCTACATCAACGGCCACGTCATTCCCGTCGACGGCGGATTCCTCGCCGCCGGCATGCTCAGCGACTGACAGTCCCGACGCTGCGAATGCGTAATTGGACGCAACTTCGTTGCAGCACAACATCGTTAACCAATAGGGATCGGCTCATTCCATCCGGCCGGACCATCACAGTGAAGGAAAGCAGCACACGTGCTCACCACAGAAACCAGCGACATGGCAGTCGAGATGTTCTACGACGACGATGCCGATCTGTCGGTCATCCAGGGCCGTAAGGTCGCTGTGATCGGTTACGGAAGCCAGGGCCACGCGCACTCGCTGAGCCTGCGCGACTCGGGCGTCGATGTGCGTATCGGCCTGAAGGAAGGCTCGAAGTCCCGCGCGAAGGCCGAGGAGCAGGGCCTGACCGTCGGCACCCCCGCCGAGGTCTCCGAGTGGGCCGACGTGATCATGGTGCTCGCACCCGACACCGCGCAGGCGTCGATCTTCACCAATGACATCGAGCCGAACCTGAAGGACGGCGACGCGCTGTTCTTCGGACACGGCCTCAACATCCACTTCGACCTGATCAAGGCTCCGGAGTTCGTCACCGTCGGCATGGTCGCCCCCAAGGGCCCCGGCCACCTGGTGCGTCGTCAGTTCGTCGACGGCAAGGGTGTTCCCGCGCTCATCGCGATCGACCAGGACCCGAAGGGTGAGGGCCAGGCCCTCGCACTGTCCTACGCCAAGGGCATCGGCGGCACCCGCGCCGGCGTCATCAAGACCACGTTCAAGGAAGAGACCGAGACGGACCTCTTCGGCGAGCAGGCCGTGCTCTGCGGCGGCGTCGAGGAACTGGTCAAGACCGGTTTCGAGGTCATGGTCGAGGCCGGCTACGCGCCCGAGATGGCGTACTTCGAGGTGCTGCACGAACTCAAGCTCATCGTCGACCTCATGTACGAGGGTGGCATCGCCCGCATGAACTACTCGGTGTCCGACACCGCGGAGTTCGGCGGCTACGTGTCGGGTCCGCGCGTCATCGACGCCGGCACCAAGGAGCGCATGAAGGAGATCCTGGCCGACATCCAGTCGGGTGAGTTCACCCGCCGCCTCGTCGCGAATGTCGAGAACGGCAACACCGAGCTCGAAGGACTGCGCAAGGCCAACGCCGAGCACCCCATCGAGGTCACCGGCAAGAAGCTGCGCGATTTGATGAGCTGGGTCGACCGCCCGATCACCGAAACCACCTGAGCACATGCCTCGATTCCGCCGGACACCCAGTTCATCGACACCGTCTCATCACGCCGGTCACGAGTCTGAGGTTTGTCATCTGCCGATCGATAAAGCCAGGCGGCGCGTTTCAATAGGAAAGGAAAATCGTGGTGACTTCTGGGCACGGTAATGCCGGAAACCCGTCGAATTCGGACGAGGAATGGTTCGCCGACAAGAATATGACCGTCGAGGATCGCATGGGATACGCGGCATGCGACGACACCCTGCCCGAGTACAGTCTCAGCCCGTACTCGCATCGGCGCGAGGGCATTCCACAGGGAAGTGTCACCCAGCACACGCATCGAAGCGAGGTGTCTTATCCGGGGGTCGAGCGGGACTACACGCTGTACGTTCCCAGTCAATACGATGAATCCGTCCCCTTGGCGCTCATTGTGTTCCTGGATGCAGCCGAGTACCTCGCCGCCGACTTCGGTGCCATCGCAGCGCTGGACAACCTGAACGCCGAGGGGCTGATTCCCCTCACCGCCGCCCTGTTCATCGACGCAGGCAAGACCGGGCCCGGATACCCCATCTTCGGCGGTTCCGATAACCGGAGCATCGAGTTCGATTCGATCGACGACACCTGGGTTCAGTTCTTGGTGGACGAGTTCTTCCCCACGGCGATCGGGCATCTCAACGTCTCTTCCGAGGCCGCCGATCGCGTCATCGTCGGATACAGCTCCGGTGGGAACGCAGCGTTCACTGCGGCGTGGCATCGGCCGGACGTGTTCAGAAATGTAATCTCTCACTGCGGGTCGTTCGTCGACATCCGTGGTGGACACAATCACATTCCGCAGGTTCGCCGGTCCCCGCGTAAGCCAATTCGCATCTGGATGCAGACCGGTCGACGAGATGCCCGAGTCGTGTTCGGCGATCTCGTCGCGGCGAACCGCGAGATGGCTGCCGCGCTCGAGTGGAGTTACTACGACTACAAGTTCGTCTTCGGTGAAGGCGGACACACATTGCGTCACGGCGGCTTCGAGTTCCCTCGAACGCTCCGATGGTTGTGGCGGGATCATCCAGCCACTGCACGGACCTACTGAATCAGCTCAGACATTGGAGATTTAGGTGAGCACAACTACCACCGCATCGGGGCCCGGTAATACGATCCCGTCGACGGCCGGCGACTCCACCACCCTGAAGGGCTCCCTCGGCACGTTCGGCCTGTTCTTCAGCATCATGTCGTTCAACGCTCCGCTCGTTATTGTCATGGGCGTCATTCCGATCATGGTCGCGACAGGGAATGGGATTGGGACGCCATTCATCTTCATCGCGGGCGGTGCTGTCGTGGCCTGCTTCGCAACCACCTTTCTCAGGATGTCCGCCGTATTGGATCGCCCCGGGGCGTTCTATGCCTACGTGACTGCCGGTCTGGGAAGGAAGATGGGACTGGGTGCGGGATTGACGATGCTCTTGGCGTACTTCACCTGCGCATGCGGATATCTCGCATTCGCCGGCACGTCCGTGGGCTCGCTCGTTTCCAGCACTTTCAACGGTCCCAGTCTCCCATGGTACGTGTGGGCTTTACTCATCTGGGCGCTGGTGGGCATCCTGGGTTACCTGCGTATCGATGTGTCAGCCAAAGTGATGGCCGTCATCCTGAGCCTGGAGATCGTCGTTGTCATCGTGTACGACGTCGTCGTCTTCGCTGCCGGCGGTGCCGATGGCCTCAGCACCGCACCGTTCGCACCGGCGCACTGGTTCGACGGTTCGTTCGCCACCGGGCTGCTCCTTGCGTGCGCGATGTTCGGTGGTTACGAGATGACGGTGTTGTTCCGCGACGAAGTGAAGCGGCCGGAACGAACTATTCCGCGTGCGGCGTTCGGCCTGATCGTGTTCGCGGTGGTCCTGTACGCAGGTACGAGTTGGCTCTACGTGAATGCGCTCGGTGTCCACGACGCCGTGGCGGTGTCGACCGCCGAGGGGACCGCCGCGTTCGACGCGACGATCCTCGAGTTCGGCGGACGCCTTCTGCTCGATGTCGCCACCGTCCTGCTTGTGACGAGCTCGTTGGCCGTCATCATCTGTGCGCATAACGTGGCAGCGCGGTATCTCTTCAACCTGGGTGCGGACGGGGTCGTATCACCCTCTGTCGCCGTGGCGCATCCCCGGTTCGGTTCACCGTATCGAGCGTCCATGGTGGTGAGCGTCGCGGTGTTGATCGCCAATCTGATTGTGGTCGTCGCGGGGATCGACTCAATGGTGTTCTACGGCGCACTGCTGGGGATCGCGGCATTGACAGGCATCTCCGTGATGGTTCTCACCTCCATCGCGGTACCTGTGTACCTGATCCGACACGACAAGTGGAGAGGTCACGTCTTCGCCTCGTTCGTAGCGCCGTTCGTGGCGCTGATTGGTTTCGGATGGTCCGTGGTGATGTCGATCGTCGACTTCTCGGTGCACACCGGAGGCGTGATGTGGTTGTCCAGCTTGCTGATCGCGATCGTGTACGGAACCTTCATCAGCGGATTCCTCGTCGCGATGCGGCTAGAGCGTACCAAGCCGGACATCTATCAACGGATCGGTCGCCAATGAGCACAGACCGTACCTACTGAGCCCAGTCAGAGGCGGGAGCCGGCGATCAGAGCGCGTGCCTCAACGCCAGGCTTCCCACCTCTGGCCCCCGCACCGGCTCGAGCACGCGCTGTGAGCCGGAACAGAAAGAGAGATCGATGAGCGGCACGAACCTGCCTCTGATGACCTCCGATGGCGTGACCATTCGGTACGACGACGAGGGTGAAGGTCGTCCCGTCGTGTGTGCTTCCGGCTTCGCAGATCAGGGCTCGAGCTGGGTTTTCCAGCGCGACGCCTTGGTGGAGGCCGGCTACCGCGTCATCCGATTCGATCACCGCATGCACGGCCGATCCGATTCGCCCAGTCACGGTCAGAGGATGAGCCGTCTCGGCCTCGACCTCGGCGAACTGATCACCACCCTCGACGTCCGCGACGTGGTCCTTGTCGGTCACTCCATGGGCGTATCGGTCAGCCTGGCGTACTTCTCGAGCGCCGCCGACGCATGGGACCGGGTCACCGCCTTCGTCGCGATCGATCAGTCCCCGAAGATCGTCAACGAAGGGGACTGGCAGTGGGGGGTTCGCGGCATCACCGGTGAAAACCTCTACGACGCCGCTGACTTCCGATTTGACTGGTCGAACGCGGACCGTGAACCCGCCGTCCCCGATCATGTGAAGCCCCTCCGACCGGCGGGTGACGAGTGGTGGGAACAGTTCCCAGTGGCAAGGGCCCGTCCTCTGCTGATCGACCATTTCGTCGCCGACTGGCGCGATGCCCTGCCCCGCATCCCCGTCCCCACCTGGATCGTCACCGGCCGACACTCGCCCTACTACGAGCTCGACGGCATGCGCTGGTTCGCCGACACCGTCCCACACGGCAGCCTCGCGGTCTTCGAACACAGTGGACACGAACCCCACCTGAACGAGTACAAGACCTTCAACGCCCAGCTGCTCGACTTCATCGGCCAGCACTGACAGCGGCCACCGATCGACGGGGAACAGCATGAACGGCGCCACGCTCCAGGAACACGCAAAATCGCGGGCCGACGAACTTCCGGGCGCGAATCTCGAGCACCCGTTCGGACCGGAATGGGAGGTATACAAGGTCCGGGGCAAGGTGTTCATGCTGCTCACCGCCGCGACCGGCGAGCCGATCGTAATCCTCAAAGCCGCCCCGCCGACGGCGAGGCATTGCGCAGCGCCCACACGGACATCACCGCCGGCTACGACATGAACAAACGGCACTGGATCACACTGTCACCGGGAGGGACGATCGACAAAGGCCTAGTGGACGATCTGGTGACCGAGTCGTACTTACTCGTGGTGAACAACCTTCCCCGCCCCGAGCGGCCGGTCGACCCGGAGACCTTTGGTCAAAGATCGGTCAAGTCAGAATGGCCAATGTCCGGTGCAACGGGGGACCTCTGCCGCAGGCGCTAGGGGGGAGCTACTCGATGCGCGAACTTCGCACTCCGCGTACAGGATGCGCTCTGTGCGAGCAATATCTTGCTGGGCCGTCGTCCACGCGCGCCCGCTTCCGAAACAAGGAAATCATGTCTGAGAACACAACGACCGGGTCTGAGACCGAAAACGGCGAAGGGAAAGAACTATCGATGGCGTCCGGCATGCTCGCTCTGGGAGTCGAATGGATGGGCCGCCGGACCATACATGGCAGTCGTGAATATGCGCGGGTTGACGCGTGATCGCCTACGTCCTGCTCATTGGGGCCATCGTCTGCGAAATCGTCGCGACGATGTCATTGAAGGTGTCCGAGGGCTTCAGCAAGCTGTCGCCCTCGATCCTGGTGGTGATCGGATACGTATGCAGCTTCACTCTGCTCGGCTTGGCACTTAACCGCGGGTTGCCGATCAGCGTCGGCTACGCCATTTGGGCTGCCGCAGGCACCACGGTCGTCGCGATCCTGGGCGTCGTATTCTTCCGAGAATCATTGTCCGGTATGGCGTTAGCTGGCATCGCGCTCATCATCGTCGGAGTAGCCCTATTGAATCTCGGCAACAGCCACGGTGGTTCGTCTGATCCCGCGCTGGACGATCACAGCGCGCACGACGTCGTGGAGAGCTGAAGTCTAAAGTAGTACGAACGCCGACCCGGATACACTCGAATTATCGGATCGACGGCTGCTATCCAGGCTCGTCAACCACCTCGAGGCCATCGGTGACCGCTCCGGCCTGCTGTCAGCGTGCGAGTGCAACAGCCCGGCCGACCTCACGCTTATCGAACCCCTGTGACCCGTGCCCAGGAGACCGACCGCATCCCGTTCCAAGCACGAAGACCCTGCACCGGATATCCGGTGTGGGGTCTTCGTGCCGGTAGAAACTAGCTGGCGAACGCTACGATTCGCGCTCAACACCTCCTGTGAGGGATCCGCCCTCACGGTGGAATGATGATCGACATGCCGAAGCCGTACCCGGAGTAGTTCCGCCGCGACGTCGTCGCCGTGGCGCGCAAACGTGAAGCCCCGCTGGAGCAAACGCGAAAGATTTTGGGATCTCCGATACCTGCCTGAAGAACTGGCTGCGCAAGGCCGACATCGAGGACGGAGCCGGACGAGGACGAACCTACTTCGAGCAGTTCTGGCGAGTTCCGCTCGGCCGCGATCGGTGACCAGCAGCCTCACGCTCCAGCCTCGGGTCAGAACGCGGCGATGTACTCGAGTGCGTCCTCCGGCGAAACCTCGACGAAACTCTCGTGGACCCGAACGCCGGTCGCGTCGAGGCGATTACGGTAGCGATCCCAGTGCTCGTCTCGGGTGTCCTTCGGAACCTCCAGGTGGCGGTCGAGCACCCGACTGGCCCAGCCGACCATATCTGAGGTGACCGAGGATCCGGGTGATTGGACGGGCCGTTCGTGGGCGATATCGTCCAGCATCTTCGTCGCCACCCCAACCGGATAGATGGTTTCGAAGACGTTGCTCTGTACCCGAGGATCGGACGACGAAATCTCGATGGTCGCATCGAGCACGTAACCCTCCGGACGATACGCATAGCAACTCTTCATCCGGTCCAGGAAGCTGGCGGGGTCGGCCCAGGTGTTGATTCCGCCTTCGCGCAACAACTGAAGCGAACCCGGTCCTCGCTGTGGCACAGCCAGTCTGGTGATGCCCTGATTCTCGATCGCGTTGAGTAGCTCCGCGGGTTGGCCACTCGCGAGTTGAATCTCTTTGCGCGGCGGCCACACGTCGAACATGCTCCAATCGCCGTGTGGACCGCCGACGTGGAATACGTACACTTCCGGATACAGGACCGGCCGAACCCCTTCCAGCCGCCGAATCCGGTAGAATTCGGCGATTGCCAACTGCATCAGCATGCTGGCACCCACCAAGCCCAGAGGTTCGTCCACGACGAACCCGAACCGGTCCGATCGCGACCACTCTGGAAACAGTGCCGACGACTCAATCGGCTTTCCGTCGACGAGGACGTCGAAGCTCGACGTGAAGAGTTGGTTCTCGGCATGCATCGCGCGTTCCTTTCCCAGCGAGCAGCGAAATTAGAGTTCTCGGTTCGCGTTCACCCGCGGTTCGCGGGTGGCGGCAAGAGCCACGCACGCGGCAGCCGCGATGATCGCCAAGGCCAACCAGCCGAGGTTCGATGCCACCTTCTCCGCCATCACTCCGTAGACGTACGGGAAGAGGACTGCGCCGGCGTTGCCGAGAGTCAGAATCAGACCCAGAGCCGTTCCGTAGTCACGAGGTGAGATCTCGTCCTCGTACTCGCCGGGTGCGACGACGACGATGGCGAAGTACATCGACCCGAGGAACCCGATGCCCGCGATGGCGATCGAGAACGTGACGGCGGTCGAGAACGGAAGGACGAACATACAGAGCACCATCAACGTAGCGGGCACCAGCAGAACGGGGATGAATCGCTTCGAGCGGTCGGCGATGTAGCCGGAGAGAATCGAGCCGGGGATTCCCAGGAACAGCATGATCCCGGACAATAATCCCGCGGTCGACGCCGTCAGGCCCAGATCGGAGACCGCGTATCCGGGGCCGAGTTGGGAGACGGTGAACAGTCCGCCGTACGCGCCCACGCTTCCGAGGCCGATGGTCCACATCGACTTCGATCGCAGGCACCGGGTCGTCGAAGTCCACGAGAACTCCTCGTGCTCGGCTGCGTTCGGTGGATTGACCAGGAGAACTGCAGCCAGAACGGTCGCCACCAGTCCGATCATGGCGGCAACCCACATGCCGGATCGCCAGCCGAGGGACTCGTTGACGAAAGTCCACGCGTACAGCGCGACAGCAGCGCCGGCGGTGAAGCCCAGGCCCTGTACCCAACCACCGACTGTGATGCGGACACGATCGGGACGGGCCCAGCCGGCCGCGATCGGAATCGCGGTACCCACCATCATCGACATGGCCACACCGCCCAGCAGTCGAGAGACCAGCAGGAGTGCGAAGCTGTTCGACACGGCGAACAGGGCAGACGAGGCTGCTAACAATCCGGCCCCGGAGACAGCGACGACCTTGAATCCGTACGCCGCTCCGGCGAAGCCTGCAGGGACGTGCGCGACCGCGTACCCGAGGAAGAACGCCGACACCAGCAACGAGACACTGGACAGTCGGAGGTCGAAGTCCGCCGCAATGACGGGGAATGCCGGCACGCTCGCGTACATCTGCAGACCGTAGGAGAAGGCAAGGGCCACCACCATGCCGACGACGACGTTCGAATTACGGCGTGCCCCGGCGTGGGGTGTTTGTGATGTCGTGGACGAGGTCACTGGATCATCGACTTTCGTTCGTGTGCTGAATCTGGGAGTTTCGAGACTGCCGATCGGTGCCGCTCCCTGGGAGTGTCCGGTACGGGGCATCAGCCTGACCCGGACGTACGAACAACCCGGAATCGGTGGGTCGTTCGATGATGTGGGGGCCGACACCTGTTGTACTCGAACGGAACAGAACCGTCTCGAGTGTGATCGGCGACGGTCGAATGAACCGACAGCAGCCGAGTTAATCGTGTTCGCTGTCACGTGTCACGATCGGGGTTGGCTTGTCGGGGATTCGTGCCCCTACAAACTTCTGCTTTCCCGCAGACGAAGACAGCAATTCGTCTGCGTTGACAGATCGGCGCTAGCTCCCGATCCGCATGGTGCCGGGATGCGTCCACTGACCGAGCAGTTTACAGGCCTCGCTCAGCGCGGACTCGGTGTCGAAATCGGGATTGACAACCCGTTGCAACGCAAGACCTCTCATTAAGGCGAGTACCACGGCTGCACCCGACTGATCACCTAGGGCGCGGCTCAGGTGCTGCCGGAACGTCCGATCGGTCTCGGCGATCATGGTCCGAGCGAAGTCGTGGTGGATCGCTTCCGCCAGGAAAGCGATGTAGACCTGCCGCCAGTCGCTGTCGGTCGCCGCCAATCGCACAACGAGCCCCGTTGTTTCCGCGAGATCGGTTCTCTCCGAAACGATCTGATCAGTCGCGGCACTCGCATCCTTCATCGCACTTTGCAGAGCGGATTGGAGGATGTCTTCTTTGTTCTTGTAATGGTGATTGACGACGCCTCGGGATGTACCCATCGCGTCGGCGATACGGGCTATCGTCACCGAGCCCGCCCCTTCCGTTGCGATCAATGTCCGCACCGCGGTCACGATCTGTTGACGTCGGACGCCGCCGACGTCGAGTCGGGCGCGGCGGGTCGAGGCTGGGCGTCCTTGATTTACGAGCACCAGTGCCCTCATCTCCAGGCCGTTCGGTTATCAGATCAATAGCATCACGGCCAGCATGCTAAATGACATGCTCGCATGCCAGTTGTCATGAGTCAATGGTCAACAAGCATTTCGTGCATCCGAGTCCATGAAACACATTGTTGATCTGTTTTTTACGCACAGGGGTTGCGCAAGCCCGGAAAGGCGGGCCATGATTTACGTCACGCCCTTGGCATGGAACAAGAAGTCTTCCCGAGGTGCGGCCCCCAATGACCGCGAACTGTTGAAGTTTGCCGTGGAGCCCGCACGCTCACGGTGGAAGGACTATCGACTATGCGAAGCATGATCACATCACCCCGAGAAAATCGGCCCCGTGACTCCACGGGGCACCTGCGTCTGGACGCAATCGACCGCATCGCCGTTCAGTTCACGAGTGCGTATACCGGATACGTCGCTGCAACACCAGAATTCGGTACGCCATCGATCGCAGGGAGGGCCGACGCATGAGCAATGTCGACAACAATCTCCAGCAACTCTTCCACGATGCTTTCGGCCGCGTAGCGGCACCGGTGGGAATCGTGGGAGTCTGCGACGAGGAAGGACACGTCCACGGCATGACTGCGACGGCGATCTCCTCGCTGTCGAATGATCCGCCCTCACTGGTGGCCCTGGTCAACAACGAGAACCAGACCTCCCGCACCATTCTAGAACGCGGACAGTTCTGCATCAGTTACCTCAAGTTCGAGTCCGAAGCCATCGCCCTGAGACTCTCGCGGCCTGGACAGAGTAAGACGCTGGAGGCTCACGAACTGGTCCAGCCCGAAGGCTGGCCGGTGCCGGTTTTGCGGAACGCCAGCGTAACGATGATGTGCGAGCTGGAGACCGCCCTCCCGCAATACACCCATCAGATTCTCGTCGGTCGGATCACCCACGTCCACATCGGAGACGGCCCGGCCGATCCGCTCCTGTACCTACAACGCGCTTTTCACCGACTGGCTGCTTGATCCGCCGGTCCGCTGGCCGCGGGACCCGCGTCGAGAGTTCGTCGACGCGGTCCCCTTGCCCCACTCATGGATCGATCCCTGGCGCGCCCTCCGCACCAGGCGTTCCCTGTTCGAAGCGTTCCCTGTTCTCAACGCTCCGGTTCCCGTATGGCCGGCCCCGTGCCCGTGCAGACTCAAATCCCCGTGTGGCTCGCCCCGGCGCAGCCGTTCACAGAAAGTTGGAAGTCCGTGACTACTCCAACCACACGACCATCAGATCGACGGCTCATCGCGTCCAGCCTAACCGGAACCACGATCGAGTACTTCGACTTCTTCGCCTACGCCACCGCCGCTTCGCTAGTGTTCAACAAGGTGTTCTTCCCGGACCACGATCCCCTGGTCGGAACGATCCTTGCCTTCGGCGGTATCGCGGTCGGCTTCATCGCCCGGCCCTTCGGTGCCGCCCTGTTCGGGCACCTGGGTGACCGCATCGGGCGCAAGTCCGCACTGTTCATGACTCTGGCCATCATGGGCGTGGGCACCTGCGGCATCGGTCTCGTGCCCAGTTACGACAAGATCGGGGTGTGGGCACCGATCATCTTGATGCTGCTCCGCCTGCTTCAGGGTCTGGCCTTGGGCGGGGAGTGGGGCGGTGCCGTTCTGATCACCCACGAACACGCCAAATCCGGCCAGGAAGGGCGGTTGACCAGTTATCCGTCCGCGGGCATGCCCTTGGGGCTGATGCTCTCGACCCTGTGCTTCCTGGCAATGTCGTCCATGATCTCTGACGCTGCCTTCGAGTCGTGGGGATGGCGGGTGCCGTTCATCATCGGTGTGGGTTTGGTTGCGGTGGGACTGTTCATCCGTAGCAAGATCCCCGAGACCGGAAACATGATCGAGCTCAAGAAGAGCAACAGTGCGGCCAAGATGCCGCTGGCCACGCTGTTTCGCACCCGGACGGCCAGCCTGCTCCTGTGCGCTGCGGCATTCCTGGCCCAGGGCTTCTACTTCTACGCGGCCTACAGCTTCGGTGTCGCGTACGGCCAGAAGTCCGGAGGATTCTCGTACAACTCACTGCTGATCGGCGCTCTGCTCTTCTCGTTCATGTACTTCGTGAGCATCTTGTACTCCGGGCGACTCTCCGACCGGCTCGGTCGTAAGAGGGTGATGTACTTCGGATACGCGGCGACATTCGTCACCGTGATCCCCTTCTTCATGCTGCTCAGTTCGGACTCCTTGGTGTTCGTGGTCCTCGGGTACATCATCGCCGGAACCGCAGCAGGGTTCATGTACGGGCCCTACGCTGCACTGCTGTGCGAGGCCTTCGAGCCCCGAATTCGTTACACCGGAATCTCTTTGGGGTTGACCATCGGCGGAGTTCTGGGATCGGCCTTCTCCCCGATGCTGTTCACCGAGTTCTATCGTCAGACCGGTTCGTGGCTGCCCGTCGCCGCCTGTGTCATGGTTTCGGCCGTGATCAGCGCAGGGGCAGTCGTGGCACTGAAGTCGTCGCCCGCCGCGATCGACGGTCCGGATTCGCCGACCGGTGGCTCGGAGTCGCAGGTCGAGGATTCCTCCGATGCAGTGCCGCCGACAATACGGGCCTGACCCGGGCGGGCGCTCTTCGTTCGAATGCGAAACCGTATCCACAGTGAGTGGAACCGCGTATGTGCCAACTGCACTTCCACAGTACCGCCACGGCGTTGACCTGCTGCTGAGTCAGATATCAAGGCCGGATTCACCTTGACATGTCGCGTGACATGTTTGTATGCTTATCGATATATGAGAGGCGAGTGAAGGCAGCACGAACGATGACCTTCGATGCTCGACGGTGGTCGGTAATCCGACCGCTAGATCCCCAGACTTCAGCGCTTACACGAGAGGACCCCATCTATGCTTCGCACAGGTGACGAGTACCTGGCATCGTTACGAGACGGTCGGCAGGTGTACGTCGGCGGCAAGCTGATCGACGATGTCACGATCTACGACGGCTTCAGTGGATCGGCGAAAACCGTTGCAAGGCTCTTCGATCGAACTGCTTCGGACCCCGCGCTCACCTACGTCGAGCCGGAGACGGGCGAGAAAACCAGCCTGAACTTTCTGCGCCCGCGTTCCCGGGAGGACCTCACCGCCCGCCGCGCCCTGCACACCGCCTGGGCCGAGGTCAGCAACGGACTGTTCGGTAGGTCACCCGATCACGTCGCGGCGATGGTCACCGGCATGGCCTGCCGACCGGAGGTCACGGGCAACGAGCAGTACGCAGAGAATTTGCTGAACTACTGGCGCCACATTCGAGACAACGACCTGTACCTGTCCTTCGCGGTGCTTCCGCCGGCGGGAAGTAAGTCCGGAAAGTCCTCCGCGGTACAGAACGCCATGCGCGTGATCGCGACCGGTGACGAGGGAGTCACCGTTCGGGGCTACAAAATGCTCGCCACCGGCGGCGCACTGTGCCACGAGATCCTGGTGGGTAACGCACAGCCGCTGCGAGCCGGCGACGAATCCGTGGCGGTCAGCTTCGGTATCGCGGCCAACCACCCCGGGGTCAAAATCCTCTCGCGCAAGCCCTACGCGGCGCACGCCGTGAGCAACATCGACGATCCGTTGGCCGACTTCGACGAATCCGATGCAGCGATCTACTTCGACGATGTCGTCGTGCCGTGGAACCGGATCTTCGTCCTCGACGACTGGCGGGCCAGCTACGGGCTGTTCGTGAACACTCCGGCCCACACCCTCGGCAACTCGCAGGCCCACATCCGCCTGCTCGCGAAGATGCGTTTCATGCTGGCGGCCGCCAAGCGCCTGGGTGACGCCCTGGACTTCACCAGCAATCCCGCAGTGCAGGGCATCTTCGGCGGACTGGCAGCCCGGGTGAAGATGCTCGAGGCCTCCGTCCTCGCGCAGGAATTTCAGCCGGAGCGGTGGGACCACGGCTACGTGTCGCAGGACCGCCAGTTCATGTACGCCAGCAGCAACTGGTCGATGGAGTACTTCTCCGAGTTCTCCACCGAGATGCGACGGATGCTGGCGAGCCACGCGTTCCAGCAGCCCGCCGATGTCAGCGCGTTCGAAGACGACTACACCCGACGGCTGTTCCTGGAGCTCAACCGCACGGACGACTTCGAGGTCGCGCTCGGCAACTACCGCCTCATCCGTCTGATGTGGGGACTTGTCGGTTCCGAGCTGGCCAGCCGCAACAACCAGTACGAGCTGTTCTACGCCGGCCCGCCGCATGTCACACGGAGCCGCATGTACGACTGCTTCGACTGGGCGTCCGCCGAGCAGCGCGTCGACGAGTTCCTCGCTCAGAACGCGACGACCGCGGCAGACGCTCAGACGACACGCTGAACATCCTAAGCGCAGGTGGCGCTCGGCAGTTCGCGGTCGAGCGCACCGTCGAGTCGTTACCTCTTCCAGGAGCAGAAATGAATTCAACCGAACGACGCACAGCGCTGGTGACCGGCGCCAATCGAGGAATCGGTCGCGAAGTGGCCCGGCAGCTCGCCGAAGCCGGACTGCGGGTCGTCATCGGCACTCGAGATCTGGCTGCCGGCGCCACGGCGGCCAAGGAGATCGAGGCCGGACTCGCCGAGGGAGGCCACGACGGAGTCGAAGTAAGCGCGGTGCACTTGGACGTCGCTGCCCGCGACGACGAGTTCGGGAACCCGCACGCGGCCGCCCGGGAGATCGACGAGCGCTTCGGCACTATCGACATCCTGGTCAACAATGCCGGCCGGATGGTCGAGGTGCTTCCTCCCGAGATCACCGGCAAGGACCTGGAAGCCGCCTTCAGTACCAATGTCGCCGGCGTCGCCGAAACCACCCACGCCTTCTTACCCCTGCTCACGCGCTCCACGATGCCCAGGATCGTCAACGTCTCGAGCACCACCGCCTCGCTCCAACTGACGAACGAGGGCAAGGATTTCGGCGGAGATCATTCGGTCCGGGCGCCGTACTCGACGTCCAAGGCCGCACTGAACATGCTGACGCTCCACTACCACAAGGCATTTCAGGCCGACGACAACATGCGCCACATCCGGATCAACGCCATCACTCCCGGATACGTCGCCACGGAGATGACCCGCGGGCTCGGGGCCCGCACGGTCGAGCAGGGTGCACGAGCCCTGGTCACACTCGCACTCAAGGGTGACGACTCACCGTCCGGCGGGTACTTCAACGAAGACGGACCCCTGCCCTGGTGACCGACGCGACTCCGGTGGTTCCGGCCACCTCCTCTTCCCGTGACATGTAAGGAAACAACACAGCATGACCAGCTTCGCCGACGACACCCTGTACATGGGCCTGACCACAGGTCCGGATCGACATGCGGTAGCGGACACCTTCGGTGACTGGACATGGCGTGAGCTACACACGCAGGTTCTCGGCGTCGAAACCTATCTGCGCGGATTCGGACTTCCCCGCCGTTCGCGCGTGGTGCTGCTCGGGCCCGACAGCGTGTGGCATCACATCCTGCTCCTCGCCTGTGCGAGGGCAGAGATGATCTTCGTGCCGGTCAACAACCGCTACACCGCCGCCGATGCCGATCACGTCATGCGCTTGATCAAGCCAGCGGTCGGGGTGCTCCATTCCGACTGGAGCTCGATCTTCGCGCACACCGGGTACACCCGCACCGAGGACGGTCTCGGACCGTTCGACGTCGTCACCTGGGACACCTCGGAGACAAAAGACCTCTCGAGGTTCGAGACCGAACGCAACCCCATCCTGATCACCCTCACCTCGGGATCGACGGCGGCTCCGAAGCCGGTGCTGTACAGCTCGGAGGGCGAGACCGCAGTCTCCCGTCTGCACGGTTCGTTGTGGCGACTGAACTCCCGCGATGTACTACTAGCTCCGCCCGCGTTCTCTTGGATCTACGGTCTGGGAACCGCTAATCTCACCGGTCTGATGTCAGGCTCGAAGGCGGTGATGCTGGAACGGTTCAGTCCCACGGTGCTGTGCGATCGGGCCGAGGGCCGCGGCGTCACGGTGTTCATGGGAGTCGTGACGCATTTCCGAATGCTGGTGGAGTACTGCGAGAAGACCGGGCGACGTCCGTTCGGTCCCGAACTTCGCATGGCCGTCAGCGGCGGAGAACGTCGCGACGAGGTGGCCTTCGCCAAGTTCGAGGAAATGTTCGGGGTTCCCGTCCTCGATCTGTACGCCTCCTCGGAAGGCCGGCCCGGGTTCGGGTACGACCCCTTCACCGATCCTCGTCCGGTGTCCGCCTCATGCGGCCAGGTCATTCCTGGCGTCGAGGTCAAGGTGGACACGCCATCGGGTGAGGAACTCGCAGGCGAACTGTTCCTGCGGTCGGAAGGCAACTACATGGGGTACTTCGACCCCGACACTCTCGTCGATCCGGAGGTTACACCCCAGGACTGGCTGCCGATGGGTGACCGTTTCGAAATTGACGATGCGGGTTGGGGATTCGTGGTAGGCAGAAGCAAAGAGGTGATCATTCGAGGCGGCGCCAACATCTCTCCGGTCGAAGTGGAGGCGGCGATCGCCGACCATCCGAACGTCACCGGAGTCGCCGTCGTAGGCATCACAAGCGCCAGTCACGGTGAATCCGTCGCCGCAGCGGTGGTGGGCGACTTCGCCGAACCGGACGAACTCGACAAGGTTCTCACCGCCTACTGCGAATCGCGGTTGGCGAAGTTCAAGATCCCCACCGAGTGGCTCGTCGTGGATCGACTGCCCCGCAACAGCAACGACAAAGTGGACAAGATCGCCGTCAAGGGTTTGTTCAGCGCAACCGTCTGACACGCCCAGTGGGGCATCCCCGCCCACCATCATCTGCAGGAGATTTCCATGGTCAACCAAGCCGAACGTGTTCTGTCCGGACCCGCACTCTGGAGCGCTCAGGCGCACATGCCGTCGGTGCTCGGACGGCAAATCGTCATCGAACGCGCGCAGGGCTCCTACCTCTACACTGCCAACGGCCAACGCCTGTTCGACGGCACCGCCGGCCTGTGGCACGCCAACGTAGGACACTCGCATCCCGAACTCGCCCAGGCAGCGTTTCTGCAGATGCAGACGCTCGAGACCTACCACATCTTCGGCCGGTACCTCAACGACAAGGCCGTACAACTCGGCGAGGTCTTGGCGGACATCTCGCCGATCGCCGACCCCAAGGTCATCCTCAATAGCGGCGGTTCCGATGCGATCGACGTGGCGTGCAAGCTCGCTCGGCGCCACTGGCAAGCGGAGGGACGCACGAGCAAGACACTGATCTTGAGCCGGGACTTCGCGTATCACGGGCTCCACGCGTTCGGAACCAGCATCGCCGGCCTCCAGTTCAACCGCGACGGCTACGGCACCGAGTCCCTGGTGCCCGAGACCGCGCGAATCTCGACGCACGACATCGCTGCGGTCGAGGCGACGATCGCCGAGATCGGCGCGGACAAGATAGCTGCTCTCGTCGCCGAACCGGTTCAGGGCACCGGCGGAGTCAACCCGCCGGCACCGGGCTACCTCGAAGGCCTGCAGCGCCTGTGCCGGGAGAACGACATTCTGCTGATCGCGGATGAGGTCATCACCGGTTTCGGACGTACTGGTGACATGTTCGCCACCGAGCGCTACAAACTCGAGCCTGACCTGATCACCTTCGCCAAGGGAGTCACATCGGGTTACGCCCCGCTGGGCGGGGTACTGGTGTCTCCCTGCATTTGGGAACGCTTCTACCGCAGCGGTGACGACACCCCGATCTTCCGCCACGGTGCCACCTATGCAGGTCATGCGACGGCCTGCGCGGTCGCGCTGCGCCATCTCGAGCTGCTCGAGGAGGAGAAGCTCCTGCCTCGGGTCAAGGAACTCGAGATCGTGCTGACCGACGGACTGCGCCAGTTGGAACGGCTCCCCGGTGTGGCCGACACCCGGGTGGCGGGACTGCTGGGCGGCATCTCGCTGGCCGAGGACATCAGCGCGGAGCGAGTGACCGACGCCCTCGTCGACGAGGGCTTCGTCACCCGACCGCTGCGCGGGAACACCATACAGATCAGCCCGCCGTTCATCACGACGGACGACGAACTCCGTGACCTGCTCGGCGCCATCGAGATCGCACTCTCCAACCAGGACGGGAAGCTCTGACCGTGACCACGACCGACACCATCCTCGAACGAGACTCCTCGGCCTTCACCGCCGCCGCCAAGGTGGTCGCCCGGATCGGCGCGGACCGGGCGGAATCGTCCAGCGACATCGAAGTGCGAGACCCACACGACGATTCCGTCATCGGGTACGTCCGGGACTTCGACGTCGATCGCGCCCTGGAGGCGGTCGCCGCAGCCGATTCAGCCGGTCGCGGATGGGCCGCAACCACGCCCCGACATCGGGCGGACGTCCTGCGTCGCTGGTACGAACTGCTGATCGAGAACGCGGAAGACATCGCGCTGCTGATCACCCTCGAGATGGGCAAGACCCTGGCCGACGCTCGTGCCGAGGTCACCTACGGCGCCGACTTCGTCCGGTGGTATGCCGAGGAGGCGCCCAGGAGCGCCGGCACTGTGCGGGAGGCCCCGTCCGGGGGTGGTCAACTCCTCACTCGCCGAGTTCCTGTCGGTCTGGCTGTGCTGATCACCCCGTGGAACTTTCCGCTCGCGATGGCAACCCGCAAGATCGCGCCTGCCTTGGCCGCCGGCTGCCCGGTCGTGGTCAAGCCCGCCACGCTGACTCCCCTCACGACCTTGTTCGCTGTGCAGCTGGCGGTGGAGGCGGGCGTCCCCGGTGATCTGATTCAGACGGTGACCACCAGCGACTCCGGCGCCTTCAGCAAGGCCGTGCTGGCCGACCCGCGAGTGCGTAAGGTGTCCTTTACCGGTTCGACCGGTGTGGGAAAAGTGCTGCTCCGTCTCGCCGCGGACAACGTCCTCAAATCGTCGATGGAACTGGGCGGAAATGCGCCGTTCCTGGTGTTCGACGATGCCGATCTCGAGCGGGCAGTCGAGGGAGCGCTGCGAGCGAAACTCCGCAACGGCGGACAGTCGTGCATCGCTGCCAACCGCTTCCTGGTCCAGAGCGGTATCGCCGATGCGTTCGTGGAGGGTTTGACCGAACGCCTGGCGGCGCTGCAGGTCGGCAGCGGGCTGTCCGAAGGGGTGGGGCTCGGACCGATGGTCGACCACAAGGCAGTTCACCGCCTGCAGGCACTCGTCGATGACGCCGTGGCCAGGGGTGCAGTACCTCGCACGGAACGATCTGTTCCCGGCAGCCCCGGATCCTACTTCAGGGCAACACTTCTCGACCATGTGCCACAGGACGCCGACGTGGTCACCACGGAGATCTTCGGTCCGATCGCTGCGGTACAACGATTCTCGACGCAGCAGGAAGCGGTGGCCCGTGCGAACGACACCGAATTCGGTCTCGCCGGATATGTTTTCACCGAGAGCCTGGACCGAGCGTTCTCAGTGGCCGACAGCCTGGAGACCGGAATTCTCGGTATCAACCAAGGTGTGCCGTCCAATGCCGCAGCTCCGTTCGGTGGCGTCAAGGAGTCCGGGCTCGGCCGCGAAGGCAGCTCCGAAGGGCTGGAGGAATACCAGGAGACTCGGTTCTACAACCTGGCACTGCGCCACACCGAGTGAGGGATGCACGAGATCGGCCCCGAACCGGACAATCGAGAAGGTAGATATGACCACCACCGTCACCGCCGCCGTAGTTCGAGAAATCGACGCCCCCTTCCAGTTCGAGGAGCTCACGCTCGACGATCCTCGTCTCGACGAGGTTCTCGTCAAGATCGTAGCGGTGGGACTGTGCCACACCGATCTTGCGGTCCAGCACGGGGTCCTCGCACAGGAAATGCCGATCGTGGTAGGCCACGAAGGCGCCGGTGTGGTGGAGAAGGTCGGATCGGCAGTGACCGACGTCGCGGTCGGAGACCGGGTGGTCATCTCATTCTCCGCGTGCGGTGACTGCGCGAACTGCCTGTCCGGGCGACGTGCCTACTGCCTGAAGTTCGGGGAATCCAACTTTTCCGGCTGCCGGCTCGACGGGTCGACCACACTCCGCGACGAGCGCGGCGACGAGGTACACGGATCGTTCTTCGGTCAGTCCTCGTTCGCAACCCACGTGGTCGCCGCCGCACGCGATGTCGTGGTGCTTCCGGAGGATGCACCGCTCGAGCTCGTCGGCCCGCTCGGATGCGGCATACAGACCGGAGCCGGCGCCGTACTGAACTCGCTTGCGGTGCCCGCGGGGGCGACGGTTGCCGTGTTCGGAGCGGGTTCGGTCGGTCTCGCGTCCGTCATGGGCGCGAAGGTGGCCGGCGCCACCACCATCATCGCCATCGATGTGATGGAGGAGCGCCTCGAACTGGCAAAGGAACTGGGTGCCACACACACGCTGAACGGGCGCGACGAGGACATCTCCGACCGGATACTGCAGATCAGCGGTGGTGGAGTGCCCTATGCCGTCGACACCACCGGTGTGGCCCCCGTCATCACGACGCTGTTGAAGGTGACCACGCTCGGTGCCCGGATCGCCTTGCTCGGTGTATCGAAGCCTGGAGCGACAATCGAATTGGGACTGATCACACCGGGCGGAAAAACAATTTTCGGTGTCTATCAAGGAGATTCGACTCCGAAACTGTTCATCCCCGAGATGCTCGCTCTGCATGCCGCCGGGCGGTTCCCGTTCGACCGACTGGTCACTCGATACCGCTTCGACCAACTCGACGACGCCATTGCCGACACCCACAGCGGTGCCGCGGTGAAAGCAGTTCTGACCATGCCCCAGTAGGACCCCCTCGAGGCGGAGTGTCGCCGAAGGATGCACGACCACGAATATCAGCACACGAGAGGAACTGTCATGACTGCTGTGGACGAGTCGGTACAGGTAGGCCACACAAGCTTGCTGAACCGTGCCACCTCGGGTGAGTCCCCGCTCTACATCGACGGAGGTTGGCAGCCGTCGAGCGATGGACGGACGTTCGTCGACCTCGATGTGACCACTCGGTCACAGTGGTCGGTCGCCGCCGACGGCACCGTCGAGGACATGGACGCCGCCATCGCGGCCGCGACCGCCGCACAACCGGCGTGGGAGGCGCTTCTACCCAATGAACGGGCAGCGCACCTTTTTCGCGCCGCGCAGGTCCTCGAGGACAATCAGGAGTACTACGTCGACGCCTTGATCAAGGAGTCGGGATCAACGCGCGGAAAGTCGGAGTGGGAGTGTTGGCTCACCGCGATCGCCCTTCGCGAAGCGGCTGCTCTGACCTCTCGAACTCTCGGTGAAACGTATCCGTCGACCGTTCCCGGAAAGCGGAACTACGTCGAACGGACGGCTGCCGGCGTGGTCGGCGTCATTTCACCGTGGAACTCGCCTCTGTATCTTTCCGCCCGCGGTTTCATCTATGCGGTGGCTCTGGGCAACACCGCGGTGGTGAAGCCTTCCGAGGAGACCCCCGTAACCGGTGGTGCTCTGTTGGCTGAACTGTTCGAGGCAGCCGGTTTCCCGTCAGGGATTCTCAATGTCGTCTCGTGCTCACGAGATCGCGTCGAGGCGGTCGCGGACAAGCTGATAATGGACTTTCGCGTCAAGCGTGTGTGCTTCACCGGATCGACCGCCGTGGGCCGCAAGATCGGGGAGGCCTGCGCGTCGGTGCTCAAGCGCGCAATTCTCGAGATGGGTGGGAAGAATCCGATCCTCGTTCTCGACGATGCCGATGTCGACTACGCCGTGCACGTCGCCTACTACTCGGCATTTCTACATCAAGGACAGATCTGCATGTCGTGCGACAAGGTGATCGTCGCCGAGTCCCTATACCAGACGTTCGTAGACAAGCTGGTCGCCAAGGCGTCGGAGTTGAAGCCGCTCGATCCGGCGAACCCGGAGTCGGTCATCGGACCGATCATCAACGACCGTCAACTGGAACGCATGGAGCGACTCATCCGAGCCGCTGAATCGGCCGGGGCTGACATTCTGGTCGGCGGCACCGTCAAAGGGGCCTACTACACGCCGACCGTCATCACCGGCGTGACACCGGACATGGAGATTTACCACGAGGAGATCTTCGGCCCGGCGACGATGGTCTTCCGCGCGAAGGACGAGACTGAGGCGATTCGGATCGCGAACGACACCCGGTACGGATTGTCCGCTGCCGTCGTCACGAGCGATACCTCGCACGGCCAGGTAGTTGCTCGGCAGATCGACGCCGGCATGGTGCACATCAACGATTCGTGCGTACACGATGAGCCCCACTGTCCCTTCGGTGGCATGAAGGATTCGGGGTGGGTGGGCAAGTGGGGCGGTGCGGGCGCGGTCGAGGCGTTCACCGAACAACGGTGGATCTCGGTGCAGGACAGCCCCAGAGACTTTCCGTTCTAGGAGTTTTCAGGACCCACAGGCGGCCGAGGAATGCAGCATCTCGGCCGCTTGCGCGTGTTCGGGAGTAGTGGCGCGCACCGTGTCGAAGACCTTTCACACCGTTGACATGTCGCGCGACATGTTTATATGATGATTGGCATGATCCGGGTGTTTGCCGCGGCAACATGTAAGGACAACGCGGGAAAGGCGTATCCCAATGACGATTTCTATCCGGACCACACAGGCTGAGAGTGCGTGAGCATGAGAATCGGAGTCCCCAAGGAAGTCAAGAACCATGAGTACCGGGTGGCGATCACGCCGGCAGGTGTTCGCGAGCTCGTCGATGCCGGGCATGCCGTTGCGGTGGAGACCGGCGCCGGCGTCGGTTCACTGATCGCCGACGCGGAGTACCAGGACGCGGGCGCGCAGATTCTCACGAACGCCGACCAGGTCTGGGCCGGAGCAGATCTGGTGCTCAAGGTCAAAGAACCAATCGCCGAGGAATACGGGCGCATGCGTGAGGGGCAGGTTTTGTTCACGTACCTGCATCTCGCCGCTGACCCCGCACTGACCGCAGAACTGTTGGACCGCAAGGTGACCAGCATCGCCTACGAGACGGTGCAGACCGCACAGGGCGCGTTGCCGCTGTTGGCTCCGATGTCCGAGGTGGCCGGTCGTCTTGCGCCCCAGGTGGGCTCGGCGACGCTGCTGCGCAGCGGTGGAGGTCGCGGAATGCTGCTCGGCGGTGTGCCGGGAGTGCTCCCTGCCAAGGTCGTGGTCATCGGGGCCGGGGTGTCCGGTCAGCATGCGGTGCGAATGGCTGTGGGCATGGGCGCGGATGTGACCGTGCTGGATCGTAACCCCCTCGCATTGAAGGCGGTCGACAAGGAATACCAAGGTCGGGTCAAAAACTTGGCATCAAATGCCCTGGCGATTGAACAACAGTGTCTGGACGCCGATCTCGTGATCGGAGCGGTACTGGTCGCCGGCAGCAAGGCACCGACACTGGTCTCGAACAATCTGGTCGCACGAATGAAGCCGGGCTCGGTCCTGGTCGACATCGCGATCGATCAGGGAGGCTGCTTCGAGGACTCCCACCCGACCACGCATGCCGACCCGACGTACCCGGTCCACGGCTCCGTGTTCTATTGCGTGGCCAACATGCCGGGTGCCGTTCCGAACACCTCCACTCACGCACTGACGTCGGTGACACTTCCCTACATCAGCGAGGTGGCAGCCAAAGGTTGGGCCGACGCGTGCCGCGACAACGAAGAGCTGTCCAAGGGTCTGAGCACCCACAACGGCGACCTCACCAACATGCTCGTGGGCGAGGCCCTCAGTCTCGAGGCCGTCGAGCCGGCAGCAGCGCTCGTGTAACCCGTTCGATATCGATTCCGTTCGAAAGGTTGTCTCTATGACTTCAGTCCAAGAAGAATCACTCCCCGCCGACAGTGCGGAAGCGGTCGATCTACTCGAAGGCCGCTACTACGAAGAGGTCTCGACCGGGCAGCGCTTCATCGCTCCGGCGGTCACGATCACCGAGAGCATGATCACCACGGCGTGTGGCTTGTTCCAGGATCTCGCACTGCTGCATCGCGATCATCGGATCGCAGCCGAGAACGGCTTCCGTGGACCGATCGCGCCCGGCGCTTTGACCATGGGCGCCTGCATCGCACCGCTTGCGTTGGTCATCGGCAAGAAGACCGCCACCCACCTGACCGACGAGATCACCTACAAGGCCCCGGTGTATGCCGGCGACACCCTCGACATCGAGATCGTCGCCGTGCACCGCGAAGAGAAGTCGCGTTTCGGTCTCATCGAGTACGCGACACACGTCACCAACCAGGACGGGCAGAAGGTGGCGGAGATCCTGACCAAGATGGGTCACGCCTACGCACCGAAAGGACAGGTATGAGCGACCGCAAGTGGGATGTTGTCGACACGCACGTACATCTCAACCGCACAGCGCAAGAGGGATGGAACGCCCGCACCATCGAGGACCGCTGGGATCGCGGTGGCGACCTTCCCCAGCTCGACCGGTACATGGCCGAGGCCGGTGTGTCCGCGTCGTGGATCATCAACGCATGGCCAACGGAGGCGATGGGGCAAGCGATGCGCGCTCGTGCCCCCCAAGACCTCACCGCCGACGAGCGGACCGCATTCGATGATCGAGTCCGTGAGATCCAGGCGCAGCGGTGCGACCGCAAGAACGCCTGGCTGGTCGAGGTAGCGGCCTCCAACCCCACGAAATACGCGGCGCTCGTGGGCGGCATCGACCCCTACTTCGGTGCCGACTGGGTCGAGGAGCAGGTGGTTAAGCACCACGCAGCAGGTGCTCGTGGCGTCAAGATCATCTCGACCTGGGGGCAGTACTACCCGTCCGATCCCGCGCTCGAGCGGGCCTTCGCCAAGATCGAAGAACTCGACATGGTCATCCTGGCCCACAGCGGCGGCCTCGACGGTCACGTCGGGCATGCCGAGCACGACGACTACGCGTTCCCCGTGCAGTGGCGCCCGGTGCTCGAACGGCACCCGAAGCTGAAGGTCGTCATGGCGCACCTGGGGTACCTGCAACCGCTGACCGGCTACGGCACCGAGATGCACGATCAGCGAGTCCAAATGGCACGCGATTTCGAGAACGTCTATTTCGACCTCTCGTGTGGCTTCGAAGAGGGATTCGACGAGGTGGGCGTCCAGTCCGTGCGCCAGGTCGGTGTCGATCGGTGTCTGTGGGCATCCGACTGGCACAGCCACCGAGCCGTTCTCGGCTTGCAGGGCGTGAAACAGTCGCTTCTCAGCGACGACGAAAAGGCCGCGATTCTCGGTGAGAACGCCCGTCGCGTTCTTCCTCTGTGAAAGGACCACTTCGATGAGCATCATCACACCGACAAGCAATCTGCATGACTCGGCGGTCGAACAGATCGCGCGCAGCATGTTCTCCTTCGCCAACGGTGAGGTGTACCCGGGCCTCGTCAAGCCGACCTGGGGCACCTACACCAACGTCGGCGGCCATAAGAACATGCCCGTCGAGCACCGGTGGGAGCACACCCTCTACCCCGACATCGTCGTCGTGGACACTGCACGCGACAACTCGCCCCGGTTGATCGTCGAGGTGGAGACCGAGGACACCATCACCGAGGAAACACTCGACCGAGTGTGGAAGCTCGACATGGACGAGTGCCCCATCTTCTACCTGTTCGTTCCGGCGGGAACGGCAACCAAGACCGCTGAGCTGCTGTTGAAGTTCCGTGGTATGTGCAAGATCCCTCGCGCGCTGTACACCTACCAGTTCGACGAGCTGTACAACGTGGTCGTCACTCCGGTCTAGAGATCGCGGTAACGAAGCCCGTCGAGGAGCTGTCACCTCCCTCGGCGGGCCTCGCTGCTTTCACCACCGTTGAAACCAACTTCTACCTCCCGCTCGTATCGACCTTGGAAAGTGAGCGTCTGACATGGCGTCGACAGCACGTGCCGCTGTTCTGGAAAGTCCCCGAAATTTCGAGTTCCGTGAGTTCCCCGTTCCTGAAGCCACCGCCGACGATGCCGTGGTCCGCGTCGAAGCCAGCGGACTCTGCGGCACCGACTACGAGCAGTACGTGGGCGGCCTCAGCTTCGGACAGGGCATGCCGATCGTGCCGGGCCACGAGATCATCGGCCGGATCGACAGCATCGGCGATTCCGCGCGGGCACGGTGGGGCGTCGAGGTCGGTGACCGCATCACCGTCGAACCGATCATTCCGTGCGGCGTCTGCTCGGGCTGCATCGAAGGGGCGTTCACCCGCTGTCAGTCCGGACTGGGTTATGGGATGTATCAGAACGTGAATACCGCGCCGGCGTTATGGGGTGGATACGCAACCCATGTGTACCTGCATCCGAGGGCGCTGATCCACAAGCTGCCGAACGACATCCCATCCGACATCATGACCCTGGTCAACCCGCTCTCGAACGCGATCCGGTGGGTGTACGAAGTCGGCGGAGTGGGATTGGGCTCCACCGTGGTGATCGCGGGGCCGGGGCAGCGCGGCCTGCTCGCGGTCGCGGCAGCCAAGAAGGCCGGCGCGAAGGAGATCGTCGTGACCGGGACCTCCGCCGACGAGGGTCGACTGGCGATCGCCCAGCATCTCGGCGCCACCGCGGTCGTCGACGTGGAGAAGGAGGACCCCGTCGCCCGGGTTCGCGAGCTCACCGAGAACCGCATGGCCGACATCGTTCTCGACGTCTCTGCCGGTGCCATGGCACCGATCCTGCAGGGTATCGACATGCTCCGTGCCGGTGGCCGACTCGTGCTGGCAGGCCTCAAGAGCGGCGGGTTGCTCAACGACGTTCCGATCGACAAGATCGTGCTCAGCGAGATCGAACTGAAGGGCGTCGTCAGCGGCGGCTACCGATCGACCGAACTGGCGATCGAGATCATCACCGAAAGCGCCGACACGCTGGCACCGTTGTGCACCCACAACTTCCGCCTCGAGGACGTCGCCGACGCCGTACGGACGTTGGGGCGCGAGATCGGCGACGGCCGGGACGCCGTGCATATCACCTTGACCGTCGACTGACGGTCACTCACCCGCATCTGACACCGGATCACGAAGATGCTGCCCCGTCCAAAAGGTCACGCCGGATCCGGCACACCGCAAGGTCAGAGCCCGCAAAGGTAACGTCAGTGCATTACATCCTCGCACGTGGCCACCGCCGACGACGAACCCCCAGAGAACGTCGCGGGGCGGTCGACCCAGTCCAGTGGGCACGCATACGTCATAGCGGCGTGCCGGTCTTCGAGTTGTGTGGTCAATGTCGGGCAGCTGGCGGGGCTAACCGCCAGCTGCCTCCAAAGTGCCGGTAGTCGAAAACCAGGCAGGCATATCCGGCATGAACAAGCAGCGCTGGATCACACTCCATCCCGGCGAGGGCCTCGACGCGCACACGCTTGACGACCTCGTAACCGAGTCCTACCTACCCACGAGTCGGTGCCGTAGCCGTCGCGGTTGAACTGAAGTCCGGCGATGCTGGTGCCGTACGCGTGGAGCCCGTGGTAGGCGAACTCCCGGCTCAGAATGATCGTGGTGGTGCGGCCCTCCGCCTGCCAGTGACGACGCGCGAGTTTGCATGCAACATCGATCGCGTCCGATCCCCGCTATCGAGAATGACTTTCGGGTTGGGATCGGAGAAAGGGCGGCCAACGCCTCCCCCAGCTCGACGGCCCGATCGTTCAGGTATCGGCCGAAGATGTGGTAGGTCTCGAGCCGTTGCATCTGGGCGTACGCCACCTCGGCGAGTGCAGGGTGGGAGTGTCCGAAGTTGGCGTGCCACACCCGGCGGGGGGAAAGCATTGCAAGCCTCGCACGAACACATCACGCCGGGTTATCACATGAACAAGCAACACTGGATCACGCTGACTCCAGGTGGGGACATCGACGCGCAGCTGGTCGACGATCTGGTGACCGAGTCGTATCTACTGGTCGTTGAAAAGCTGCCGAGGGCGCAGCGGCCGGTCGACCCGACTCGGTTTGGACAGGGCCGGTCATGACGGTCTCAGGGCATCGGGTACAGCAGGCCGCTCGGCGTACGGCCGAGGATCTTCCGGGGTCAGCCACGGGCATCCCTTCACCGAGGGACTGGACGTCTACAAGGTCGCCGGCAAGGTGTTCCTGATCGTCACCGAGGACCCCGCCGAGCGGATCGTCACCGTGAAAGTGCACCCGGATCGCGGGCGCGCGCTGCAGCGCTCCCACGACAGCATCGGCCCCGCCCGATACCTCGACAAACGCCACTGGTTGTCCATAGGCGCAGGGCCGGGCGTTACGACCGATCTGGTGGAGAACCTTGTCGCCGGTTCGTACGAACTCGTCCTCGATCATGTGCCACGCCGTGACCGTCCGCGCGATGCGCAGGACGCCATCGATCAAACCGTGCCGAATCGAACCCACGGCCGCCTGGGCCACCACAGCCGGTTTGTCGAGGTCGGAGTGGCCGTCCCGCTCCGGGAACGATGTGTCCGGCACAGCGGCCCGCTTCGGAACGAAGCATGACGGCAATGTCATTGGCGGCGCGGTTCCAGTCGACGAAGAAGTCGGGTGCCACCGGGTCGAGGTACGGCGACGTAGCGCAGCCGACACACGCAGTTGCAGTTTGGCGGGTCGACATATCCGCAACGACGACATTGCGCGACTTGAGAATTCGTACGCCCGGTTGTAATGGGGGTTCACTGGTATATCGGGTCGAGTCCGCGCCGGCCGCTAAGCCTGGATCCACCGATGCAGTGTCGGGGTAGGTGAGTCGAAACGGCGAGATGCCCTCGCGTGCTGAAAGAATTGGACTTCTCACAGAACCAGTTCGATCGACACGAAGGGCATCTCTAGGGTGCAACTATCCCATACCCCCAACTCGACGCGGTCGCCACCCGATTCCTGCAAGGCCTGGCCGAACGGACACCGCTGGTCGATGGGCCCGACGTCGGTGGGCGGGTGCTGGTCGACCTCGACGACACCATCGTGTCGGTGCACGGGCACGCCAAGCAGGGTTCGGGCTACGGATACACGGGGGTCCGGGGGTTGAACGCGCTGATCGCCACCGCGACCAGCGAGGGGCGGGCTCCGGTGATCGTCGGGCAGCGTCTGCGCCGCGGGGGCTGCGGGTCCCCGCGCGGGGCAGCGCGGATGGTCACCGACGCCGTCGCTACCGTCCGCCGCCTGCACCCGCGCACCCCGGGCGGGGTGTTGGTGCGGGCAGATTCGGCGTTCTACGGGCACAAGATGGTGTCCGCGGCGATCCGGGCCGGGGTGGACGTGTCGGTCACGGTGCGGATGACGGCGAAGGCGAAAGCGGCGATCGCCGCCATCGACGAGACGGCGTGGACACCGATCGAGTACACCGACGCCGTCTACGACGAACAGGCCGGCCGGTGGATTTCCCGGGCCGAGGTCGCCGAGATCGACTTCACCGCGTTCACCCGGCTCGCGTCCGAGCGGACACCGGGCCGGTTGGTGGTGCGCCGGATCCCCGACCTCAATCTGCAGGCCGGGGACGGGCAGGGCACGTTATTCGATACCTGGCGGTTCCACGCGTTTTTCACCACCACCGACCCCGCCGTGCTGGATACGGTGACCGCGGACAAGGTCCACCGCGGGCATGCGATCATCGAGCAGGTCCACGCCGATCTGAAGAATTCCGCGCTCGCGCACCTGCCGTCGGGGCGGTTCGCCGCGAACAGTGCCTGGCTGGTGCTGGCGGTGATGGCGTTCAATCTCACCCGCGCCGCCGCCACCATCACCGGGACCCGCCTGGCACGGGCGACGACCGCCACCATCCGCCGGACCCTGATCACGGTCCCGGCCCGGATCGCGTCCTCGGCACGCCACCACACCTGGAGACGAAAACCGCAGGCCACCTAATCCGCCCGGCCACCCCAGGCCCGACCCGAAAGATCCAGTGGAACAATCCGACACCGAGGTCGGGCGATCACCCACACCCATAAGCCCATCAACGCCCACAACCGGATCCCGACCAACACGTCATCGGTGGATCCAGGCTAAGGTTAGGCTAAGGTACTGCCCACATCTACCGAATCGAAGGCAGTGACGGGAGAGCTGGAACGAGCGCACCCATGAAGAACGCCCCCTCCCACACCCGATCCCTGCCTACGTCCGTCGGCGAGTGCAGTTCCGATTTGAACAATGAAGCCCGCTGAGTCTGAGCGGGCTTCAGCACCACACGAACTCACAGCAGAATATCGGATTGTCAGCCGGTTCTATGGTGCCCTAAAACCAGCTGTGTAAACGTGGTTCGCGGCCGAGTTGGGTGGCCATTGCTCGGATTTGTCTGATCATGAGACCGATGTCGGACCCCAACGAAACCATTCGGAATCCTTGATCCCGTCGAGTAATTGCTTCTTCGGTGCTGCGTGCGACGAGGCCGGCGTGAATGCCGCGTGCTTCGGCCCGTTGCAGGACGTCGAGGTTGATTTCCGCGACGCCGGGACCTTCCCATTCGCCGACCGCACCCCGACTGGCTGACATATCCCCAGGCCCAAGGAAGATCGCCTCGATTCGGTCGACCGACAGGATCGAGTCGAGGTTGTCATAAGCTTCTTGTGTCTCGATCATCGGCAAGAACATCAGTTCGTCGTTGGCGGACTTGACGTAGCTTTCCAACTCGAGACCCCAGGTGACGCTGCGCTCACCGCCAATGCCCCGACGCCCGATAGGGGGGTAATACATGTGCTGGCGGACCGCTTCGACCTCGTCAGCGTTGTTGATGAGTGGCACGATCAGCCCGTGGGCGCCGACATCGAGCGCACGTTTGATCGGTTCCAGGGCTTGGGTGGGGGGTCGCACGAAGACGGACAGTTGGCTACCGCGTGCTGCGGCGAGATGGCCCTGAATGTCCTTGTAGGTCAGGTAGCCATGTTCCATATCGATGCAGATCCAGTCCAATCCCAGGACTGCAGCGACTTCGGTTACGGCGGCGGCTTCCGAGGTGACCCACATACCGTAGGCGGGTTCTTTCGCGGCGAGTCGTGCACGTAACGCTTCGTTCATGTTTTCCATCCTTAATTAAGCTTTATTTTCTTTGGCTGTTTGCATCGGGGAAGTCTATGCATTGTGCGGATATGAAAAATCAAGCAACTGGGCGTTGAACTCGTCCGCTTCGCTCACGTGAGGCTGGTGTCCGCTGTGCTCAAAAATAGTAAATCGACTATCGGGTATTTGGTCGGCAACCCACTGCATTCCTTCCGGGTGATAGTAATTCGTAAATCTAGAAGTAACCACCCAGGTCGGTACGGTTATCCGTGGTAAGACATCTCGCCAGTCGGAGACGAAGTGGTTGAGGAAAAGTTTGGACACCGCAGCGTGGTCGAAGGATGCCCACGGTTCTTCTGCCATCGCAGAGCCGGGAGGCAGTGGAGGTTCCTGATCTTCATTGCTCCATTTGATGCGGAAATTCACACAGTCATCGACATTGCTCCAGTTCACACCTTTGACGCCCCAGTGCCAGTGCTCGTCGTTGATAATTTTCGGTGATTGATCGATATGGACGAAGCGCTCAATCCGATCGAGTCCGGAGATCATGAACATCGCGTGTGACACCGACACCCCCATGGAATGCCCCACCAAGGTCACCTGATTGAGATCTAGCGCCGAAATCAATTCGCGGACGTCCTGACCCATACGTGCGATCGTTTGTCCGTGCGGCGGTTTCTGGGAGTCGCCGTGACCCCTCAGGTCGAGTGCTATCACTCGATGGTCGGCATCCAACAGTGCCTTACGCTGATACTCCCAGTGTCCTCGTCGACAGCCGTAACCATGTAGGAAGACGAAGGCGCGGCCGACACCTTCATCGTCGTAGATCAATTCAACATCGTCGGACGTAATGAACGACAATCCCTGTCCTGACACCTGACCTCCTTCTGAGGGTTTGAGACAAACGGGCGAATGCACTCTGCTCCGATGTCGTGGAGATTGAACCTCTGTACGGTGTAGCTATATGTTCAGCAGTCCTGCAGCGACGAATCCGCCGTCGACTGGCAGGGTGTGTCCGGTGATATAACCGGCCTGTTCCGAAGCGAGAAACCCAACGGCGAAAGCGATTTCCTCAGGGTTGCCATACCGCCGCAACGGAATGTGGCGGTAATACGACTTTCGGGTTTCCTCGCTGTGCGTTATATGAGCGAGAGGCGTTTCGATGGGACCGGGCGCAACAGCGTTCGCCGTGATACCCGCATCCCCGAGCTCGACGGCAAATTGGCGGGTCAAAGCGTCGACGCCGGCTTTAGCCGACCCATATGCGGTCCGGCCGACACCGGCCCGGATCCCGCTGATCGAGCTGATATTGACAATGCGCCCCCACCTGCGCTCGACCATCATCTTCGCCGCCCGTTGGCTGCAACGGAAGGCCCCCGTCAAATTGATGTTGATGGTCTTCTCCCAGACGTCATCCGGGAAGGAAAGTATGTCGTGCACCTGCGATATACCAGCATTATTTACAAGGATGTCGCACCGCCCATGCTTGGTCGCGATAGCGTCAAAAGCCGTCTGAATCGAATCGTTGTCCCCGATATCGATATGCTGAGCTTCCGCACTGTAAGACCGGGCGTTCAACGCAGATGCAACTTTTTCCGCGCTCGAGACATCCCGATCGGCGACGATGATGTGGTGTCCCGCGTCTGCGAGAACCTCGGCGCACGCAGCACCGATTCCAGAGCCCGCACCCGTGACAATTGCTACTCGAGTATCCATTGCTTCCTTCTCTGATGTCAGGCGGTTTCGGTGATCGGCCGGTCGACCCAGCTCATCAAATCGCGCAGCTTCTTGCCGGTGACCTCGATGGGGTGCTCGGCGTTGGCCTTGCGCAGACCCTCGAGCTCGGTGTTGCCGTTCTCGACATTCGCGACGAGGCGGCGGGTGAACTCACCCGACTGGATGTCGGCCAGGATCGCCTTCATCCGCTCCTTGGTGCCGGCTCGATGCCGGCCCGACGGTCCGGACGTCACCAGGGCAATGGCCCGTCCTCGTTGAAGTAGCCACCGGACGGTGAGTCCTCACCTCTCAACGCCAGCGTGACCAGGGCGCGAGCGCCTTGCTCGATGGTGCGGGCGCCGAGGCCGTGGTTCATCTCGGTAGCGACATATCCGGGTGTGATCGCGTTGATCTTGATGTGGCGCAACGACTCATCCGCCTGGAATGCTTTGTTGTAATGCAGCGTAAGCATGTTCAGCGCCGCCTTGGACGTCGAGTACGGCGCCCGCACCGAGTGGTCACCGCCGAAATCCTTGCCCTCGTTGGTCAGCTTCAGGGACGCGGTTGTACTCGACACGTTTACGATGCGCGGAGCGTCCGCCTGTGTGAGCAGCGGGAGGCAGGCGTGGGTGGTTTCGGCAACGCCTGCCACGTTGGTGGTGAACGCCGCCTCTAGGTCCTTGCCGGTGATGTCCGGAGGAAGAACTTCGACCATCCGTCCGGCGTTGTTGATCAGGATGTCGAGCCTGCCGTAACGCTTGCTGATCTCCTCGGCCGCGCTGTGTGCGTTGCCGAACTCTTCGCCTCGCGCCGCCACGTCCAGTTGGACCGCGGTCACTTCCGGGCCGTCTTGGTCGGCCGCGAGCTCGGCCTGGATCTCTTTGGCGGCTCGAGTGCCGGCGGCCAGGTCGCGCGAGCCGATCACGACCGTCAATCCGGCCTCGGCGAGCTGGCGCGCGACCTCGCGGCCGATCCCTCGGTTGCCGCCGGTAACCAGCGCCACTCGTCGTTCACTACTTCCCATCATCTACTCCCGAAGGTGTCTTACGCATGTGGTTACTGCGTTCTACGGCGACTTCCGCTCAGTTGATGCCATCATCAGCCGCGGTCTGGGCGAGGAACTCGTCGACGCGGGCCTCGGCGGACTCCCAGTCGAAGTAGTCGTACATCCGGCTCCGGGTGACGTGCGGCGGCCCGGCGTAGAAAAGCTCGTACTGGTTGTTGCGGCTGGCCAACTCGGAGCCGACCAGACCCCACATGAGGCGGATGAGCCGGTAGCGGCCCATAGCGACCTCGAAGTCGTCGGTGCGGTTGAGCTCCAGGAAGAGCTTGCGCGTGTAATTGTCGTCGAAGGCGCTCACGTCCGCCGGCTGCTGAAACGCGTGGCTGGCCAGCATGCGTCGCATCTCAGTGGCGAAGTCCGAGAAGTACTCCATCGACCAGTTGCTGTTCGCGTACATGAACTGGCGGTCCTGGGACACGAAGCCGTGGTCCCAGCGCTCGGGCCGAGACTCCTGGGCGATCACAGACGCCTCCAGCATCTTCACCCGTGCCGCGAGTCCTCCGAGGACGCCCTGCACGGCCGGGTTGGTGTTGAAATCGAGGGCTTCACCCAGGCGCTTGGCTGCCGCGAGCATGAAGCGCATTTTGGTGAGCAGACGAATGTGGGCCTGAGCGTTGCCGAGCGTGTGTCCCGGAGTCTCGACGAACAGTCCATAGCTGGCCCGCCAGTCGTCGAGGACGAAGATCCGGTTCCACGGCACGACGACATCGTCGAAGTAGATCGCTGCATCGGATTCGTCGAAGTCGGCGAGGGGGTCGTCGATCTTGCTCACGGCGTGCGCCGCGTACGGTTTACGCGAGAGGATTTTGACCCCGGGGTGGTTGGCCGCGATACCGAAGCTGACCGCCACGGATTCGTCGCCGTCTCGCAGCGGCTGTGCGTTACCCACCAAAATCTCGTGACAGAGGGCACCGCCGGTGGCGAGCATTTTGAAGCCGCGGACGGTGACACCGGCGTCGCTGGTGTCGATCACGCGCATGGCGTTCTGCACGGCGGATGACTTGCCCGCCTTACTTCCGGCAGGCGGAAGGACCGCGAAGGAGAGGTAGAGGTCGTTATCGCGAATGTGGCGCCAGTAGTTGAGCAGGTTCTCTGCGTACTGGTCGTTTCCGGTGACCTCCGGGCGGCACGCCATACCGGTGATCATCGCGGCCACGTGGTCGGGTGAGCGCCCGAACAGACCATTGCTCACATCCGCCCAGGCCGTGTGCAGCGTCCGCCGCAGGGCGAGATCCTCACCCGAGCGCGGACGCAGAAAGTTCACGCTCGTTTTCTCCGCGGTCTCCTGCTCGACATAGGCCAGTGACGGGTCCGAAGAGGTGCGGTCGAAAAGCCGGGCAACGGTGTTTGCCGCACCGCAGAAACCGCGGTGGGTCGTGACGTCGTCGACGAGTTCTCCTCCGACGTACACCTGCCGGCCGTCCTGTAGGGAAGCCAGGAATTCATCACCAGTGCGAAGCATTCGAGCGGTCCTTTCTGGAAAAATTCGGCGATCGGAGCACCGAACCCCTGGCTGAGCTCGCCGCTTCTATATAGAACATCGTCGAGAAACCGCACCGCGGAGAGCTACGTTTCCGCCAATTGCATGTCAATAAGCATAGGAACATGTCGTGTGTCATGTCAATAGTTCGATGGTCTGCCGATGACGTATCGAGGATAAGTACGGGGAAATTCAACAAATCGAGTCATGCTCGCCTGTCCCGTCCGGCACTCGCGGATGTGGACTGTCGATGTGGCTGAGTGGTGGGTCAGTGTCGATGTGAACACCGGTTTCGAGGGAGCAACCGGTGGTCACGTCGAGCGATCTAGGAGTGTGCGGCCCTTTCCGGCTCGGCGCGACGCGGAGACTGCTCGTCCCAGTTGTCCATTGAGTCAGAGGTGGCCGAGGCTCTGCTATTAGCCGTCTGCAGCGCTGCGACGGCACCGGCGCTGATGATTGCCGAGACCATCACACAGGCAGCGATAGGCATCCAGGTGTCGGTCAACCGGTAGACCTCGGTGAAGAGCATCGGAGAGAACGCGGAGCCGAGTACGCCGCCGATGGTCAAGCCCAGGGCGATGCCGGTGTAACGGATCCTCGCCTCGAACGCCTCGCACAACAATGCGGCATATGGCCCATACATGAACCCGGCCGAGCCGCCGGCCATAACGAAAGCCAGAACCGCAATAGCCATCGAACCCGAACTCAGCATTGCAAAGAAAGGAATAACGGTCACAAATGTCGCTGCATAGCCGAAATACATGACCGTCTTGCGACCGATCCGATCAGATAGCCAGCCCGAGAACAGAATCGTCACGAAGTACATAAACGAGAAAAGCAACGTCGAAAAAAGTAGCGATTTGTACGAGTACCCGACCGATTCCGTGCCATAGGCGACGCCAAAGCTATAGGCGGCATAAAAGTAAAATCCTTGAGCGAGGAACGCGAAGGCGCACAGCAGCAAGCTGACCGCGCGTGTCCGGAACAGCGTCGCGAGCGGCATTCTGGCCTGCTTGTTGTTATTCTTGAGCTCCATCATGTCGTCGGTCTCCGGGATCCTGCTACGGATGAACAGACCCACACCCACCAGCGCAACGCCGATGAGGAACGGCACGCGCCAGCCCCAGGACTCGAACGATGCGTCGGAGATCATCGCCGACATTCCCAGGAAACACAGCGTCGAAAGCATCAGGCCCAGCGGCATGCCGGCAGATGGGAAAGCCGTGAGCGTCCCCTCCTTGCCCGGCTTAGCGTGCTCGTGCGTGACCAGTACCGCCCCACCCCATTCGCCTCCGAGCGCCAGACCCTGGAGCAGACGCAGCATCATCAACAGTATGGGCGCCCACACCCGATCTGGTTGTAGCTGGGGACCAGGCCGATACCCATCGTGCCGATTCCCATGATCGCGAGCGTCATGAAGAGGGCGGACTTGCGGCCGACACGATCGCCGAGATGTCCGAACAGCGCCGCCCCGAATGGGCGAGCGACGAATCCGACCGCGATACCACCGAAGGCCAGGATGGTGCCAACAAGTGGATCCTGATCGGGGAAGAAGACCTTGTTGAAGACCAGCGACGCCGCCGTCGCGTACGCGAAGAAATCGAAATACTCGATGGTGGTACCGGTCAGGCTCGAAGCTATGAGCGTCCTGTTACTCGGGGCCGGTGGGGCTTGCGTTGAGGCGGTCACGAGACTCCTCCTTTCTATAGAGGGTATGGCGCGGCCACACATGTGCGTGCCTACGCGGGTCCGCCGTCACCGCGTCTTCGGAGTGAGGGCGTAAGTTGCCGGCTGTGATGGCCGGCCCTGCTGACCAGGGTCGCGGGCCAGCACGTATACCGAACCCGAGATCGTATCGAGGGTCAGGCGGTGAGGCGCTGGAACCTGCGCTGTAGATAGAGCAGCGGCTCCGACGGCCCTTCACTGGTGCGCACGTGGGTAATGCGTCCCACGAGGATCTGATGGGTGAACTGAGGAATGCAGTCATCGAGATCACAAACCAGGGTTGCGGTCGCGCTTCGCAGCGCCGGCATCGGCCACCCCGCGGGCTGGTCGAGATGCCCGGCGTCGATAATCTTGCTCTGCCCGGGCCGAGATAGCTGGTGCGCCAACTCTTCAGACCCTGCGGATAAGAAGTTGACGGAGAAGCGCTTACGCTCGTTGATCGTGCGGAACGTCTGGTTCTCATGGTTGAGAAGGACAATCAGTGAGGGCGGGTCGTTGGACAGCGACGAGATGGCAGTGGCTGTCATACCGTGCATGTTCCCGCGCTCGTCGCACACGCCGATGATGCCGACAGTTGCCGCGACCCGGCCGAATGCATCCTGGAAATCCTGTTTCAGGTCGACCTCGACGCCCGTCATGCCGTAGGCCCCCCGTTTCGGGAGGCGGCGACCTCGTCGATCAACCCGGACCAGAGCTTCGCTGTCAGCCCGTCAAACAGGCCCGGTGCGTAGTACTTGCTGAGAAAGTGCATGGAGTCACGATCCTTCCACCGTGGAGCGTGCGGGCTCACGGCAAACTGAACAGTTCGCTGACAAGGACCGCACCTCGGGAAGACTTCTTGTTCCATGCCAAGGGCGTGACGAGAATCATGCAGACAAATGCTGGGGGGCGCAAGGCCTCGCGTGTTATCGGTATGAAAAATTCGTGCCACCTCAGGACCTGGGAGCGCACCCCTGCCTGCGTGCGCCTCTGCGCGTCCAGAACGCCCGGCCCCCAGGTCGAGCTCGACGGTCGCCGATCCACACTTGCGCCCATTGACCTATGCCGAGCAACATGGCAACATGTCGACGTGTCACTCATTATGGGGACCGCGCTAAACTTAGGGCACTGCAACAGAATCGGAGGCAACGAGTGAGTTACTCTGCGCCGTCGGACTTTGACCGCCTGGTCGCCGGAGATTCCGGACGTCTCGACGTCGGTGGGGTCCGCAGGCATCAGATCGTGATGGCCGTGCGCAAACTCATCGCGACTGAAGGGGCAGGTTCCGTCACCATCGCGCGCATCGCGGCAGTTATGGGCACCTCACGCGGAGTGGTGAACCATCACTTCAAGAACAAGGAGGAGATTCTGCGGGCCGCGCTGCAAAGCGCGGCCAAGGATGCCAGTGCCGCCACCGACCAGATCGTCGCGGAGTCAACGGATCTGGGCAGTATCACAGCGCTAGTGGTCCGTCTCGCATCGACAGCGAGCGACTGGTGGCACGTCTATATCGCCTTCTTGGCGGAGGCAACTCACGACGATTTCGCCAAGACGATGATTCAGGAATCCGACCGCAGCTTCCGCGCGAACCTTGGACAGACTCTTGGTGACGACGCACGAGCAGCAGTCGTGCTGGCCCTGATGAAGGGCCTGGCCCTTCAGCGCGTGGTCGACGCGACATTCGATACCGAGGGCGCCCTTACTGCAGCTTCTGAGCTACTCGCGCCGTGGCGAGGCGCGAATCCTTAGTGGACTGATTCATAAGTTCGTCGGGGTTGTTGCCAGGCGGTGGGGTCGGCGAGGTAGAGCCCGCAGGCGCAGTCGAGTCCGTCCTCAGGGCTGCCGGCGAAGTTTCCGTTGGGCAGGACCGAGTCCTGGTATTGCCGGTGCTGCCGAGGTAGATCGCGAACCCCCACACACTGGCGGATCCGACGTAGCGCAGTCGCTCAATGGCATCACTGTCCCGTCGGTCAGCACGCCGTCGACGGAGGCGAAGTTACCGCGGAAGCGGGTGTTGATCGTGGCCAGTTGCGGCCACCTGATCCGGGCCCGATCCAGCAGTTTCCAGCGCAGCGAGCTTTTCGTCGACTCCGGTGGTGTAGGCACGTCTCTGATGGTGCCCGATCCTGCTGACCTTCGTGGTCGGGGGCGCAACACTTCCCACTCCACGCTTTCGTCGGAGGGTTTCGTGACGGGTCGGATGCACCGTGAGGAATTGGGCGGGTCACGGGTCCTTACAGGTAGGGTCGATCTCACAGATTCATCGGAGTCAGTGCGCGCATACGGCACCCGAGGATCTAGTGAATTGAGTGGTCGATGATCGAACGCAACCACCCCCGCGCGACACGCGACGACCTATCCGGTGCGTTGGTCGCGGAGCTAAGGGCGGCCGGATTCGACGATCCGCACGAGATCGGTCATGGAGGCTTCGGTGTCGTTTTCCACTGCCGGCAACCGTCTCTCGAGCGCACGGTTGCGGTGAAAGTTCTGACGTCGAGTCTCGACCCGGACAACGTGCAGCGTTTCTGGAGGGAACAGCGGGCGATGGGTCGACTGTCCGGGCACCCAAACATAGTCGAAATCCTGCAAGTAGGTTCTACCGGTGACGGCTCGCCCTATATTGTGATGCCCTACCACCGGCGGGATTCCCTCGACGCACAGTTGCGCCGCAACGGGCCGATAGCCTGGCCGGATGCGCTGACGCTAGGTGTAAAGATGGCCGGAGCGCTCGAAACCGCACACCATCTCGATGTACTGCACCGCGATGTCAAACCTGCAAACATCCTCTTTACCGACTACGGGGAACCACAGTTGACCGACTTCGGCATCGCCCACATGGCCGGCGCGTTCGAAACAAGCGCAGGCATGGTCACTGGCTCGCCGGCATTCACCGCACCCGAAGTCCTCGTCGGCGACTCACCCACCTCCGCATCGGACGTCTACAGCCTCGGCGCAACCCTGTTCTGTGCCATCACCGGGCACGCCCCTTTCGAACGCCATGAGGGTGAGCAGGTCGTCGCCCAGTTCTTGCGGATTACCACACAGCCGGTACCCGACCTCAGCTCCAGCGAGGTCCCCCGCGACATCAGTGGGCTGATCGAACAGGCGATGGCACGGACCGTAGGTGCTCGTCCCGCCAGTGCGGCCGAGTTCGGCGAACAGCTTCGGGCGGCCCAGCGGCGACATCAGCGACCCGTCGACGACATGGCATTGCTCACGACCCGTACGAATGTCGATCCTCCAAGCGAAGAGCACACCCAGACCGGCCCTGCGGGAAGTGAGCCGACTGAGCTGTCCCCGGCCACGCCTGAACCCACCGCAACGACCTCGAACCTCGATTCGCGTATTTCAATGCCGGTCCGAGTGCGAGACAAGGAGGGAAACCTGCCCGTGGAGCTGACCAGTTTCGTCGGCCGCCGCCACGAGGTTGCAGGCGGGAAGAAGCTGCTCTCCTCGTCCCGGCTGGTGGCACTGACTGGGATCGGCGGCGTCGGCAAGACCCGCCTCGCCCTGCGCATCGCCACCGACTCGCGGCGAGCGTTCACCGACGGCGTCTGGCTGATCGAGCTCGGCGAACTCACCGACCCTGAGCTGGTGGCCAGCGCTGTCGCGACAGCCCTCGGACTCCGAGATCAATCGGCAACACCACCGTTGGTTCTGCTGACAAACTATCTCGTCCACAAACAGCTTTTGCTGGTCCTCGACAACTGCGAGCACCTGATCCGATCGGTGTCGACGCTGGCGGACACCGTGTTGCAGACCTGCGCGGAAGTTCGAATTCTTGCAACGAGCCGCGAACCACTCGCAATCACCGGTGAAACTGTGATGCGAGTACCGCCGATGACCGTTCCCGACCCATCGCGCGGGTCGGCGCTTCGCGGGCTGCCCAGCTACGAATCGGTGACATTATTTGTCGATCGGGCGGCTGCAGCCGTCCCCGGGTTCGAACTTACTGAGGACAATCAGGCTGCGGTGGCTCAGATCTGTGCACGCTTGGACGGTCTGCCCTTGCCGATCGAATTGGCCGCCTCCCGGCTCCGCGCCATGTCCGTGCAGCAGATTCTCGAGCGCTTGACCGATCGATACCGAATCCTGACCGGTGGCAGCCGCGCCGCACCCACCCGTCAGCAGACACTCCGGTTGTCTATCGACTGGAGTTACGAATTGTGCACTGCAGCGGAGCAGCAGCTGTGGGCCCGCCTCGCCGTATTCTCCCGCAGCTTCGAACTCGATGCTGCCGAAGCTATCTGCTCCGATGCCGACCTCCCTGAAGATCTGCTCGACCTCGTGGCATCGCTGGTCGACAAGTCGATACTGATCCGGGAGGAAGTCGGCGACGTGGTCCGATACCGGCTGCTGGACCTCCTGCACGACTACGCCCGGGAGAAACTGCAGTCCACGGACCAATATCCCGGCCTGATCGGGAGGTATCGGAACTGGTACGAGCAGTTGGTGCTGCGCGCAGAGGCCCACGCGAGCAGTCCGCAGCAGCTATCTTGGCTCAACCGCCTCGATCGAGAACAGCCGAACCTACGCGCCACTCTCCAGTTGTGCCTATCCGACGCAAATGACTTCGACACCGGCCTACGCATTGCGGGCGGGTTGTTCCCCTTCTGGCTCTGCCGTGGATACCTCCATGAAGGCCGACTGTGGCTTGACCGAGTCCTCGCCGCACACAACGGTGAACTCACACCAACACGAGCCAAAGCCCTCTACCTAAACAGTATTTTGGCGGGCGTCCAAGGCGATTCGTCTGAAGGATCGCGCCTGCTTGCCGAGGCTGACGCCATCTTCGCGCGAGATCCCTCAATGTCCGCGCTCAGGGAATTCGCCAGCGGCTGTCTGCCCCTCTACCGTGCCGAACCTGCACAGGCAGTACCCCATCTTCAATATGCCAGCCCCTCTGCACAGGACGATCCCGACCGCTTTTACCACGTCGGAAGCCTGCTAGGCCTCGGACTCGCCTTCATGCAGCTCGGCGATACAACGCAGGCGCTCGCCTGCCACGAAGAGATGCTTGCGCTCACGGAAAAGCACGGCGAGATGGTGTTCCGCGGACGGGCGGCGATGACCGGAGGCTGGGCCTGGTGGCGCGAGGGCGACCCCACGCGGGCTCGATCAGTCCTCGAACAGGGAATTCGACTTTCGAACCGCACGCACGACCCGGTCGGCATCGGCCGCAACATCCAGACCTTGGCATGGATTGAGGCCCACCAGAACCACGCCGACCGCGCCGCCGTCCTGCTGGGAGCCGCTGCTGGCATCTGGCGGGAGATTGGCCTCACCAACTACCTCGACCAGCTAATCGACCATCAGCAATGCGAAAAACAAACCCGCCACGCACTTGGTGGCCGCCAATTCGAAAAGGCGTTCCAGCACGGCGGTGCCATGAGCGTCAACGACGCCGTCGGCTACGCCCTCGGTCAACACTTTGACACCCCCGCATCCCACTCACCCGAAACCACCAGCCTGACCCGCCGTGAACGGCAGGTCGCCGATCTCGTCGCAAAAGGACTCACCAACAAGGCAATCGCCGATCAGCTGGTTATCTCCCGACGCACCGCACAGGGACACGTCGAACACATCCTCGCTAAGCTCGGATTCACCTCGCGAACCCAGATAGCCGCGTGGATCATCGAGACTAACAATCAGTCCGAAGACTTTGATAACAGTGCGCCGCCAGAAGGTGACTCTCCGGGTGCCGTATAGGGACGGATTGGAAGAGACGATCGAGAAACCCGGTAATACCGCCGTCGGCGCGGAGTCCGGGCTCGAACGTACTTTGCGGTGCGAGCACGAGCGGTCTGCCTCTCGCGCGTGTCCCCGGTCGGTGCCACGGGCCGACGCCGGGTTCGAGGATCGCTCCGTGATCGCGGGCCCACGCAAGCGTTTCCGCACAACCGTCCGCCCAGGCCCGCACCACATCTGACCGTGCCGTGTGGTCGGTGACTTGGAACACTTGGGCCGCCAGGGCGCTCGGATCGGTATTGGGATCGAGCTTGGCAGCATGCAGGACGCCCGAAGAGAGGGCGCTGTTGCTCCATCCCGGAATCCGGTCGCCGCGTTCGATCAACACGACCCGGGGCACCAATTCCTGCGCGCTGAGCGCCGCGGTCAGTCCGGTGATGCCGGCACCGACGACGACCATGTCGCTGAAGGGCATTTACTCCTCCTTGGTGAACAGCCCCGTCGTGACAATCACTTCTAGATCGTTGTCGCGTAGCCAGCGGGCATGTAGGTCGGTCAGGTGCTCATCGCGTTCACGGCGAGCGGCATCGCCGTCACCGAGCCGCAGGTCCTTTTCGGGCGTTTGCGGGCCTCGATGACGAAGGCGTGGCCGTCGGTGTGCAGCATGGGAAGAACTTGCCGCAGGTGTCGAGCAAGGCATCCATAAGAACGACGAGGATCGGATTGTCGGTGCTTGGGCCACCTTGCGGTAGAACTCGGTGAGCTCGTCGACGCGCTCGGTCCGGTGCTCCTCACCCGTCAACTCCTCGGCCCGGGCGATATCGCGGTCGAGTTCGTCGAGGTCGTCGGCGGTCAGCTTCGGGATCGCGGACGCCAGGACGTTCCCACAAATTGCGCGCATCGCCTCGGTGAGATTGTCCAGCGAGAAGTCCGCCAGCCGGAGGCCGGCGGTCAGGTGCGCAGCCATCGCCGCCGTGGTGGGGCGAGCGATGAACGCCCCACCGTTTGTCCGTGGCCATGAGAAAGGGATCTGGCGCACTTCTCGTGAAGGTGTTCGGCGTGTCGCCTCGGTGTGCTGACCTGCGGCGGGTGAAGATCGTCGGCGTGTGATTTCGAGGGCGTGCGGGCGTTGCTGCCTCACCTGATTGGTGTCGTTGTCGCGGGGGTTCGTCGGGTCGGTTCTACGATCCGTATCGCCGCAGAGCCGAAGGGCGACCGGGGACGGTGTCCGGGCTGTGATGGTGAGTCTGCTCGCGTGCATTCTCGGTACCGCCGACAGCTGGCCGACACCGCGATCGGTGGGCATCCGGTCATGATCGACCTTCGGGTGCGTCGATTCTTCTGTGACACCATTGATTGCACGGCAAAGACTTTCGCCGAGCAGGTACCGGGTCTGACCGAATCACGGTCACGACGCACGCCCGTCCTCGGCGCGATGGTCACAGCGATCGGATTGGCCGTGGCCGGGCGGGCCGGGGCCCGGCTTGCGACTCGCCTCGGGGTTGCTGTCGGCAGGGACACCCTGTTGCGGGCGGTCCGGGCCATGAGCGATCCGAAGGTCGGCGAGGTCAGCGTCCTGGGCATCGACGACTTCGCGATCCGCCGCGGTCACGTGTATGGCACCCTCGTGCTGGATATGGTCACCCGCAGGCCGATCGACCTGCTCGCCGACCGCACTTCGGACACCGTTGCCGACTGGCTGAAGGAGCATCCCGGCACCGAGGTGGTGTGCCGTGACCGCGCCGGCGCCTATGCCGAAGGCATCCGGATCGGTGCTCCGGACGCCGTCCAGGTGGCCGACCGCTGGCACCTGTGGCACAACCTGGCCGAGGCGGTGGAGAAGACCGTCACCCGTCACCGCGCCGACCTGCGTCTGCCCGATGAGGATGCCCATCAAGTCGGCGTCGTCACGGGTGGCATCGATGAGATCGTCCACGCCGCGAGCGAGCCGATCGATGGCCGGCTCGTCACCCGAACCCGCGAACGGCATACCGCTGTCCGGCAACTGGCCTCCCAGGGCATGTCGATTTCCGCGATTGGGCGGAAGCTCTCACTCGACCGCAGGACGGTACGGCGATTCGCCCGCGCCAGCGAGGTCGAGGAGCTGCTGACCAAGGCGGAGTGCCGCGCCAGCTTGCTCGACGAGTTCAAGCCCCACCTCCACGAACGCTTCAATGCCGGGTGCACCGATGCCGCCCGGCTCACTCGTGAGATCGCCCTGTTGGGCTACCGCGGCAGCGACAAGACTGTCCGCCGTTACCTGCAGCCGTTGCGGAGCGCTCTCAATCCGCTTTCATCAGGACCCGCTTCGCCGTCGGTCCGGCAGGCCACCGGCTGGCTGACCCGCCACCCGGATCGGCTCACCGCCGACGAACGCACTGGGCTCGATGCGCTGCTCGAACGCAGTCCCGCCCTGGCCACCACCCGAGAGCTGGTCCACGACTTCGCCGAGATCATGATCGAGCGGCGCGGGAGCGACCTCGGCGCCTGGATGACGGCCGTTGACACCAAAGGAGATCGGGCACTTCGGTCCTTCGTCACAGGTTTGCGCCGAGACCTCGACGCCGTCACCGCAGGGCTGACGTTGCCCTACAGCTCCGGGCCTGTTGAAGGACACATCAATCGCATCAAAATGCTTAAACGTCAGATGTACGGACGCGCAAACCTGGACCTGCTCCGCAAGCGCGTCATCCACACCGTATAGCTAAGGCCGACAACAGAATCACGAAAAGTGCGCCAGATCCTGAGAAAGTACCCACTGGTGGCCAGGTCGAGGTCCCCACTGGTGGCCAGATAAAAGTCCCCACCCCGTGTTCGTCGTGTCGATCAGGAACTTGTGGCCCGAGCGGTGACGGTGAAGGTGCCAACCACACACCGCACCACCCGGGGAGTTCCATTGAAGTCTGCGAGGGACCGTATGGACATCATTTCCGCCTACCGAGAAGTCGGGTCGTACCGGGGAGCCGCCGAGCTCTGCGGCACCACCCACAAGACCGTCAAACGAATCGTCGAGCAGTTCGAGGCCGGTGACACCCCGCGACCGCGAGCTGAACGCGCCCGCAACTACGACGCGGTGTCCGAACTCGTCACCCAACGCGTGGAGAAATCCCAGGGCCGCATCTCCGCGAAACGGTTGCTCCCGATCGCACGGACCGCCGGCTACGACGGGTCGGACCGCAACTTCCGCCGCCTCGTCTCGGATGCGAAAGCGCGGTGGCGCAACGAACATCATCGCGGACGCCGCCCCGCGGTGTGGACACCCGGCGAATACTTGGTCATCGACTGGGCTACCGTCGGCGGCCTGCACCTGTTCTGCGCTGTGTTGGCGTATTCGCGGTGGCGGTTCGCCGCCTTCGCCACCGACGAGCGTGCCACGACCACGCTGGCGTTGGTCGCCGAAGCGCTCGCCGCGATCGGTGGTGTCCCGGAGAAGGTGCTGGCGGACCGGATGGGCTGCATCAAGGGCGGGGTCGTGGCGAACGTGGTGATCCCCACCCCGGACTACGTCCGCTTCGCCAGCCACTACGGCTTCGCCCCCGACTTCTGCCACGTCAACGACCCGCAGTCGAAGGGCATCGTGGAGAACCTCGTCGGCTACGCCCAGCGTGACCTGGCCGTCTCGCTGTTCACCGAGGCCGCGGTCGCCGGCACCACGGTCGATGTCCATACCGCGAACGCCGCCGCCCGCACCTGGTGCGCCGAGGCCAACGCCCGGATGCACACTGAGATCTGCGCGATTCCTGATGAACGACTGCGCGACGAGCGGGAACTGTTGCACCCATTGCCGTCTCTGCGGTTGCAGATGGGGCCGCCGCCGGTGACCCGCAAAGTGGACCGGCTCTCGTGTGTGCGGTTCGCGTCCGCCCGGTACTCGGTCCCGACCCGGCTGATCGGGACCTCCGTGCGGCTGGTTCAGTCCGACGATGCCCTGGTGATCGTCGAACCGGCGACCGGACGGGTGGTCGCCGAACACGACCTCACCGCACCGGGAACCGCGTCGGTGCACGACGAGCACTACGACGGACCCCGCCCGGCCCCGAACCGGGCACCTAGGCCGAGAACGACTGTCGAGCAGCAATTCTGCGCTCTCGGTGCGAGCGCCGAAGCGTTCCTGGTCGGTGCCGCCGCGATCGGCAACACCCGCCTGGGACCCGAACTCGAGGTGCTGCTGGCACTGGGCGCCGCGCACGGCACCGAGGCGTTGGTGGCGGCGTTGACCCGGGCGGTGGCATTCCGACGATTCCGAGCGGCCGATGTTCGCTCGATCCTCGCTGCCGGTGCCGGAACTCCGCAACCCAGGCCGGCCGGGGATGCGTTGATTCTGGATCTTCCGACGGCACCGACCCGATCGCTCGACGACTATGCGATCGGCCCGCGCACGGACGGGAGCGCCGGCTCATGACCGAAACAGCGACCACCGCAGAAGGGCCGGTCACACCCGCTCCACCGCCCGCGGTTCCGGTGCTGGCGGCGGACCTCGATGCCGGGTTGCGCCGGCTCAAACTCGCCGCGATCCGTCGCACCGCACCCGAAGTCCTCCTGACCGCGAAGACACAGCGCTGGACCCCGGAAGAGGTGCTGCGAACCCTCGTCGAGGCGGAGATCGCCGCACGGGACGCCTCGAACATCGTGAACCGGCTCAAGGTCGCCGCGTTCCCGGTCCCGAAGACGTTGGAGTCGTTCGACGTCGCGGCGTCATCGATTCAGCCGAAGGTGTTCGACTACCTGACCAGCTTGGAATGGGTTCGAGCACAGTCGAATCTGATGATCATCGGACCAGCCGGCACGGGAAAGTCACACACCCTGATCGGGCTCGGGATCGCCGCGATTCACGCCGGGCACAAAGTCCGCTACTTCACCGCCACCGACCTGGTCGAGTCCCTCTACCGCGGACTCGCCGACAACACCGTCGGGAAGATCATCGACTCCCTGTTGCGGGTCGATCTGATCATCCTCGACGAAGTCGGGTTCGCCCCACTCGACGACACCGGCACCCAACTGCTGTTCCGGCTCGTCGCCGGCGCCTACGAACGCCGCTCACTGGCCATCGCCTCACACTGGCCGTTCGAGCAATGGGGCCGATTCCTACCCGAGCAGACCACCGCCGTCAGCATCCTCGACCGGCTCCTGCACCACGCCACCGTCGTCATCACCGACGGCGAGTCCTACCGGATGAAAGACGCCCAACACCGAAAGGAGCGCCCCTAAAACACCCCTGAACTACCGCACGGGGTGGGGACTCAGACTTGGCCACCAGCGGGGACTTCTACCTGGCCATTGACACCGTTGGTGCCCCGTCGGATGGTGATCACACCGCTGATTTCCAGCATGCGCAATGCCTCGCGGAGGGAGTTTCGGCTCACGGACAACTACGCGACCAGCGTGATCGTGGAGGCCCGCCGAACGGGGTACGAAGTGTTGTGGGCGGTCGGAAATGCGGAGCCCCGTGAGCTGCCGCAGTTGGACTTCCGCGGAGGGACGCCGTCGCGACGGTGTGCGTCGCTACCTCTCGGTGCTGCCGTGCTTCTGCTGACGGAGGCGTTCCCATCCGGCTGTTCGTTCAGCGATGAGCCGCTCGTACCCGTTGCCGGACGGTTGGTAGATGTGTTCGCGGTCCATTCCCTCGGGGAAATAATCCGCGCCCGAGAAGCCTCCTGGACTGTGGGGGTCATACTCGTAGCCTTCTCCGTAGCCGAGGTCCTTCATCAGCTTGGTAGGGGAGTTGAGGATGTGCGCCGGAGGCATGAGGGAGCCGGTCTGTTTCGCGAGCTTCCGTGCTGCGTTGAACCCGCGGTAGACCGCGATGGACTTGGACGCGGTTGCGAGGTAAACGACGGCCTGTGCGATCGCGAGCTCTCCTTCCGGGGAGCCGAGCCGCTCATACACATCCCACGCTGCCAGCGCCTGATGCACGGCCTGGGGATCTGCGATCGCGATGTCTTCGTTGGCGAATCGGACGAGGCGGCGGGCGATGTAGAGGGGGTCTTCGCCGCCGTCGAGCATCCGCGCCAACCAGTACAGCGCCGCGTCGGGGTCGGAGCCGCGCATCGATTTGTGTAGGGCGGAGATGAGGTTGTAGTGCCCCTCTTGAGACTTGTCGTAGATCGGGGCGCGTTGCTGAACCAGTTCGGCCAGGCCGGCGACGTCGAGCGTGCCGGCGACGGTCTGGAGCTGCTCGATGAGGTTGAGCAGGTAGCGGCCATCGCCGTCGGCCATCGCGATCAACGCCTGTCGAGCCGGCTCGTCAAGCGGCAGTGCTCTGCCGGTGGTCTCCTCGGCCCGTTCGGTCAGCGTGGTCAGCGCGGGTTCGTCGAGGCGTTTGAGGACGAACACCTGGCAGCGCGAGAGCAGTGCGGCGTTGAGCTCGAAGCTGGGGTTCTCGGTGGTCGCGCCGACCAGCACGATGGTGCCGCCCTCGACGTACGGTAGGAAGGAGTCCTGCTGGGCGCGGTTGAAGCGGTGGATCTCGTCGACGAACAGCAGGGTCCCCTGGCCGACCTCCCGCCGTTTGGCGGCTGCTTGAAAGATTTTGCGGAGCTCGGCGACGCCGGAGAAGGTCGCTGAGAGCGGTTCGAAGACGAGGTCGGTGCGCTCTGCGAGTAGGCGTGCGATGGTCGTCTTCCCGCAGCCGGGTGGCCCCCACAGCACCATGGAGACGAGACGATGCTCGGCGACCATCCGGCCGATCGGTGCGTCCGGACCGAGCAAATGCTCTTGTCCGACCACGTCGGCAAGGGTCTGCGGGCGCAACCGGTCGGCGAGCGGACGACCGACATCGTCAGGCTCGAACAGTGACGGCGGGTCCTGGCTCACGTTGTCGCCTCCTTCGTCATGACCGAGGTGCGGTGGTGGTGTTACTCCGGGCGGTCCTTGGCCGGGAGTTTCTCTTCGGTGAGTTCGTAGGAGCCGTGGACGAGGTCCTCGACGAGCGAGCGGGTGATGCCTTCGCCGGCTCTGACAGAGATCCAGTGGTCCTTGTGAAGGTAGTGGCCCCGGCTGATCGCATCGTGCTCGCGACGCAGCGCGTCCCCGTGGTGAGGGTCGACCTTGACGGTGATGATCTCCAGCTCCGGGTCGTCCTCGGTCACGATCAGGAACACTTTGCCCGCGACTTTCCACACCCGCAGGTGCTCGGTGAATGGGTACCCGCTGCTGGTGCCGGGCAACCTGCCGGCGACGTCCTGGGCCTTCTTCTGGATGTCTTTCCCGCTCAAGGTCATGGCTTCTCCTGCCCGAACGTGTGAGGGTCGACGGGCCGGTCCGCTCGTGGCAGGTTCTTCTCGACCACCAGCAGGTAGGACTCGGTCACCAGATCATCGATCAGCGGTGCGTCGAGCTTCCCGCCGGGGTGCAGGGTGATCCAGTGTTGCTTGTTCATGTGGTAGCCCGGCGTGATGTCGCCGTGCGCCTGTCGCAGCGCCGCGCTGTCGGCGGGCGCGGCCTTGAGGATCACGATCGGTTCGCCGGTGATGTCGGTCTGGAGCATGAAGACTTTGCCGCGGACCTTGAACACATCCCAGTCAGGGCCGAACGGATGAGTGAGTTCGGCACCCCGCAGTTCGTGCGTCCGATCGGCCGCACGCTGCTGCAACGACTTTCCATCCATCGTGGTCCCTCCTTCGGCTCAAGTACGTACTATAGTACGTACTGATGGGATGCTTCGTCAGACCGCGGATGGGGAGGTGATGCGATGCGCAAGGGAGTCGCGAACGATCCGCTACGGAAGGAGAAGATCGCGCAGGCGGCGCTGGATCTGCTGGACGAGGACGGGATGCGCGGCACGACGCACCGCACGATCGCCCAGCGAGCTGGCGTCCCTCTGGGATCTGTCACGTACCACTACGCCAGCCTCGACGACATCCTCGTCGCGGCGTTCGAGCTGATGGGCGAGCAGATGGACCCGCGCTACGGGCAGCCGATCCGTGCAGCCTCCTCGCAGGCGGAGGCCTGCGAGGTCCTCGTCGACGCGATCTGCGGGGAGCGTCGGGCGACCGACCGCGAAATGCGCTTGCATCGCGAGCTGTACGCCCTTGCGTCGCGGAACTCCCGGCTTCATGCTCTTGTCCGATCGTTCGAGGAGCGGGCGATCGCCGCGCTGACGACGCAGTTCCCCGAGCCTGCGGCCCGGGCCCTCGACGCTCTCGTCGAAGGGTGGTGGATCTACCAGTCGTGGAACCCGGGAAGGCCTGCGGCGGCTGACGTGCGCCGTTCTGTCAGGGGCCTGGTCGATGCATTCGAAGTAGGCGACCCCGACCATCATCCATCTCGAGACCGTACGACCAACAAGGTTCGACTATCGAACCCATCTTGAAAGGAACATCGTGGCCACCATTCCTGACTACGAAACGAACTACACTCCTGAGCAGAAGCAGCTTGCCGAACACCTCATCGGGTTGGAGAAGTCCGCCCTGGACAAGTGGTTCAACGGCGATGTGTCCGGGTACCGCGAACTGTGGTCGCGCAGGAGCTTCACCTACTTCGACGGCGCAAACCTGGAGCGGGTGGAGGACCACGAGAGCATCGATGGGTTCCTGGACGAGCTGGACGGGATGCTTCACGCTGATGCGTACGACCTGCGCAGCCCGCGCGTGCAGTTCGGCGACGACACAGCGTTGCTGACCTTCCAGCTGTACGCGGACACCAACCTCATTGACATGAAGTACAACTGCATCGAGCTCTACCAGAAGGAGGAAGATTCGCAGTGGCGCGTCATCCACTCCACATGGTCTTTCATTCGACCAATGGACATGGACTTCGGCTCAGCTGAAGAAATCGTCTGAGAGCATCGCCCGGCCCGATCCATGACAAGGACGATGTCCTCAGCAACAATCTGAAGCCGTTCAACGCCTGGGGAGGACAGCTACTTCGGAACGTCGATGACTCTCTCCCGCTCATACCGGGCGTCTCATACCCACCCGGCATGAGAGTGGAATACGGGGGAGAGCACAGCGACATCGGACAGAGAGAAGAGGGATAACGCATGGTCGACACGATGCAAGCCATACGGCTCACTGGCCCCGGCGGGTACGACGCGCTGACGATCTCAGAGGTACCCAAGCCTAGTCTTGAGCCTGGGTGGGTGCTTATCGGGGTGAAGGCATTCGGGGTGAACGAGTCCGAGGTAACCAGCCGGCGTGGCGAATCCGGCCCGGACTTCGCCTTCCCCAGAATCCTCGGGATTGAATGTGCAGGCGTCATTGACGCCGCCGCGCCCGAGAGCCGGTTCAGCCCCGGACAGCAGGTCGTCACGATGATGGGCGGCATGGGCCGCGCGATCGACGGCAGCTACGCCGAGTACGTGCTCGTGCGCGAGGAGAACGTCATCCCGTTCTCTTCCGAATCTGCCCTGGGAGACGATCGGTGCGCTGCCGGAGATGTTCCAGACCGCCTATGGGTCCCTGACCACCGGCCTTGTTGACGAAGGGGAGCTCGCGAAGCTGGTGTGGCGGGAGTATTCCGACGGTCTCAACGCAGCCCTCGAGCTGGTCGGACTCGACGTCCTTTCCGACACGATGCGCACGCTTCGCCGTGGCGGGACAGCATGCTTCACCGGTGCCCTCGATGGAGCGTGGAGCATCAAGGAGTTCTCTCCATTCTCGGTGACCCCCACCGGCGTTCGCCTGACGACCTACGCTGGCGAAGCCTCAGACCTCCCCGAGAACGCCTTCGCGACCCAGCTCGACGCGATCGCTGACGGCCGGATCACCCCCGCTATCGTTGCTGTCTACAGCGGACTCGGGCGCGTCGCCGACGCGCAGCGGGATCTTGAAATGAGTCACGTCCCCGGCAAACACGTCGTCGTCCTCGGCTGATGTATCGCGCACCGACGAACGCTCAGCATCTGACGGCACGCGCTTGATCCTGGGCTCTGCAGGCACTTCGGCCTCTCCGAGGCCTCTGCGGCCACGATCCGTGCCGCGCACACCGTCCACCTGTCACCGCCGCGTAGAGCGAGTACTCGCTGTGGACTTGGGATCTCGGAGTCGATCAACCTCGCCGACCACGGCGCGCAGATCCCCGAGGCCTGACCCGGCAGGTTACCGATCACCACCTTCCAACTCACTGGCCGCGACAAGTCGGCTGGACAATCCTCTGGGACAACATCATCGACTACGAACCGCAACAAGTAGCCTGACCCCCGACATCCCGGCCACACGGCCACGACCCAGGAACACCGAACGTGGATAAGCTGATAACCCGGTCAGCAGATCAGCCACGCCCCGAACACCGTCGCCCATCGGCATCACCAAATAGATCGACCCAAAAATCACCGAGATCACCGATCCACGGATTGAGGCTAAGGGCGTTTAAGATCACGGCACCCAGAACACTCCAGTCCCGGCGATGATCTCGTGCCCGATGGTCATCGATGCGGTCACCGGTCCTATACCCGTGAATACACTTGCGGACTCGTTGTACGGGACCTTCAGTACTCCAGCGGCCCCAGTCGCTAGGTTTCTCCAGTGCATCCAGTAAGTGCCGTTGCTATTGGGTGAGGTGACCGGGAAGGTGACGGTGCCGGGTCTCTCACCTGTTATTACCGTCGGAGTCCTGACACAGTAGTAGAGGGGCGGGCACCCCACAAAGAGGCCGGTGCTCCAGACGAGCGGAATCTGAAAGCTGTTCACAGTGGGCGCTGCTGACGCCGTGCTTGGCGAGATAGCTAACGGAGTAGCCACAAGGGTGGCGACAGCGAGTGCTTTAACGAGCGTGGACTTGAGCATGGTGCGAGCCTTTCGTTCACTGAAATGACTACTCAGACCCGCCCCCGACGCAGAGTACTGAGATCAACGGTAACTGCTACCTCCTGGTCTCGTGCGGCGTTTGGAACTGGCCAAGTTCGTCCCAGTCCCGGAATTCCGGCTCTCCGTGGCTGAGCCACCGGACGTATCCCAAACCACGGACATGGCGGGCTCAGTGGCCGATGCGGTCCGCAAGCAGATCCGCCGGTACTGGCTGGTGTCGGAGCACCGGTCAGCCTTTGCGGACACCGCTCGACACACCCAGGGCGATTCCGACCAGGCAACCACGCAAGGTCTCACGACCACGACCACGCTTGGCCGCGGTGGTCGCATGCAGCTCACGGGGACGGACCTGGGTCCGTTCGAGCGTCATCCCCGGGCGCGGTATCGGCCACTCCTCGTGAAAACGCGCTGAGGTGCGGTTTCGGTGGAGACGGTGCGGGAAGCGGAATTTCAGTTTCCGCACCGTCTCCGATGCTCGGCCGGACTTGGCAACGCGCTCCGTCGCATCCGGGTCACTGCCAGTCGGATTGAGTAGCCCGTATGAAGACGCGACTCGTGACGCTCTGCGCTCACCAGAACGCTCGGCAGCGATTACCGCGGTTCGCCTGTTGTGCGCGAATGTGCACGCAGGAAGCGGACTCAGGTGTGATTGGAGGCGCCTCGTTCGCGTGATTACCGGCCGGTCAGTTCGTGGGTGACCCAGGCTGGCACGGTTGCTCGCCATAGGTGAACACCCCTCCACGACCGGGGTGTTCACCCATTAGGCCGCGTTGTGTTCACCCATTGGGCCCGCGATCGGACTCGGCCCCCACTATCTGCGAATTCGACCCTTTTGCGTCCGTTTCGAACGGATCTCCGGCCGGTCTGCGACCCGTTCGGCGCGGTGGGAGCCGTATCTCCGGAGAATCGGTGCCTGATAGTGGTTCATTTTCGGTGGGTGGTCGAGGTCGGTCACCGGGATCCGTGGATTCCGGTGCCGGGGCGGGGTAGCTATCTGCCGGGAGGGGTGGTAGACGACGATTCTGTGTGGCCCTTGTTGGCTCGATTGATGCGAGGCCGCCGGCGCGGGGTGCGCTTGGGCGCCGCTTCTCCGAGGTACCGAGTCCACGGATCGGGAATCCCGCGCCGGGCGTGCCAGTCGTGCAGGCTGAGAATGTTCAGTGGGGCCAAGCCACACATGAAGCGGGTGGCTACGGCGTCGAGTTGGCGGACGTGCCCGAAGGTGAAGGACCGCAGGAACGAGCCCAGCGTCGACGGGGCATACGGGCGGTCGAAGACCGTGGGCATGGCTCCGTGCCGCAGCACTGCCGGGTCGTCGATACTGTCGGCGCCCGCGACCATTCCGGCCACCAGTGCGAACACCTTCTGGCCCGCATGCGCGCCCTTGTCGGTCGGCATCGACACATGCTTCGTCGCCAAGGCTTCCAAGCCGCACCGGTGTGCCAACCCGAGCGCCGGAACCAGCCCCGCCGACGAGAGGAGGTTGCGGTCATCGCACGCCGCGGCCTTCACCGGGCGGGTATGGGATAGGTGCACCCTAGAGATTCCCTTCGTGTCGATCGAACTGGTTCTGTGCGGAGCCCAATTCTTCTAGCGCGCAAGGGCATCTCGCCGTTTCAACTCACCCACCCTGACACAGGTGGATTCAGGCTTAGGGGCCTTCTGGATGTCGTTCTCGCTGTGTTCGCACGTTCTGCAGGGATCGGCGCTGGTGTGACCGGCCGGGTCGTGGGTGTTCGGTTGAGGTCCGAAATCTGCGGAGTCGGTTGAGTGGTTCCTGGTCCGTGGAATTGTGGCGACTGCGTCGATCGGCTTCGGAGGTACCGCCCCAGATCCCGAAGGGTTCACCGACCGCGATGGCGCGATTCCGGCATTCTGTAGTGACCGGGCAGCCGGCGCAGATTTCCTTGGCGACGCGTTCGCGCCGGAGACGCGCCCCCTTTCCTTCGCCTTCTCGGGGAAAGAAGAGGTCGATGTTTCGGGTGCGACACTCCCCGTGAAGTTGCCATTCCCAGAAGTGACTGAGCGGCAAGGGAAGTCGTGTAGTGAGCGGTGTCATCCTGTGGTGTCTTTCGCAGCGTCTATGTGGTCTAGGGTTTTTAGGTCTTTGTCGTTGGCTGTCGCAGGCTAGGCTCCGGGTTGTGATCGAGCTCGGTCAGCCTTGTGTCGCAGATCGTGGTGAGGTGCCGCACAATTTCCGGTGGGAGGGTTGCGGCGGCACCGTCGTCCAGGCGGGTTTGCAGTCTCCGGAAGTATTCGGCTGGCGGCAGGCCGAATGTGAGCATGATGTCCTCGGCTGGCCCACCGCCCCAGTGCCGCCAGGTGAGGGCGAATGCCAGGATTTCGTCGCTGTCGTGCATGGGGGTCCTTGGGTGTCAGCTTGCCTTTGCGCTCGGGTCGTCGGCGTCGTCGTGGCCGTTGTGGATCAGATGTAGTTGGGCGATGGCGTTTCGGGCGGTGATCTGTTGGTCGGTGATGGTGAGTTGGCCACGCCAGCTGCCGAGGAAGGTGCAGGTCCAGGAGATCAGCGTGGCCAGGCGGCTGCGGAAGCCGACGACGTACACGACGTGGACAGCCAGCCAGAGGATCCACGCGAGAACACCAGTCAGTTCCAGGTTGCCGACCTTCGTGACGGCCTTGAAGCGGGCAATGGTGGCCATCGAACCTTTGTCGCGGTAGCGGAACGGTGCCCGCTCGGATGTGGTGCGGTCCTTGGCGGCTGCGGTGAGCTCGGTTTTGATCTGCTGCGCGGCGTAGCGGCCGCCCTGGATGGCGACCTGCGCGACACCAGGCAGGTGGTCCTTGGCCATCATGTCGCCGACGACGAAGACGTTCGGGTGTCCGGGCAGGGTGAGGTCGTCCTCGACGGTGACACGTCCCGCGCGGTCGAGGTCGGCCCCGGACTGGGCGGCGAGCTGGGCGCCCAGGGGGCTGGCGGCGACGCCGGCGGACCACACCTTGCAAGCGGCGTCGATGCGGTGGTGTTCATCGTCGCTGTCGCGGACGGTGAGCCCGTCGGCGTCGACGTCGGTGACCATGGTGCCGAGTTGGATCTCGACGCCGAGATCCTCGAGTGCGGCGGCGGCCTTGTTGCCGAGGTTGAGTCCGAACGGTGGCAGAACGGTTGGGGCGGCGTCGAGGAGGATGATCCGGGCGTCGCGGGTGTCGAAATTGCGGTAGGTGCCGACCAGGGTTCGGTGTGCGAGTTCGGCGATCTGCCCGGCCATCTCGACACCGGTGGGTCCGGCACCGACGACGACGAAGGTCAGCAGCTTTGCTCGTTCATGGGGGTCATCGCACACCTCGGCGCGTTCGAACGCGCCGAGGATGCGGCCTCGGAGTTCGAGGGCGTCGTCGATGGTTTTCATGCCGGGGGCGTGTTCGGCGAAGGGGTCGTTGCCGAAGTAGGACTGTTGGGCGCCGGCGGAGACGATGAGACTGTCGTATCCGGTGACGGTGGTGCACCCGTCCTGCACGGAGGTGACCGTCTGGGTGGCCAGGTCGACGGTGGTGACGTCGCCGAGCAGGACGGTGGCGTTGGGTTGGTCCTTGAGAATCATCCGGGTCGAGGGTGCGATCTCGCCTTCAGAGAGGATGCCGGTGGCGACCTGGTACAGCAGTGGCTGGAACAGGTGGTGGGTGGTGCGGTCGACGATGGTGAGGTCCACATCCGCGCGACGCAATGCCTTGGTGGCGAACAACCCACCGAACCCGGACCCGACCACCACCACCCGATGGCGCGGAGAGGCGGCGGGCGCGGTGGGGAAAGTCATGACAGATCTCCTTTTGCCGATGTGACGAATCGGCCTGCGATAGATGAGGAACGGGGCGTGCTGCGTCGGATTTCGGCGCCTGGTTCAGATTCGCGGGCGTCGCGTCCAGCGGCGTGCCTTGAGCGCGAGGTGCAGCTCGAGGCGAGTGGCGCCGTTGAGGGGGTCGACGCCGAGGATGTCGCGGATCTTGTTGATCCGGTAGTAGAGGCTGGTGCGGTGCAGGTGCAGGGTGTCGGCGACGGCTTTGACGTTGTCGCCCTGGTCGTAGAACACTTCGAGAGTGTTCACGAGGTCACCGTTGGGGTCTGCTTCAACGAGGGTGTCGAGTAGGTCGGACACGGTCCCCTCGGTGCGTAGGCGGGTGGCGATCAACCGGTATGGGCCGATGGTGTCCCAGGTGGCGATGGTGCCCGATTCCGGTTCGACGGCGGCGGTTTGGGCGGCGATCACCGCCCGCCGGTATCCTTCGGGAAGCTGGTCGATGGAGGAGATGTTTTCTGCCACACCGGTGTAGAGACGCTCCGGCGAGGTATTGCCGGGTTGGGTGACGCCGGATGCGGCGGCGAGCCGCTGATGCAGACGCAGGGCGGCGTTGGCCTCGTTGTCCGGTCGCAGCAGCACCACCGAGTGGCTGTCCTGCACCGATCCGGCGATCACGCTCGGATACCGTGAGACGGTTTGCTGGCTGGCCAGTCGCAGCTGGGCGGCGCGGGTCTCGGAGAAGGCGGTGACGTCTTCGCCGGCGGAGAAGATCGAGACCGCCAGCCGCAGCGAGGACGCCGACCGCACCGGCGACCAGTTCGCGACCGTGTCGAGGGCATCGGCGTTTCCTTGGCAGGCGGCGAAGAACTCGAGTTCGCGTTGATGTCGTTCGTCCAGGTGCGGGGAGGCCATCTCGTAGAGGACCGTGGCGAGGAGTTCGACCTGGTCGGCGATGAGGGCGACCGTCGTGGTGACCCGGTCCGGGTTCTCCGGGGCGAGCTGGTCGATGACATAGAGCAGTCCGGTGCGCACGCCGCGGTGGATCAGCGGAACGCAGATCCGGGGGTCCATCTTCAGGTCCGGGTTGGCCGGGATGATGATCGGTTCGACGGCGGTTCCGGTGCCGTGGCGTGCTTCCCAGTCGCGGATGTCCTCGGGTACTTCTCGGTTGAGCAGGGACCGTACCCGGGCGTCGTCGGCATGGCCGTGCTGGGCGCTGTAGGCGACGAGTCGGCCGGTGAGATCGTCGAGGGACGCGCCGGTGCCCAGTGCGTTGGCGATCTCGTCGATCGCGGGTTGGATCTCGCTCTCGCTCACAGCCTCATCATCCGCTTCGTGGGGGGGTCGGGGGCGGATCTGGTGCAGGCAGACGCGTCTGTCGATCCGCCGGGGTCGGGTTCGGGTGGGTGCGGTCATGTCAGCATTCGGGGACATTGACGGCGAGCCCGCCGGTGGAGGTTTCCTTGTACTTCGAGAGCATGTCCATCCCGGTCTGCCGCATGGTCTCGATCGCCTGGTCGAGCGACACGCGGTGGGTGCCGTCGCCGTGCAGGGCCATTTTCGCCGCGTTGACGGCTTTGACGGAGGCGATGGCGTTGCGTTCGATGCAGGGGATCTGCACCAGCCCGCCGATCGGGTCGCAGGTCAGGCCGAGGTTGTGCTCGATGCCGATCTCGGCGGCGTTTTCGACCTGCGCGGGGGTGGCGCCGAGCAGTTCGGCGAGGGCGCCGGCGGCCATCGAGCAGGCGGAGCCGACCTCGCCCTGGCAGCCGACCTCGGCGCCGGAGATCGAGGCGCGTTCTTTGTAGAGCACGGCGATCGCGGCGGCGGTGAGCAGGTACTTCACTACCGCGTCGTCGCGGGCTTGCCGGGTGTTGAGGCCGGGGAGGTAGCGCAGCGCCCAGAACAGGACCGCGGGCACGGTCCCGGCGGCCCCGTTGGTGGGGGCGGTGACGATCCGCCCGCCGGCGGCGTTCTCCTCGTTGACGGCCATCGCGGCGACGTTGAGCCAGTCCATGGAGTCGGCATGGTCGACGACCTTCTCGCGTTCGACGAGGCGGGAGTAGAACTCCGCAGCGCGGCGCTTGACCCGCAGCGACCCCGGCAGGTGGCCGGGGGTGGTGAACCCGTTGTGGATTGAGGCGGCCATCACCTGCCAGATTTCGAGCAGCCCGGCACGGATCTGTTCGGGGCTGCGGGTGGCGAGTTCGTTGCGCCACATGACATCGCTGATCGGCAGGTTCTCGCGCTCGCAGATCTCGAGTAGCTCGGCGCCGGTGCGGAAGGGCAGCGGAATCGGGGCGCCCGCCCCGGCGGCGTTGTCGCCGTCGCGTTCGACGAAGCCGCCGCCGATCGAGTAGTACACCGCCTCGTGGGCGGGGGTGGCGGCGGCGAGCTGGTCGGTGGACCACTCGGCGGCGGCTGGGTCGGTGTGGACGGCGAACCGGATGGTGTTGGTGTGGCGGTCTTTGATGGTCAACGCGTGCATGCCGATGTCCGCGGTGCCGAAAACCAGGTCGGTGCTCGACCCGAACTGCAGGCGGTGTTCGGTGTCGATTTGTTCGACGCGGGTGTGGGCGTAGGTGGGGTCGACCGATTCGGGGGCGTTGCCCTCGAGGCCGAGGAGGACGGCGCCGAGGGTGCCGTGCCCTCGGCCGGTCGCCGCGAGAGACCCGTAGAGGTCGACCTCGAGGCGGGTGATCGACCGGACGTCGAGGAGGTGTTTGACCTCGTCGACGAACAGGGTGCCGGCGCGCATCGGGCCCACGGTGTGCGAGCTGGACGGCCCGATCCCGATGGAGAAGAGGTCGAAAGCGCTGAGAGCCATCAGACGGTGCTCCATTCGTCGGTGGACGGACAAGCGGCGGGACGACCCCACAGGTCGGTGGTGACCTGTCGGCGCAGGTGTCGGGTCGCCGGGGCCAGTGGGCTGTCGTCGGTGGTGGTGAGGGACCGGTGCACGAGAGCGGCGAGGTCGGTGACGGTGTCGAACCCGGCGCCGCACCGGATGAACTCCTGCACGCCCAGGCGCACGCCCTCGGGTGGGGTGCCCGGGCTCTGCCACGGCAGCCGGCAGGCGCCGGTGTAGATGCCAGAGGCCTCGAGACGCCGAACCGCGGCCGGTCCCCCGCCGATGCCTTGGGCGTCGATGACGACCTGGTGGCTGCGGGTGTAGCCGAGGCGGCGGCCGACGACGACCAGCCCGAGGGCGTTGAGGTTCGCGGCCAGCTCGCCCGCGTACTCGAGGGTGGCCGCGGCCCACGGCGGCGACTGGTCGACCGCTTCGGCGGCGGCGACCGCGAGCGGGCCGAGGCGGGCTGGGTCGTAGTTCGACAGCATCGTTGGGTATGCGGCGTCGGCGAGGCGCTCGGCGTGCTCCGCGGCGTGGGTGACGGCGGCGCCGCCCGCGGGTCCGGCGAAGGTCTTGTACGTCGAGAACGTCACCACATCGGCGCCCTCGGCGAGCGGGTCCTGGTAGTAGCCGGCGGCGATCAACCCGGCGGTGTGGGAGGCGTCGTAGACCACGACGGCACCGACCCGGTCGGCGGCCTCGCGGACCGGCCCGAGGTGGTGCGGGAACAAGGTCACGCTGCCGCCGACCACGATCAGCCGCGGTCGTACCCGGCGCACGAACTCGTCGATTTCCCCGGCGTCGATGTCGAGGGCGCTCGGCGAGTACGGCAGGTGTTCGACGGTCAGCCCGCGAATGCCTGCGGTGCCGAGAATCTGTTGATGGCTGGCGTGGCCGCCGGATTCCGGGGACAGGACGGCGATGGTGTCGCCGGGTTCGGTGAACGCGATATAGGCGGCGAGGTTGGCCATGGTGGCGGTCAGGTACCGCACCTCGGCGTAGGTTCCCCGCAGCGCCTGGGCGACCTGGCGGGTAGCGAGCACCTCGAGGTGCTCGATCTCCTGCACCGCGGTCTGCACCTTCTCCCCCGGCCACCCCAGTGCCGGGCGGGTGGACAGGGCGGTGTCGTGTGCGGCCGTCACGTTCGGGGACAGGACGTTGGTGCCGGCGTAGAGGACGATCCCGTCGTTGATCCGCGCGTGGTGCTCGGCCAGCGACCGGTGCACCGATTCGACGACCTGGGCGGTGCTGGTCTCGGTATGCGCGGTCTCCAGGGTCGACAGCCGCTGCTGAGCGATCGGTGATGCCCAGGGTGCGATGGTTGAACGGGGTCTCATGCGACTGTCTCCTGGTCGGTGGTCGGTGGTCGGTGGACGGCGAGCAGGCCGCACCCGGTTGCAGGTGCGGCCAGACTCGACGTCAGGGATGTAGTACGGGACGGTCGTTTTCGGTGGCCGGGCTCGGCGTCACCGGTGATGCCGTGCGCCGGGCCGAGAGGTAGTACCCGGCGAGCAGGACGGTGGCCCAGATCGGCAGGGCATAGAGGGCGATGCGCTGGCCCTCGTCGAAGGCGAGTAGGACGGTGACCGCGGCCAGGAAGGCGAGGGTGGCCCAGCACAACGGCTTGGCGAGCGGAAGCCGGAAGGTGCTTGCGGGGACCTCGCCGCGTTCGACGCGGCGCCGGTAGACCAGGTGGCAGGCGACGATGACACCCCAGGACCAGATTGCGCCGAGGGTGGCGACCGAGGAGATGTAGGAGAACGCCTGTTCCGGGACGATGGCATTGATCGCGACGCCGACGAGCATCAGCGAGCCCGAGGCGATGATCGCGGCGGCCGGGACGTGGCCGCGGTTGGTCTTCTCGAACATCTTCGGTGCCACACCGTCGGCGGCGAGCTTCTTGAGCAGGCGGCCGTTGCTGAACAGGCCCGCCGAACACGACGAGAGCGCAGAGGCCAGGACGACGAAGTTCATGATGCTGGCGGCGGCGGGCAGCCCGATCTGGGTGAAGCCCTTCACGAATGGGCTCGAGTCGGCGTTGAACTGGTTCCACGGGAACAGCGAGAGCAGCACGATCAGGGTGCCGACGTAGAAGATGCCGATGCGCCAGGGGATGGAGTTGATGGCCTTGGGCAGGACGGTGGCGCGGTTCTTGGTTTCGGCGGCGGTCATGCCGATCAGTTCGACACCCTGGTAGGAGAAGACCACGATCTGGAAGGCGAGCAGGACGGCGAGCAGGCCGTGGGGGGCGATGCCGCCGTGATCCCAGAGATTGGCGATGCCGCCTTCCTGTCCGGCCTTGCCGACGTTGAAGACCAGGGCGAAGATGCCGCCTGCGATGAGGGCGACGATGGTGATGACTTTGATGGAGGCGAACCAGAATTCGGCTTCGCCGAAGAAGCCGACCTTGGCCAGGTTCAAGGTGACGAGCGCGATCAGTGCGATCAGGGCAGTGAGGTATTGCGGCATCGACGGGAACCAGAATCTGACGAAGATGCCGGCGGCGGTGAGTTCGGCCATGCCGATGATGGTCCAGGTGATCCAGTATCCCCACCCGGTGATGAAACCGTATGCGGGACCGAGGAATTCGCGGGCGTATTCGGCGAAGGAGCCGGTGACGGGACGGTACATCAGCAGCTCGCCGAGGGCGCGCATGATGATGAAGATGAACACGCCGGTGACGGCGTAGACACCGATCAGGGCGGGTCCGGCGTAGGAGATGCCCTTACCGGAGCCGAGGAACAATCCTACGCCGATGGCGCCGCCGATAGCGATCATCCGGATGTGCCGCTTGTTCAGGCCTTGCGCGAGGCCGTCCTCGTTCAACTGTTCGTGGGAACTGTCGACTGTCATGGTGTGTCCTTGGGTCCAGGGTCGGCGAGGACCGCCGTGGCACTGGGAAGGGTGCCGGGCGTCGCTCGGTTGCTCTAGCTGGGGGTTCGGATCCGACTACTGCAGAATGTGCGTCTTCCGAGGACGCCCGAGTGGGCTCCCGGCGCCGCGCGCGGGCGGCGCCGGGAGAAAGCGGGGGTCAGACCGCGATGGTGATGTTCTTGACCTGGGTGAAGCTTTCGAGTGCTCCGTCGACGGAGTACTCACGGCCGAGGCCGGACTGCTTGATGCCGCCGTAGGACATGCCGGGCAGCTGGCCGCCGCCGCGGTTGATCTGCACCCAGCCGACCTCGAGGGCGTTGGCGGTGCGGATGGCCTTGGTGATGTCCTTGGTCCACACGTAGCCGGCCAGACCGTAGGTGCTGTCGTTGGCCGCGGCGAGGACCTCGTCCTCGTCCTTCCACGGGATCACCACCAGGACCGGTCCGAAGACCTCCTCGCGGGTGATGTCCCAGTCGGCGTCGGCGCCGGTGATGACGGTGGGGGCGACGAAGAAGCCGTCACCGCCGACGGGGCGTTCGGGTCCGCCTGTGATCACGGTGCCACCCTGCTCGATGCCCGAGGTGATGTAGCGGCAGACGGTGTCGAACTGCTTCTCGCTGACGATGGCACCGATGTCGGTTGCCTCGTCGAGCGGGTCACCGATCTTGAACTGGCCCAGCTTGTTCTTCAGCTTCGCGAGGAACGAGTCGAAGATGTCCTCGTGAAGGTACAGCCGCGATCCGGCGGTGCAGGACTGGCCCTGCCGGGTGAACCGCATCCCGGCGATCACGCCGTCGACGGTGGCGTCGTCGTCGGAGTCGGGGAACACGATCGCCGGCGACTTGCCGCCGAGTTCGAGGGTGACCGGGACGATCCGGTCGGCGGCCGCGGCGAGGATTTCCTTGCCGACACCGGTGGAGCCGGTGAAGGTCAGCTTCGCGACGTCGGGGTGCTTCGACAGCGGCACCCCGACCTTCTGGCCGGATCCGGTCAGCACGTTGAGTACACCGGCGGGCAGGATCTCGTGCGCCCATTCGGCGAGCTTGAGCACGGCCAGCGGGGCGAGTTCTGCGGTCTTGAGGACCAGCGTGTTGCCCATCGCCAACGCCATCGCGATCTTGAGCGAGGACAGGGTGACCGGGGCGTTCCACGGGACGATGCCGCCGACCACACCGAGCGGCTCGCGCACGGTGTAGCTGACGAGGTTCTCCCCGAACGGGAGGGTTTCGCCCTTCTGCTCGGAGGCGATCTGACCGTAGAAGCGGAAGATGTCCGCGCCGCTGGCGGCCTCACCGCGGGCCTGCGTCCGCAGGGCGTTGCCGGTCTCCGAGGCGATGATCCGGGCGAGTTCTTCCTGATTTTCGGCGATCGTGTCGCCGAGCTTGATCAGCAGGGCACCGCGGTCCCGCGCCGGCAGCGCCTTCCACGGACCGAACGCGTCCTTCGCGGCGGCGATGGCGCGGTTGACGTCAGCCTCCCCGGAGTCCGGTATCAATGCGAGAACTTCACGGCGGGCCGGGTTTTCGACCTCGAGCCAGTTGCCCGAATCAGCCGGGACCCACTGGCCGCCGATGAGCTGGCTGACCTTGGTCGCGGTGGTCAGGGTGGGGGTGCTCACTGGTTGTTTCCTTTCGTCTGCAGGCGGATGCCGGTGAAGTCTTCGTAGAACTCGACGACGCTGGTGAAGTCCTTGCCGCCGCGGCCGTCGCGCTGGCCGATGCTGAACAGGTCCCGGACCAGGCTGGTGACCGGGGTGGGGAGCTTGGCCTTGCCGGCGGCGTTGAGGAACAGGCCGAGATCCTTGTGCATGAAGTCCAGGGCGAAGCCGGTGGGCCGCTCCTCCGTGAACAGGGTCTTGGGGAAGTAGTTGCTCAGCACGTTGCTGTTGGCCGAACTCTTCATCAGCACGGCGACCGCGGTATCGAGATCGACACCCGCGGCGACGGCGCTGCTCAGGCCCTCACCGAGGGCGACGATGTTGGCGGCGGTGATCTGGTTGTTGGCGAGCTTGATCGCCTGGCCGCTGCCCGAAGGGCCGACGTGGAAGATGTTGCCCGCGAAGGTTTCGATCAGCGGGATGACCTTCTTCACCGAGGTCTCGTCGCCGCCGAGCATCACCGCGAGGGTGCCGGCCTCGGCGCCCTGCACGCCGCCGCTGACCGGTGCGTCGAGGAAGCTCGCCCCGGCGACCTGGGCATCCTGCGCCAACCGGCGGGTGGTGTCCGGGTCGATGGTGCTGTGGTCGACGATGACCAGGCCCTGAATGCCCTGCTGCAGGACGTCCGCGACGACGCCCTCGACGATCGCCGGGGTAGGCAGGCTCAGGAAGAGTGCCTCCGCCTTCTGCGCCGCCTCACCGGGTGAGGCGACCGAGCGGGCACCGAGCGCGACCGCCGCGTCGACAGCCGCCGTATTCAGGTCGTACACCGCGACGTCGTGACCCGCCTTGACCAGGTGTGCAACCACCCGGCCACCGATGTTGCCGAGGCCCACAAAGCCCACGGTGGATGTCATCAGTTGCTCCTATCGAGGAAGTGTTCTCGCTCATCAGCGAGACCGTCGTTTTGGTACGACGCCAACACTAGGAATGCGTGAGCTGGGTCACGACCGGCAAATGACGAGAGCTTTTCCCGATCTGCCCTACATTTGTCGAATCGGCTACTCATAGGGCGTTAACCAGGCATTTCGCAGACCACATAGAAGTGTGATTGGCTACCGCGCTATGTCACCCTTCCGAACCGACGCCGCCGCCGTCGTGGCCACCGCGCTCATCGACGCAGGCCTGACCGACCGCATGCGGATCTTCGACACCCCTGTTCCCACCGCTCCGGAAGCCGCCCGCACACTCGGGTGCGAGACCGCCGCGATCGTCAACAGCCTCGTTTTCGACGCCGACGGCTCCCCCTTGCTCATCCTCGCCAGCGGCGCCCACCGAGTCGACACGGAGCGACTCGCCGGAGAACTCGGCTTCGACACCCTCACTCGCGCCTCGAAGAACTTCGTCGTCGAAGCCGCCGGGCAACAGATCGGAGGGGTCTCCCCCATCGGGCATCCCCAGCCCCTCAGGACCATCCTCGACAGCGACCTCGAACAGCAGCAATGGTTATGGGCCGGCGGCGGCGATCTCTACACCATGTTCCGCGCCAGCTATTCGGAGCTACTGGCGATCACCACGGCAACACCCCTGCCCGTCGCTTGACGCAATGCCGACCGGCTGTGCCGACCGGCCGGAGAACGATGCATCGTTCTGCATGCGCTTCTACGCACATCTAGGACGAAATGATATTTGATGGTCAAAGTCATTGGCCCCGCTAGCTGTTACGAGGACCGCCGGTGAGCTTCGCCGGTCCAACCCTGTGGCCCGCGCCCACGCCGGCTCACCCGGGTCGACAGGCCCTCACACGGTTCTCAGAAGAATACCGAGATCCTCTCCAGTGACGCTCTGCGCTAACCAGAACGATTTTCAGCGATCACTACCGTTCGCAGGTAGCGCGCGAACGTAGCCGCAGCGACCGGAATGGGGTGTGATTCGAGGCCCCGCGTACGTGTGATTACCGGACAGTCAGTTCATGGAGCTACCAAGGCCCGCACTGTTGCTCGCCATAGGTGAACACCCCGGCGGGCGGCCATCCATCCATCCATTCCATCCACCATCCACCCCGCATCCACGCCCCGCGTCGTCCAGCCCGCCCCACCAACTCCACCCATCCGTCCGTTGGTTGCCGGTTGGCGGTTGTCGGGGGTTCGGTAGGCGACGATCACCAAATTGCTCGATGAATTGAGTTGAGTCGAAACTTATTCCCGGCCCAGCTCGGCCGGGGCATCGGAGTGGCAACGCGGTCCTCGACGGCGCCGACGCGGTGATGCTCTCCGGTGAAACCTCGGTCGGTGCATACCCGCTCGAGACCGTCGCGACGATGGCGCGGATCCTCACCGCCGTCGAAGACGAATCCACACCCCGCTGCCACTGCTGGCATTCGCCCCGGTACCCCGGATGAGCAACGAACCCGCGCTCATCTGGGGTACCGAAACCTTCCTCGTCGACCCGGTCCAATCCAGCCATCTGCCGCCACGGCTCGTCGTCGGCACTGTGCGAATCCGGTCGGGAGTGGGCGTCTGGTACGGCGCAGTGGTCCGCTGCGATGCGGAAAGGATCGAGATCGGCGAATGGACGAACATCCAAGACGGCTGCGTCCTCCGCGCACATCCCGGTTTCCCGCTTGTCATCGACACAGGGGTATCGATGGGACACAAGCGATCCTGCACGCCTGCACGACCGGCGACGACCTCCTCGCCGGCATGGGTGCGACGGTGACGAACGGCGCCCGCGTGGGGGCGAGCACCCTGATCGCCGGCATCCCCGGAAAGGTCCGGCGTTCCCTGACAACACTGGAACTAGGAGTACCCCTCGGCCGAACGCACCTTATCCGCGTCGAGCGGTGGTGTCTCGCACCTGAATCCCGTACGGCAGTATCTCTTTGCGTGCGGGTCCCTTGTCACCGGCGAGACGTTGGAGAAGCATGCGTGCGGCGCGTTGGCCCATCAGATCCCGCGGCACGGTCACGGTGCTCAACTGGAGGGGGCCGGCGCTGGAGAAGCTCATGTCGTCGAACCCGGTCAGGGCCAGGTCTTCCGGCACGCGCTTGCCGATTTCCCGGGAGACGTCGAGAACGCCGAGCGCGATCATGTCGTTACCGCAGACGATGGCGTCTATCTCGGGGTGTTCGGCGAAGAGTGCTCGGGCGCGCAACGCGCCGGCCGGTCGGGTCAACTCTCCCCACACGTCGGGTTCGTTGACCGCGCGCAGACCCGCTTTGGCCAGGGCGTCACGGTATCCGTTCATGCGGTTGACCGACACGCTCGAGGTGTCGGGGCCGCCGAGGATGGCGACCTTGCGCCGGCCGGTGGCGACCACGTGGGAGGCGATTTCGAACGAGGCGGAGTAGTCGTCGATGCCGACCCAGTCGGAGGGTTCGTCTTCGATCTTGCGGTAGAGCTGCACAACGGGGATGTTCTCGTGGCGGAGCTTGTCGAGGAGAGGTTTGTCGGCTGCGACGAGCGAGGTGAAGATCAGGCCGCTGCAGTTCCGGTCGACTTGCGCGAACGCGACATCCGATTGCCGCGAACCGTCCACGCCGACGTGGGAGACGAACACCTCGTAGCCTTCTTCGGCGGCGGCGGCGACCACTCCCCCGGCGACCTCGGTGTAGAACGGATTCGCGATGTCCGCCAGAAGTAGCCCGATTGCTTTCGTGGTGCCCGAGCGCAGTTCCCGGGCGATCCTGCTGGGTCGAAACCCCATCTCTTCGGCGATGGCGAGGATCCGCTGGCGGCTCTCGTCGCTGACCCCGGGCGCCCCGCTGAGTGCGTAGGAGACCGCGGCAGCAGATACCCCCGCCTTGCGGGCGACATCGCTCATCGTCACTCGCCGGGTGCGGCCACCGTTGGACTTACTGTCGGTCATGCGCGCCAGCTTACGCGGTTAAGTGATGCTTTCAGGGGCGACACCGCGCCGCGTCCTGCACAAACGCCATCACTGATTCGTTTAAGTTGCATGAAACTCCGCCAATGACTGCTTAAGCACTCGGACGACTACCCAGACTCCATCTATTTAGCCAGTTAGAGGCACTAGTGAAGCACTGAAGCATCACCACTTGTGCGCTAAACCACAACGATGTACCGTCACTTATGCGATTAAGCGAAAGGAGAGCATCGTGAGTTCCACTGTTGAGATGAAGAACGAAGAGGCTGTGCCCTACACGGGTCCGAAGCCGTACGGGATGAGTGACGATCTGATCGTTCCGGGTGCATTGGACCTCGAGTGCGACGAGCGGCTGTGGGTTCCGCAGTCGCAGGATGTCGAGTTCCGCCCGCTGGTGTTGTCGGCGAGCCAGGGCTACTTCGTGAACATTCTGCGGGTGCGCCGCTCGGGCATCCTGTCCCGCCACCGGCACGCCGGGGCGGTGCACGCGTTCACCCTGCGGGGCCGCTGGCACTACCTCGAGTACGACTGGTGGGCTGAAGAGGGCACCTACGCCTTCGAGCCGCCCGGCGACATCCACACCCTCGAGGTCCCCGAAGACGTGACCGAGATGGCGACCCTGTTCCACGTGAGCGGCGCGTACATCTACGTCGACGTCGACGGCAACACCGTCGGCATCGAAGATGTGTTCAGCAAGATCGACAAGGCCCGCGCGCACTACGAGAAGATCGGTCTCGGCGCCGACTACGTCGACCGCTTCATCCGCTGACACTGCGGCGGACACCGCCCGACATGGCGCAACCACACCGAGTGCCCTCGGCACTCGGGGGCGGTGTCCGCCGGCGCCCCACCCTCTCATCCCTGAGCCCGGCAGCGGGCGAAAGTTAGCAGGTTCCCCATGCGAGCTCTGACCAAGAGAAGTGCCACTCCCCACGACGTCCTGGTGCAGGACCTGCCCAAGCCCGAACCGGGCCCGGGGCAGGTGCGGGTACGCACCGAGGCGTGCGGGCTGTGCGGCAGCGACGTGCACGCCTGGCGTCGCGACACCGGCTACGAATGGATCCGCCCCCCGGTCGTGCTCGGACACGAGGCGGTCGGATACGTCGAAGCCCTCGGCGAGGGCGTCGACCCGACCTGGATCGGCAAACGCGTTGTCCCCGTTGCCATCGACGGCTGCGGCGTGTGCGATCTGTGCGAGCGCGGTTTCCGGCAGATCTGCCCCCGGCGCACCGTCCTCGGATTGTCCTTCGACGGCGCCGCCGCCGAATCGTTCGTCGTCCCCGAGGTCCGCCTCGTCGAGGTCGACCGGCATCTGCCTGCGTCGACCCTGGCGCTGACCGAACCACTGTCGGTCGCCTGCCGCGCGGTCGCGCACATCGAGAACGCCGCCGACGGCCCCACCCGGGTGGTGGTATCCGGGCCCGGACCGATCGGCACGATGGCCGCCCTCGTCCTCGCCCAACGCGGCCACGATGTCGTGCTCTCCGGGGTCGGCAACGATGAGAACGTGCGATTGCCGCTGGCCCGCGCGCTCGGTCTGCGCACCGTGATCGCCGGCCGGGACGCGCTGCCTTTCATTCCCACCGCCTGGGTCGACGCCTCCGGTTCGACGGCAGCGCTCGATGCTGCCATCGCCGCGGTCCTGCCCGGCAGCCCCATCTCCGTCGTCGGCCTGTTCGCCCGCACCGGACCGGTCGACTTCAACGCCGTCACCCGCAAGGAGATTCGTCTGCAGGGCAGTTACGGATCAACGAAGGTCGACTACCGGGCCGCTGCCGACGCGATGGCCGCCGACCCGACACCGTGGCCCCGGCTGGTGACCGAAATTTCCCTCACTGATGCGGCTTCGGCGCTCGAACGCGCCGCGGCCGGTCACGACATGAAGGTCGTGCTCGTCCCATGACCACACCGGACCCCACCCCTGTCCCGAAAGGACACGCCATGTCCACACCCGACGTTGCGGCCGAACCCGCAACCCACGCGGCCGGGCGCACCTCGATCGTCAAGGTCGCCTTCGCCAGCATGATCGGCACGGCCGTCGAATGGTATGACTTCTTCCTCTACGGCTCGGCCGCCGCGCTGGTCTTCGGGCCCCTGTTCTTCCCCGACAGCGAACCGGCCACCGCCACCCTGCTGGCGTTCGCCACGTTCGCGGTGGGCTTCTTCGCCCGCCCGCTCGGCGGGATCGTCTTCGGCCACTACGGTGACAAACTCGGTCGCAAGAAGATGCTGGTCGTCAGCCTGCTCATGATGGGCGCCGCGACCTTCGCCATCGGCCTGTTGCCGACCTTCGCGAGCATCGGTATGGCCGCACCGCTCCTGTTGATCGGCTGCCGACTGCTGCAGGGCTTCGCCGTCGGCGGCGAATGGGGCGGAGCGGTCCTGATGGCCGCCGAACACGGTGACAACGACCGCCGCGGATTCTGGACGTCGTGGACCCAGGCCGGCGTACCCCTCGGAAACCTCCTCTCGGCGGTGGTGCTGTGGGTGCTGGCACTGTTCCAGAGCGACGAAGCCTTCGATTCCTGGGGTTGGCGTATTCCCTTCCTGCTCAGCGCCGTACTGGTCCTGATCGGTCTCTGGATCCGGCTGAGCATCGAAGAATCCCCGGTCTTCGCCGCCAACAAGAAGGCCCTCGAGAACCACAAGGCCGAGCACGCACCGATCATCGAGGTCCTGCGCAAATACCCCCGCGAGGTGCTCATCGCGATGGGGCTGCGACTGGTGGAGAACACCTCGTACTACATCTTCACGGTCGTGGTGATGACCTACATGGTCACCTACCTGGATATGCCCAAGAGCGCCGCCATCGCGGGTGTGCTGATCGCCTCCGTCGCGCAGTTCTTCCTCACCCCGATCATCGGCGCCCTGTCCGACCGGGTCGGCCGGCGACCGCTGTACTTCACCGGCGCACTCGGTGCCGGCATCTGGGGATTCGTCTTCTTCCCCCTCATCGACACCGGCAACCAAACCGTCATCGCGGCGGCGATCTTCATCGGCCTCATCTTCACCACCCTGATGTACGCGCCGCAGGCGGCGATGTTCTCCGAACTGTTCGGCACCAGCGTCCGCTACAGCGGCGCCTCTCTTGGGTACCAGCTCGCCTCGGTGTTCGCCGGCGGCCTCGCCCCCGTCATCGCGGTCGCGCTGCTCGGCACCGTCGAGGAAAAGAACACCATCGCCGTCAGCATCTACCTCGCCGTCCTCGCCGTGATCACCATCATCGCGGTGATCGCCGCCAAGGAAACCGCCCGCACCTCCCTCGAACACGACCGGGTCCTCGACGAGGCCACCCGCAACTGATGAGCCGCCGGGCCGGTGTGCGGCGCTCACCCCGCACACCGGCCCGGTCACCACCATTCGAAAGAGCCTCCCCCATGAACACACCCGCCCACACCACGGTTATGGACCTGTTCCGGCTGGACGGCAACGCCGCCCTCGTAACCGGTGCCTCCCGCGGCCTCGGCCGCGCACTCGCCATCGCACTCGCCGAGGCGGGAGCCGACATCCTCGCCGTCGACATCGGCGACCTCGACCAGGTCGCCAAGGAGGTGCGCGCCCGGGGCGTTCACTGCGCCACCCGTACCGCCGACCTCAGCAACCTGACCCCCGACACCGCGGCCGAGTTGATCTCCTGGGCCAAAGCCGAGTTACGGCCTCCGACGATCCTGGTCAACAACGCGGGCATCATCCGCCGCGGCCCGGCAATCGAAACCCCTGCAGCGGACTGGTCGGCGGTGCTCGACCTCAACCTCACCACCCCCTTCCTGCTCAGCCAGGCCTTCGCACAGGCCGCCCTCGACGATAATGCCGCCGCGAGCATCATCAACATCGCCTCGATCAACTCCTTCCAAGGCGGAATGGAGGTCCCGTCCTACGCCGCCTCCAAGCACGGCATCCTCGGACTGACCCGAGCGCTCGCGAACGAGTGGGCACCCCAACGCATCCGCGTCAACGCAATCGCCCCCGGCTACATGGAAACCGAATTCACCGCCGCGCACCGCGAGGACCCCGCCCGGGCGGAGAACATGCTGCGCCGCATCCCCGCCGGCACCTGGGGCCGACCGGAAGATCTTGCAGGCGCAGCCGTCTTCCTCGCCTCGGCCGCATCCGCCTACGTCACCGGCACCGCCCTGTCCGTCGATGGTGGATGGCTGTCCCGATAACACCGCGACCACCACTCGGAGGAGCCGCCATGGCATCGACACCGCAGAACCGTACCGACGTCCCCGCCGCCGATGCCCGATCGTGGCTGCTCGTATCCGCAGCACACAGCAGGCACTTCACCGAAACACACACCGGAGCGGCCGACGCCGTCATCTACGACCTCGAAGACGGTGTCGTCCCCTCCGCGAGACCCACGGCACGAGAAGCCCTCCACCTCTGGTTCTCTCGCGGCGGCACCGGCTGGGTCCGCGTCAACCCGCCGGCACCGAGGACTGGAGCCATGACCTCGACGCACTCGAGGCAACACCCGGGCTCTTGGGCGTGATGCTCGCCAAATGCGAGTCGGCAGAGCACGTCACCGAGACCGCCGCCCGATTGCCCGCCCGGACCCCCGTTATGGCACTCGTCGAATCGGCCCTCGGCATCGAACGCGCCTACGACATCGCCTCCGCACAGCCCACTTCCCGGCTCGCCTTCGGAAGCGGCGATTTCCGCCGCGACACCGGGGCAGCCGATCTCGCGCCTGCTCTGTCCTATGCCCGGGACGATCGGTGGTGGCGAGCCAGGCAGCGGGTCTGCCCGGCCCCATCGACGGTCCCACCCTCACCTCCGCCGACGACGCGCTCGCCGATGCCCTGACCGTGACGCGCACGATGGGCATGTCGGGCAAGCTGTGCATGCACCCGGGACAAGCCCCCGTCATCAACCGCGCCCTGAGCCCCACCGACACCGACATCGACTGGGCCCGCCAGATCATCGACCAACTCGGCGTCGACGGTGCGCGCATCGAAAATGGCAGTGACCTGCCGAAACTCGGCCGAGCGCGGACGATCAGCCGCCTCGCCACCGTCTTCGCACCAGCACCAAATGGTCGACGTGGACGTTCTCGGCTTCGACACCGGCGCGGCGCAGCGCATCGACCTGGTGGTCGGAGTCTGGTCTGCGCTGGAGACCCGTGCGTAGCCGCGATTACCGACACTCACTTACCGATGTACCGCCACGGGCGAGGGCACTCGGCAGCCGTTCGGGAAGTAGGCGTGCTGCGTGCGCGGCAGCCGGGGAGTTCCACGTCAAGCTGCTCGACCGACCGGTCTAGGAGGTGACCCGCGTGGTGTTGGTTTCGAGCTGTCGGCGGATCGCGTCGCCGAGGGTTTGGGTGGTGGCGGTGCCACCGATGTCGGGGGTGAGGGTGTCGCCGCCGACGGCGAGGACGTCTTCGACTGCGGTCATGACGGCGGTGGCGGCCTCGGTCTCGCCGAGGTGGTCGAGCATCATGCTCGCGCTCCAGATCTGCCCGATCGGGTTGGCGATGCCCTTGCCGGCAATGTCGGGGGCCGATCCGTGGACCGGTTCGAACAGGCTCGGGAACGTGCGCTCGGGGTTGATGTTTCCGCTGGGGGCCACGCCGATGGTGCCGGTGCAGGCCGGGCCGAGGTCGGAGAGGATGTCACCGAAGAGGTTGCTGGCGACGACGATGTCGAACCAGTCGGGGTGCAGGACGAAGTTCGCGGTGAGGATGTCGATGTGGTACTTGTCCACTGCGACATCGGCGAAGTTCTGGGCCATCGCTTCGACGCGCTGATCCCAGTACGGCATCGTGATGGAGATGCCGTTGCTCTTCGTCGCGGAGGTGAGGTGTTTCTTGGGCCGGGACTGGGCGAGATCGAAGGCGTACTTCAGGATTCGGTCCACACCGGTTCGCGTCATGACCGTTTCCTGGATGACGGTTTCGCGGTCGGTGCCCTCGAAGATCTTGCCGCCGATGCTCGAGTACTCGCCCTCGGTGTTCTCCCGCACCACGAAGAAGTCGACGTCACCGGGTTCGCGCCCGGTCAGCGGGCTGGTGATTCCGCGGAGCAGTTTGACCGGCCGCAGGCTCACGTATTGGTCGAAGTGGCGGCGGAACTGCAGCAGGCTGCCCCACAAGCTGATGTGGTCGGGGACCACGTCGGGCCAGCCGACGGCGCCGAAGAAGATGGCGTCGAACTGGTTGAGCTGGTCGAACCAGCCGTCCGGCAGCATCGTGCCCGTCTTGGTGTAGTAGTCGGCGCTGGCGTAGTCGAACTGCTCGTAGTCAATGTGGAAGTCGAATGCCGACGCCGCGGCTTCGAGGACCCGTAGTCCCTCCGGGACGACCTCCGTCCCGATCCCGTCGCCGGGGATGACTGCGATCCGATGTGTTGCGCCCATGGTGTGGTGACTTCCCTTCGGGGTCCAGAAATCCTGGCGTGCAGCACTATCGGCGCTGCCGCCAGGGTGATTCGGGTGTTTGGTTATGGAGGCCGGTGAGGCCGCCCGGTCAGGCCGGCTCGCGTGAGGTCGCGCCCTCGCGTTCCTCGAGGGCGCGGATGGCGGTGGCGGTGAGGCTTTCGGTGATGTGTCGGCGCATCAGCTCGCCGGTGCCGGCCGCATCGCCCGCGACGACCAGGTCGAACAGCTGGCGGTGTTCGTCGAGGTCGCGGATGCGGGGTTCGTCTCCGGGAGGGAGTTCGAGGCCGACGCGGCGGTACCGGTCGGATTTGTCCCAGACGTCGTCGAGTAACCGGATCAGCACGTCGTTGTGGGAGGCGACGTAGAGGGCACGGTGGAATTCGCGGTGGGCTTGCAGGCCCTCTTCGCCCCATTGACGGGTGACCGGCACCAGTCGGCTCAGGGCGGAGCGCATGAACAGGATGTCCTGATCGGTGCGCCGTGCGGCGGCCAGTTCGGCGGCGGTGGGGTCGAGGGAGAGGCGGACCTCGAAGAGCTGGCGGGCCTCCTGTGCGCTCATCTGCGCCACTCGCACGTCGCGGTGTGAGTCCATCTCCACGAGCCCTTCGCTGCTCAGGCGGCGGATCGCCTCCCGCAGCGGGGTGATGCTCATCTTGAGGCTGTCGGCGAGTTCGTACTGCGCCAGGCGTGATCCCGGGGCGAGTTCGCCGCTCAAGATCAGCCGACGGAGCTCGCCGTACGCAACGTCGCCCTTGCTCGAATAGACGTTCATGACGTTCGTCGGCTGCATGTGCCCTCCCTCACCCAAATCCTCGGTCTGTGCTCCCGGCCACAAATTGGCCCTTGTGTCCGGCGCCACGATCAGTCTAACATCGCTCTTGCATCTTATAAGACTTACAACTTATAAGACCGATACGAGAGGGAACCATGAAGATCATTTCCGTACACGAGGGCATCGTCCCGATCAGCTCGTCCATCCGGAACGCCTGGATCGACTTCAGCAAGATGGACTGCTCGATCGTGGCGATCGTCAGCGACGTCATGCGAGACGGCGAGCCGATCGTCGGCTACGGCTTCAACTCCAACGGCCGCTACAGCGCCGGAGAGATCCTGCGCCGCCGCGCCATCCCCCGGCTGCTCGACGCCGACCCCGAAGCGCTGCTCGACGAGGCCGGCGACCTGGACCCGACCCGGGCCTGGGACATCATGATGAAGAACGAGAAGCCGGGCGGCCACGGCGAGCGCTCGGTCGCGGTCGGTGTCATGGACATGGCCCTGTTCGACCTCGCGGCGAAGATCGCCGACAAGCCGCTCTACCGCTACCTCTCCGACAAGTACGGTGACGGCCGGCCCGACGACTCGGTCTTCGTCTACGCCGCCGGCGGCTACTACGCGCCCGGCAAGACCCTGAAAGACCTGCAGGACGAGATGCGCGGCTTCCTCGACATGGGCTACAACGTGGTCAAGATGAAGATCGGCGGCGCCGACCTCAAGGAGGATCTCCAGCGTATCGACGCCGTCCTCGAGGTCCTCGACGGCGACGGATCCCGCCTCGCGGTAGACGTCAACGGCCGCTTCGACCTGGCGACCGCCCTCGAATACGGCAAGGCCATCGAGCCCTACAACCTGTTCTGGTACGAAGAGGTCGGCGACCCGCTCGACTACCGCCTCAACGCCGTGCTGTCCGAGAACTACTCCGGCCGGATTGCCACCGGTGAGAACCTCTTCTCGCTGCAGGACGCCCGGAACCTGATCCGCTACGGCGGCATGCGCCCGGACCGTGACATCATCCAGGTCGACCCCGCCCTGAGCTACGGCCTCACCGAATACCTGCGGGTGCAGGAGATGCTGAAGGACCACGGGTGGTCCTCGCGCCAGTGCATCCCGCACGGCGGACACCAGTTCTCCCTGCACATCGCCGCCGCACTGAAGCTGGGCGGCAACGAGTCCTACCCGGGCGAATTCCAGCCGACCGGCGGCTTCGCCGACGGTGCCGTCGTCGAGAACAGCCGGGTCGGGCTCACCGAGATCCCCGGCATCGGGTTCGAGGGCAAGGCCGCCTTCTACAAGGTGCTCCGCGCACTGCACCACTGACCCCCAACCTCCATGGTTCCGGCTGATGCGGGGACCGCCACCTGGTCCGATGTGCGAAGGAGCACTCGCGATGACTACTACCACCATGTCCCCGAGCCATACAGAACCTGAACGCTCGCGGCTCAGCCGACTGATGCGCGAGTTGTGGTTCCAAGTGCTGCTGGGGGCGGTCCTCGGAATCACGGTCGGCGTCCTGCTCCCGGACGTCGGCGCCGCTCTCAGCCCGTTGAACGACTGGTTCATCGGCATCGTCAAGATGATCGTCGTCCCGGTCGTGTTCTGTGTGGTCACACAGAGCATTGCGTCGATGGACAGCCTCCGGAAGGCCGGCCGGATCGGTGCCAAGGCGCTCGGCTACTTCATGGTCCTGTCGCTGTTGTCGATGCTCATCGGGCTGGTCGTGGCGAACGTCTTCAAACCGGGCGCGGGCATGAACATCAATCTCGCCGAGCTCGACACCGAGAGCATCCCCGGCGCCGGCCAGGCCCACGGCGCGGTCGACTTCATCGACCGCATCATCCCGACCAACCTGTTCGGTGCCGTCACCGGCAACGAAATCCTTGCCGCACTGCTGGTCTCGATCGTGTTCGGCTGCGCCCTCAACGTCTCCGGCGAGAAGGCCGCACCGATCAACGACGGCATCTCCGCGCTGACCTCCGTGGTGTTCAAGATCGTCGGCTGGGTCATGCGGCTGGCCCCGATCGGCACCTTCGGCGCCTTGGCCTCGGTCGTCGCCAAGTACGGCGCCGAGAGCCTGCAGCAGCTCGGCTACCTGATCCTGCTGTTCACCGGCACCTGCATCGTGTACGTCATCGTGGTCCTGGGGGTCATCAGCCGCGCCTGCGGAGTCGGCCTGTTCTCGCTGATGCGGTACCTCAAGGCCGAACTCCTGGTCGCGCTGAGCACCTGCTCGAGCGAGGCGGTGCTGCCGCAACTGGTCCGCAAGCTCGAGGACCTCGGTGTCGGTAAGCCGGTCGTCGGCATCGTGATCCCGTCCGGGTTCTCGTTCAACCTCGACGGATCCGCGGTCTACCTGACGATGGCCTCACTGTTCCTCGCCCAGGCAGTCGGAATCGACCTGTCCTGGCAGCAGCAGCTGATCATGGTCGGGGTGATGATGCTGACCAGCAAGGGAACCGCCGGTATCGCGGGCGGAGCGTTCATCGTCCTCGCCAGCACGATCACCGCCGTCGGCCACGTCCCGCTCGCCGCGCTCGCCCTGATCGTCGGTGTCGACCGCATCCTCAACGAGGGCCGGGTCTTCATCAACGTTCTCGGCAACGCGATGGCCACCATCGTGATCGGCAAGTGGGAGAACGACTTCGACGCCGAGAAGGCACGAGCAGTGCTCGGTGCCCGGCCCGGCACGCACGAAGAAGCCGGAAAGTAACCAACAGTGCCGACATGACAGGGCGAGGTGGCCGCGGCGACGCGGCCACCTCGCCCTGCCGCATTCGGCCGCAACACACACACGAACTCGAGAGGAAATGACCTGTATGTCACGCGTTCTGGTGACCACCGACTACCTCGGTCCCGGTGACGACATCGACGACCTTCTGCGCCGGCACGGACACGAGGTGACCTACGCACCCGCTCGCGGTGCCCGCAGCCGCGCGGAAGCGTTGGCGTTGTTCGACGGAATCGACGGAGCCGTCATCGCGAGCGAACCTATCACCGCGGACATGCTCGAGACCGCCACGTCCCTGAAAGTCATCGCCCGCAGCGGCGTCGGCTACGATTCCGTCGATTTGGCGGCGGCCGCCCGCCACGGCGTCCGGGTGTGCAACACCCCCGGCGTCAACCACGACGCGGTCGCCGAAATGACGATCGCGCTGATCCTGACGACCGCCCGTAAACTTTCCGCCGTCCTCTGCGGAGTCCGGGAGGGCCGCTGGCCCCGCGGCGCCGGCCGCGAATTGCGCGGCTCGACACTCGGTGTCATCGGCTACGGACCCAGCGGCCGGGCCGTGGCCCAACTCGGTCTGGCGTTCGGAATGTCGGTTGCCGTGCACAGCGCGCACCCCACCGGCGACCCGGGCATCGAGTTCGTCGACCTCGACACCGTCACCGCCACCGCGGACTACCTGTCGCTGCACACCCGCGCCGCCGCCCAGGCCGGGCACCTGATCGACCGCAAGCGCCTGCAGGCGATGAAGAACACCGCGGTCCTGATCAACACCGCCCGCGGCAGCCTGGTCGACGAGGACGCCCTCGCCGACGCCCTCGAGGCCGGAGACATCGCCGGCGCCGCACTCGACGTCGTCGCCCGAGAACCTCTCCCCGCCGACAGCCGACTCCGCGGCCTCGACAACGTGCTCATCACCTCACACCTGGCCGGTCAGACCGTCGAGGCCCGCAACCGCGCCGGTCTCGCCGCCGCCCAGGCCGTGATCGACGTCCTCGCCGGCCGCGAACCCGCTCATCCGGTCGATAAGGAAACGGTATGACCATGACCGAGAAACTCTCGACACCTCCCCGCGCGGTAGACGCCGAAATCTCCCGTACCTGGCTGCTGGTCAACGCAACTCGGACAGACACCTTCGACGACGCCGACCAGTCCCGGGCCGACCAGATCGTGCTCGACATCGAAGACGCCGTCGACCCCACCGCGAAACCCGACGCCCGTGTCGACGTCACCCGATGGCTGGAAGAACGATCGGCGTGGGTCCGGATCAACGACCGCTCGACCCCCTTCTGGTCCGACGACGTCGACACCTTGAAGGGCCTTCCCGGCCTGGCCGGGGTGATGCTCGCCAAGACCGAGTCCGCCGAGCAAGTGACCGAAACCTTCGACCGCCTCGGCGGCGCGACCCCGGTGCTCGCACTGATCGAGTCCGCCCTGGGCATCGAGGAAGCCCCACAGATCGCACGTGCCCGAGGCGCCTTCCGCCTGGCCTTCGGCAGCGGCGACTACCGGCGCGACACCGGCACCGGAGCCGACGACCTCGCCATGGCCTATCCGCGCTCACGCCTGGTCATCGCCAGCAGACTCGGTAACCTCCCCGGCCCGATCGACGGACCCACCGTCAGCGACGACCACGCAGTCCTCCACGAGAAATCCACGCTGGCTACCACCCTCGGACTGACCGGCAAGCTGTGCCTGAAAACCGACCACCTGCCCGTCATCAACGCCGCCATCAGCCCCACCACCGACGACGCCACCTGGGCCCGGGACTTCCTCGCCGACTTCGAAGCCCGTGGCCGCATCATCCGCGACGGCAGCGACCTGCCCCGTCTGGGCCGCGCCCAGAAGATCGCCCGGCTGGCTACGGCATTCGGAGTTCTCTCGCCATGAACGCTGCCCACCCTGCAGTGCACAGCGTCTGTGCAGCCACTGCTGATCCTCACGATGCGAGGTAGCGCCACATGTCGTCGACTACCCTTTCGACCCACCTGTATGCACCGCGGACCGATTTATGGGACTGGCAACTTCGCGCCACCTGCAGACAGGTCGAAACCGACCTGTTCTTCCCCCAGGAAGGCGAAACCCATCACGATCGACGGGGCCGCGAGCGGGCAGCCAAACGGATCTGCCGCACCTGCCCGGTGCTCGCCCAATGCCGCACCCACGCCCTGAGCGTCGGCGAACCCTTCGGAATCTGGGGCGGCACCACCGAGGACCCCGACGGTTGACCATCTCCCACAGCCACCCACCACCGGGCAAACGACCGCCCCAATCCTGAACTGCAGTACACGGATCCACAATCGCCACGCGACCCCTCACGGCACCCACCCACCGAGAAAGTGAGAACATGCCCCTCTTCGTCGTCGAGTACACCTACTCCGCCGTCACCGCTGCAGGCCGCGATGAACACCGCACCGCACATCGAGCCTGGCTCGCCGACCTCGTCGAACAGAAGACCGTGATCGTCTCCGGCCCCTACGCCGACGACTCCGGCGCATTCATCGTCGTCGCCGCCGACACCGCCGAGACCGTCGAACAGCTCTTCGCCCAAGACCCCTTCGTGACCCACGGACTGGTTCCCACCCACAGGATCATCGAATGGACGCCGGTCCTCGGAACGCTCATCCACTAACCGGCTGGCGCAGCGATACCACCCGACGGTGGGCACCGCCCTCCGACCGGCTGGAGTCGCGACGGTGACGCCCGACCGGCAGCACCCGCAGGCCATGAATCCTCTGCACAGAGCGAGCACGACTGGTGCAGAGAATCCACCCGGCCGAGACCGACATTCTGCCTCTCGCCGGCATCTTCGACTTCTGGCGCAACTCCGATGTCCCCGACGAGGACCCGGACGCCGCAAGTGCACGCGCAGTAGCGACTGGGAGGGCCGCCCGATCTGCGCTGCCTGCAATCGGAAGTCCCGCAACGTCAATCATCTCGATCGCTTGGTTCGCCGAATTCTGGCGGTCAGCCCGGCGGCGCATGTCGACCGCGTCCGCCAGATCCTCGAGCGTGCAGAGAAAGCGCCGTCTAGCGACATAGATCTCCGGTGAGGTACCGCTGCAGATTGGGAGCGATCATGTCGATGATCCGTTCGTGTGAGGCCGAGGCCAGTGGTTCGATGGCGAGCAGATAGCGCATCGAAGCGAGACCCATCAGCTGGGTGGCGACGAGATTCGCGCGCCAACGCGCTAATTCGGGGTCGGGCTCCATCGACTCCGCGATCGGTTGCAGCGCTCGTTTGAGTAGGAACTCCCGCAACAGTGCGGCGCTGCGGTCATGTGCCATCGAACTTCGCAGTACAGCCACTGCCGCTGTTCCCGCGGGGGAATCCCAGAGATCGAGTGCGGTCCGCAGCAGCCGCTCGGCGATCCGGTCGCGAGGTCCTTGGAGGACTGAGTCGACGTATTGTCGCGGGTCGAACGGGGCGTCCATCACCGCGAGGAAGAGCTTCTCCTTGGTGCCGAAATAGTAGTGAACCAACGCCGTGTCCACTCCGGCGGATGCGGCAACCGCGCGTACAGTCGCCGCATCGTATCCGGCTCTCGCGAACTCTTCTCTTGCAGCGCTGAGGATTTGATCTCTGGTATCGGATGTTCCTGGGCGTCGTCCGCTTCGTGCACCTGCCGCCATCAGGACTCGATTGCTGCCCGGCGGTCGATCAGTACCATCGTCTCCTCCAAGGTGGCGGGCACCTCTGTCACCGCCGCTCTTAGCCCGGCTGAGTCGAGCGCCCTGCGCACATCGGCGGTGCTGACACCCGCTACCCGTACGACCCGTCCGTCGAGTGTCACCGGCAGCTGCGCCCTCATCAGCGCTTCGAACGTCCGTGCCCACTCCGCCGTCTGCACGGCGACCGCCCGTTGCCCTCCGATGATGTCGGCGAGGGTTCCGCGCGCCACCGGGCGTCCGTGGGACATGAGCACCAATCGGGTGCACTGCTGGGCCTCCTGCAAGTAGTGCGTGGTCACCAGTACCCCGCAGCCTGTGTCCGCCTGGTCGTGGATGGTGTCCCACAGCCGGGTACGGGCCAGCGGGTCTACGCCCGAGGTCGGCTCGTCCAGGATCACCAGTTCCGGTCGGTGCGACAGTGCGCAGTGGAACGCGAGCCGACGTTGCAACCCGAGCCCGATCTCCCGGACCGGACGCGCGGCAACCGCCTCGAGCGCCTCCGGTAAAGGTTGCTCGGACAGTCCGAATGCCTCGGCCACGAACTCGACGTTTTGCCGGACCGATAGTTCCTGGTAGAGCCCGAGACTCTGCGGCATGTAGCCGAGTCGGCGGAGGGTGTGCCGCGAGGGCGGTGCACCGAACACATCGATCGCTCCCCGATCGACCGCCTCGAGCCCGAGGATCATCCGGATCAGCGTGGTCTTGCCGGCCCCGTTCGCGCCGATCAAGCCGACGATCTCCCCCGAGCGAACATGCAGTGACATGTCTCGGACTGCTGTGAACGCGCCGAAGTTCCGCCACACACCACGCACGTCGATCGCCACTCGCTCAGACATGCTCGGAGTTCCGCTGCTCGTTGCGTGCCAACATCAGCGCGATCACTGCGTCCTCTAGATCGGTGTGCTCGTCGCAGCGTCCCCGACCTGACGGGCTCCACACACGAAACATGCTTCCTCGCCTCCAGGTTCGGTTCGCAGCTTCACCCAGCGGCCGATTCCGTTCCGTACTGATCGTGCCCGGAATCGAGGCGATCATCTCGTCCGGTGTTCCCAACCCGAGGATCTCGCCGCCGTCGAGAACCAGCACTCGGTGTGCACGCTCGGCCTCGTCCAGGTACGTCGTCGACATCAGCACCGCGGTGCCCGCTGCCGCTGCTTCCGCCACCATCCGCCACAACTCCACCCGACTGACCGGATCCACGCCGGTGCTCGGCTCGTCGAGTAGCAGCACCAGAGGACGATGCAGCATCGCCATGCAGAAGCCCAGTTTGTGGCGCATGCCGCCAGAGAGCTGGCCGCCGAGCCGGTCGCCGACGCCGCCCAGACCTGCCGGGCCGAGTAGCCGAGCTTTTCGGTCGCCCAGCAGGTCCGGACTCATTCTGTAGGCGCTGCCCACGAATTCGATGTTCTCGTCCACCGTCAGGTCCCGCCACACCCCGGCGGTGCTCGGCTGAAACCCGATCTCGTCCTTTGCAGGCATCGTGACGGTACCGCTGGCAATCGGGATCCGGCCGGCCAGTGCCCCGAGCAGGCTGGTCTTGCCCGCCCCGTCGCCCCCAACCACCGCGGTGATCTCCCCGCGCGGAATATCGACAGTCACCCTGTCGAGCACGACCCGACCGCCGAGTCGCACTGTCAGCGCAGCCGCACCCCAAGCACGGTCACGTGAGGCCACTGCGTACCACCGCCTTACCCCTCGGTGCAATCGACCGCTTCAGCCGGAACACCGCCGCCCCGAAGATCAACAGTGCCATCGCGGTCAACACAGCAATCGGGATCCACAAGGTGCTCATACCGGCCCCACGCAGCATCACCCCCTGCGAGATCTTCGTGAAGTACGTCAGTGGAAGCAGGTACCCGATCCAGCGGACGCCTGGGGCCATGGCGCTGAGAGGAAAGATCATGCCGGACAGCAGGACCTGAGGCAGCAGCACCATCATCGCTGCCTGGATCGCTTGTCCGGTGGTCTTGGAGATCGTGGAGATGAACACCCCCAGACCGAGTACCGCGAACAAGAAGATCGCCGCCCCGAGCGCGAAGATCAGTGCGTTGCCGTTGAACGGTACCGAGAAGATCCAGATGCCGAGCAGAGTCACCGCCACCATGTCCACTGCGGCCAGCAGAAAATAGGGTGCAATCTTCCCGGAGATCACCGCGGCTGGCGAAAAGGGCATCACGGCAAGCTGTTCCAGTGTGCCCGCCTCACGCTCTTTGACCAGACCGATGCTGGTAATGATGGTGCCGATGAAGGTGAGGATAAGTCCGATGATTGCTGGCACCATCACCCATGATGTTTTCAGGTCGGGGTTGTACAGGACCTCGGAATCGACGGTGGGACCCATTCGCGCGACGACAATCTTGGCCGCTTGTGCGGCGAAGAGATTGGACCCGTCGATATACACGGTCGGCTTCCCTGCCCCCGTGACGATCGCTAGGTCGGAAACGTCGTCGCGCAGTGCCGTGCGCGCCGTCGCGTCGGTACCCGCAGAATCGACGGTGTCGACGTGCAGAACCTGCGCCACCTGCGGGTCGGCCGCGAGGCGGTCCGCCACCGTGTTTGCGTTCGGTCCGACGATTGCCGTTTCGAGTGTCGTGATGGTGAAGTTCGCGGCGAATCCGAAGACGACTAGCAACAACAGCGGCAGCGCGACGAGCATGGCGAGGGTGCGTCGGTCTCGCCGTAGCTCACGAAATTCCTTGATGATCATTGCCCGCATGAGCACTCCCGAACCTGAGATACAGGCTTATCCATGAATTCATCGAATAATGAATTCAACGCTATGCCGCCTTGATGAGCACTGTCAATGGGCGCGGCGAAGCCAGGCGTCGCGGCTCCGTACTGGTGAAGATCACGGTCAGAGGGCCCGCGCCGCATCACCGGAGCGACCGTCGCCGTCGACAGCTCCGACCCCGCCCTCGCCCGCATTCGACTGCGCCACCTGTCCGGTGCTCCGATCTGTGCCGTGCGCTCCGCATCGTGCAGAACCATGTCGACTTCGACCCGTCGCTCTGGTCTGCGGCAAACCCCCCGGACTGCGTGAAGCTGAACCATCAGCCACCGATCAGCGTCCACTGCTCTGCGGGAATCTCCCGAGCGATCTCGGCGGCCTGCGGTCACGGCCGGCCCCATCCACCGACCGGTGCCTCCACCGCCCACTCCGGCCGCGTCTCACCGGATGTCATCGAGCAACTCCCCTGGCGCCCGCACTCCGGCGCTTCGCTCCCGGGTGTCGAGCGAGTCCATCAAATCCACCGCAACAGTCGCCACCGGCAACGTCGTCGTCGTGAAAGACGGATCCGGCGTGGGCCCACACGGGACAGCCGGGTTTGTGGTCAGGTCAGGGAGTCGACGGGCAGGGCCGCCAGCCGCCACTCGAGCATGCCGTCGGTCAGCCGCGCTGCGCGGCGGCCGTGGTCGGTCAGCAGCCGGACCGCGTCGTGGGCGAGAACGCAGTAGGCGCCGCGGCAGTAGGCGACGATCTCCTGATCCGGCGGCAGGTCGGCCAGGTGATCGGCCAACTCGTCCAACGGAATCGACACCGCCCCGGGGATGTGCCCGGCCTGGTATTCCTCGCGGGGGCGCACGTCGAGCACCGTCACCTTCCCCGACCGGGCCCGCTCGAGCAGCTGGTCCTTGCTGACGTGTTCGGTGTCGGCCGGGCCGAGATACGCGGCGGCGGCGGCCTCGACATCGGGCAGGTGTTCGTTGGCGACCGTGCGGACCAGTGCGAACAGCTGCGCCACGTCCTCGCCGGCGAGCCGGTAGAACACCTTGGTGCCCTCGCGGCGGGTGGCGACCAGGTTGGCCTGCTTGAGGGTCTGCAGATGCGCGGACGCGGTGGTCAGTCCCAGCTCGCAGGCGCGGGCAAGGGCGTCGACGGTGCGTTCGCCCTGGGCGAGCAGATCCAGCAGTTCGAGCCGCTTGCCGCTGCTGAGCGCCTTGCCGACGCGGGCGAACTGGTCGAACAGTTCGGTCTTCGCGATCCGATCACCCATGGCATTCTCCAATCATCTTTGGAATAGTGTAGAACATGGATCGGGTGTTCCGCCCGGGACGCCCACGGAGCCGAGGCAGGGAGAAGGCCATGGCCGGGATCGATCTGGTGCCGCTCGTCGACGAGGGGCTCGGCAACTCCGCGTATCTGGTGGACCTGGGCGACGGGCGGGCGTTGGTGGTCGACGTCAGCCGAGACCTGCGGGCCGTGCACGCCGCGGCCGCGCGCCGCGGGTTGACCGTCGCGTTCGCCGCCGACACCCACCTGCACGCCGACTTCCTTTCCGGCGCCCACCAGCTCGGCGCCACCGGCGGGACGCGGGTGCTGGCCTCCGCCGCCGGGGACCGGGAGTATCCCCATACCGGGCTGCGCGACGGCGACGAGGTGGACCTGGGCGGGCTGCGGCTGCGGGCCCTGATGACGCCCGGGCACACCCACGAACACCTCTGTTACCTGCTCCTCGACGGCGAGAAGGAGGTCGGGGTGTTCACCGGCGGCTCGCTGCTGGTCGGCTCTGCCGCCCGTACCGACCTGATCTCTCCGGAGCGCACCGAGGCCCTCACCCGCGCCCAGTACGCCTCCCTGCGCCGTCTCGCCGCGCTACCCGGCGAGGTGGCGGTGTGGCCCACGCACGGGGCGGGCTCGTTCTGCTCGGCCCCGCCCGGCGCCGAACGCACCAGCACCATCGCCCGCGAACGCGCCACCAACCCGTTGCTCGCCGCCCGCGACGAGGACGCGTTCGTCGACCAACTGCTGGGATCGCTGGGCAGCTATCCGCCGTACTTCCGCCGGCTCGGGGAGGTCAACCGACTCGGTCCTCCACTCCTCGACCAGGATCCGGTGCTGCCGGCGCTGACCGTCGACACCGTCCGCGCCCAGTTGGCCGGGGGCGCCGCCCTGATCGATGTGCGCGCGCTGGCCCGGTTCGCCGCCGAACACATCCCCGGTGCGGTGTCGATCCCGCTGCGGCCGGTCTTCGCCAGCTGGCTGGGCTGGCTCGCCCCGGCCGACCGGCCCCTGATCATCGTCCGCGACCAAGACCAGGACGTGGACGAGATCGTCTGGCAAGCAATGAAAATCGGGTACGACAATCTGATCGGTGAACTCGACGGCGGCCTCGCCGCCTGGACCGCCGCCGAACTCGCGGTGGCCGCCACGGCGCTGACCGGCCCCGACGGGGTCGGCAATGTCCGGGTCCTCGACATCCGTCAACGCCCCGAATACCTGGCCGGGCACTTGCCCGGCGCCATCCACATCGAACTCGGCGCCCTCCCGGGCCGGGTCGACGACCTGCCCCGCGAGCCCACCGTGGTGATGTGCGGGCACGGCGAACGCGCGATGGGCGCCGCCAGCCTGCTCGAACGCGCCGGCCACCGACAGCTGACGGTGCTCGAGGGCGGTCCCGACGACTGGGCCCACGCGACCGGGCGCACCCTCGAGACCGGCGCATGAGCAGAGACCGTCGCAGGAGCACCACCTCGCCCCGGCCGATCCGACTCGGCCTGGGCCCCAACCTCGCCCAGTTCAGCCTGCTCGTCGCGGTCAACGCCCTCGTCGGTGGCATGGTCGGCCAGCAGCAGACCGTGCTGCCGCTGCTCGCCTCAGGCGAATTCGGGCTGACCGGCTACACCTTCATCTTCACCTACGTAGCCGCGTTCGGAATCACCAAGGCCGCCGCCAACTACTTCGCCGGAACCTGGTCCGATCGCTTCGGCCGCAAGCCGGTGCTGCTGGTGGGCTGGCTGTTCGCCATCCCCGTCCCGCTGATGCTCATCGCCGCCCCCAACTGGTGGTGGGTCGTGGCCGCCAACGTGCTCCTCGGCATCAACCAGGGCCTGACCTGGTCGACCACCGTGGTGATGAAGATCGACCTGGTCGGCCCCGCCCGCCGCGGCCTGGCGATGGGACTGAACGAGGCCGCCGGCTACGGCGCCGTGGCCGTCAGCTCGCTGATGGCCGGCTACCTCGCCGACCAGTACGGGCTACGACCGGCCCCGTTCCTGCTCGGACTCGCCTACACCGCGCTGGCCCTGCTGCTGTCCGGGGTATTCATCCACGAAACCCGCGACCACGCGCGCCTGGAAGCCACCCAGCACACCCCGCGTGCGGACGGAATGCACGATCACCTGCACGCGGATCTGACCAACCGGCAAATCGCTGCGGCAACCAGTTTCACCGAACCCGCCCTGTCCTCGGCGAGCCAGGCCGGGCTGGTCAACAACCTCAACTTCGGGCTCTCCTGGGGCCTGTTCCCCCTGCTGTTCGCCACCGCCGACCTGGGCGCCGGGCAGATCGGTGTGCTCTTCGCCCTCTATCCCGGCGTATGGGGCGCCGGACAATTGGTCACCGGCGCCCTTTCGGACCGGATCGGCCGCAAGCACCTGATCACCGCCGGCATGACCCTGCAAGCCGCAGCCCTGGCGCTGATCGCCGCCTCCCACGGCTTCACCGGGTGGGCGGCCGGCACGGTGCTGCTCGGGGCCGGCACCGCCATGGTCTACCCCACCCTGCTCGCCGTGATCGGCGACGTCGCACACCCGGCCTGGCGCGGCCGCGCCGTCGGGATCTACCGGGTCTGGCGCGACAGCGGCTACGCCGTCGGCGCGATCCTCGGCGGCGTCGTCGCCGACCTGATGGGCATGCACGCCGCCGTCTGGGTGGCCGCCGCCGTCAGTGCCGCCTCGGCCCTGGCCGTCGCGGTCCGCATGTACGAAACCCACCCCCGACCCGTCAACACGAGCACGCAGCGTGCGCCGAGGGGTTGATCGCATCCCGGGGGAATGCGCTGCGGCGGCAGCCCATACAAGGACCGGCGCCTGGCCGGCTCCCGAGTGCAGTCGGCATGAGCAGCAGGGTCGCGAGCGCACGGCTCGTCTGCACCGCAGTGATCGAATGCACCAGGTGAGCATGACCTCCCGTCCGTGTGGCGAGGACGTACGCCGCCTACGTGTGGGTCAAGATCGCGGACCAGATCCTCGAATCGATTGTAGGAAGTCCGGCGGGTTCGGGAAGTGCCGCGTTCATCATCCGGGGGCACCCGATTCACCGCCGTCTCGTCCGTCGAGGATGAGGTGGGCGCCACGGGAATGTCCTAGCACCTGTCCCGGTTGATCTATATATACCCATGGGGGTATTTTGGGAGATGCTGACCGAGGTGACGATGATGAAGCTGACCGACGACTTGCCGCGTACGTGTCTTCCGGACGATCGGGGTGGCGGTGCCCCGCAGTTGGTCGTGACCCGGGGCCCTGGGCCGGCGAAGGGTGCATCCCTTGCCGTCGACCGCGACATCACCGTGCTCGGCAGCCATCCCAGGTCGGAGATCGTGCTCGGCCACGGAACCGTCTCGCGTCGGCATGCCGAAATCCGCCGGGACGATGCCCAGTTCATCCTGTGCGATGCCGGCTCTCTCAACGGAACTTATCTGAACCGGCAGCCCGTCGATTGCGCCGGACTGGTGGACGGCGACGAGGTTCAGATCGGAGTCTTTCGCATGCTCTTTCGACTACCCGCCGCGTCGTCGATGTGTCGGCCGACCGTAACGGCGACGCCGAAGATCGCGGGCACCCCGAGCGCCGGGCCGTAGTGCCCGCCGCTGATCATGAGGACCGCTGCAACGGTCAGCGGACCGATCACGCGCCGATCTGGTCGAGGGCCATCCGCGAGCAGGCTGACCGTACCGAACGCGACCACGAACCCCACGCACCCATCGACGGCAGCGCTTGCGAGATCGGGCGTTCCCCCGGCGGTGCGGAGGTTCCCGGCGGCGGGGTCGTGCGGTGTCACCCCTGCTCCTTGCGGGGGGCGGGGACCAACAGGACGGGTCGGCGGGCGTGGTGGACGAGTTTCGAGGACACCGATTCGCCGAGAAACCGCTCGAACAGGGACATTGCGCCGCCCCGGGAGGTGCCGATGATGATCATCAGGGCATCGTTCGCTTCGGCGATCGTGGTCAACAGTTGCGCGGGATTCCCTTCCCGCGAGTAGTAGGCCCAGTTGCCGGGCAGCGCGGCCAGCATGGTGCAGGCCTCCCGGCGTTCTTGTTCGACGGCGTCGGCGAAGCGCTGTTCCCAGTCGTCCCGGTCGGGTTCGACGGGCATGTCGTCGATGTCGACGATGTGCGCGACGTGCAGAAAAGCATTGAGTCGGCCCGCGAGGTCCATCGCGTGGGTCAGGGCGGCGTGGCTGGCCGGGTGCCGGTCGAAGCCGACCACCAGATGGCACACCACCGGAGTGGAGGTCGCGGGACCGTCGACACGCAGCGGGGTGCGCCAGTCCCGCAGCGTCTCCCGCGTCGGGTGGTTGTCGTTATTGGTCATGGTCGTCTTCTCCTCACACCCCATCAGCCAGGGCGAGACCGGCACTGCCGGCGACGGTCACCAGCAGGGTGCCGACCGCGCGACGCCGGGTGGCGTACCGCTGGCGTGGGATCAGCCGCACGGTCTCGAAACTGGCGGTACTGAAGGTCGTGTACCCGCCGCAGAACCCGACACCCACGATCAGCTGAATTTCCAGCAAGACATCGTGAAAAGGGAACCAATCCGGCTACGAACCCGAGGAGCAGCGCCGGTCACGTTGACGATCGCCGTCGCCCACGGAAACTCCGACGTCCGCCGGTGTTTGATCGCCCCATCCACACCGAATCGGGCGATCGCCCCTATCGCTGCCGACGCACTCGATCCACCACACCATCATCGCGTCGCCTCCTGCGCCGTGACTGAAGGTGCGTGCCGATCGCAATTCCCGCGGTGGTGGCCACCAGACGCGGTCAACCGCGCGCTGCTGGCCAGTCTCGATCCTCGCCTGACCGATGTCGGGCAAGACACAGCCTGCTGGAATGAGGCGTCTGGATCAGTACGACCAGAAGCCTCCCTGCGTCCCTCGTGTGATGCGGGATTGGCCAGTCCCGGCCCGCTCTGTCAGCTCTTCGGCTCGGGGGTGCGCAGGTTCGGCGACGACGGTGACCCGTCCAAGTCGATCGTCGAGCGCACGGTCGAGCGCATCGAGATAGGCATCGGTGAACGCGAAGCCGAAATCCCCGAGGTGGATCAGGACGTCGGCGTTGCGTTTCGCCGCATGTGCGATGGCCACGACACCGCATGCCGTGTTGGCGTGCCAGTCCCCCGCGATCGCCACCCGCCCAGGGCTGGTGCACAGAAATCGCCCGGTACCGGGGTTCTCGAGCTGGTGGTGGAGCATCTCAAACCACCTCTCTCGCTGCGTTTTCGGCGGGCGCACCAGTCGCCGGACCGGAGCGCGTGTGCTCGGTCGATGCCAACCATTGCGTTGGCATACAGCGCGTGTCGCTCACGCGATCCGCTGTTCGTGCTGATGCCCGTGAGGTCCGATACCGGGCGTCGTGCCTGGGCGGTCTTCTGGCTGCGGGACCTCTCCGCCGTGGCGCACAACTATCGTCCACCGGTTTTCGGGGGGCGAGATCGTGCACTGGGTCGTCAGTCGGGGTGTCCGCCGTGCGGGACGGTCAACGGGAGGGACCGGCCGACGAGACTTCGCCGCAGGATCGGCAGGGATGTCGCGATCTGCCGGATCTGTGTGACGGAGGCGGCTTGCGGGGCCGCGATCATCGCCGGGACCCCGGCATCGCCCGCCTCGCGCAGTTCGATGTCGAGTGGCACCTGCCCCAGGAGCGGTGCGGCGATGGCCTCGGCGAGACGCTGACCACCTCCGGCGCCGAACAGCGGGGTGCTCTCGTGGCACGACGAGCAGATCATCGCGGACATGTTCTCCACGACGCCGGCGACCGGCATCCGTGAGTCGCGGGCCATCCGGCCGACCCGCTGGGCGACGGTCTGGGCCGCCGGCTGCGGTGTGGTGACGACGATGAGCGCTGCGTCGGGCACGAGCTCGAGCAGCGAGAGCGTCACGTCGCCGGTGCCGGGTGGGAGGTCGATGAGCAGAACATCGAGTTCACCCCAGTACACATCGTCCAAGAACTGCTCGATCGCCTTGTGCAGCATCGGGCCACGCCAGACGACCGGCTCGTCGTCCCGGACGAAGAACCCCACCGACATCAACGCGACCCCGAAGGCCTCGACGGGCAGCATCAGTCCCTTCAGCGCGACCGGCGCTCGGCGCACCCCGAACAGGTGCGGGATGGAGTATCCCCAGACGTCGGCGTCGAGAATGCCGACCCGTTTCCCCTGCCGGACCAGGGCCACCGCAAGGTTGGCCGTGATCGTGGACTTACCCACGCCACCCTTGCCGGAGGCCACGGCATACACCTGGGTTGCCGAACCCAGTCCGAACGAGTTGGCGCCCCGTGGCCCGGCGCCGCGAAGGCGTGCGGCGAGCCGCATACGCTCGCCCTCGCCCATCGCCGCGAAGGCGACCTCGACGCCGGAGACGCCGGCGATGGCGCGGACTGCCGCGGTGACGTCGGTGGTGAGGGTCTCCTTCAGTGGGCATGAGGGCGTCGTGAGTCGGACAGTCACCCGCGCGACGCCGGAGCGGTCAACTTCCACCTCGCCAAGCATCCCGGCCTCCTCGAGGGGCAGGTGCAGCTCGGGATCCTCGACGCGTGCCAACGCGGTGCGCACGTCGGCCGGATCGACCTTCGCGTCGGCACGCCTCCGCGACAACAGGCTCATGGTCGCTCCTCCGCATCGGGCGATCGAAAGGCGCGTCGGCGGGGTTTGACCGGGCGCATCATGAACTCTGGACGGCGCAGCCCGGACCGGCTCGGTCCGGGACGGGTGTTGTCCATCCAGGCGCGGTACACCTCACGGGACCGCTGGGTGTCCACCACCACATCGCCGTACCGGTCGTCCACGTGGGCTCTCTCGACGCGCACCTTCTGGTGCCAGCAGTGCATGCCCGAGACCGGGTCGGGATGCACGGCGAATGCGAGGTTCTGGTGCACGCCGGGGTCGTCCCAGTAGATCCGGTCGCTGTCCGGGTCGTCACTGTGGAACGGCTTCACCCCTTCCTTGTAGCGCAGCCTCCACACCCCGTTGCCGTCGTTGCCGAGGTCGACCAGGCCCATCACCCACCGGGATCCCGCGTTCTCGGACGTGCGCCACCGGCCCATGTGGTGGGAGAGCCCCATGACGCCGGGGCGGATCGCCTCGGTGGACCAGACGCGGGCCACGAAGTAGCCGATCTCGGTGTTGACCCGGACCAGATCGCCCGTGCCGACCCCGAAGCGCCCGGCGTCCACGCTGTTCATCCACAGGGGATGGGTGTTGCTGATCTCGTTGAGGTACTTGGCATTACCTGATCGCGTGTGGACCAGGGTCGGGAGCCGGAAGGTCGGCATCAGCACAATCTCGTTGTTGGCCTGGTCGATCGAGCGGTAGCTGACGTGGGACTCGATGTAGCCGGGTGTGGCGTACTCCTCCCACCCGAAGTCGACCATGGTGTCGCTGAACAGCTCGAGTTTGCGCGACGGCGTGAGCCAGCCGGCGGTCCTGCTGCCGTCCGCGTGGACGACTCCCACCGCACCCGCCTCCCCGACCAGCGGCGGGGTCGAATCGAGGGTGACGGGTTTGCGGAGCACACCGTTGCCGTCCGGGGTCGCCCCTTCGGTTTCGGCGTCCGACAGTGGCCGCTCGTCGAGTCGATAGGCATCCTTGGCGACCTCGAACACGCCGTACTTTCGCATGTATTGCAAGGGGGTCAGCCCCTGGTCGGCGGCAGCTTGTGGCAGGCCGGGCACGCTGTTTTCGAAGACCCAGCGGTAGTACTCGTCGACGGTGACCTTCTCGCCCGGCCGGTACGGCGACTCGAAGTACTTCCGGATGCCGAGGCTGCCGTCGGGGTCGATGCGCCAGGACAGCTCGAACCAGAATTCGTTCTCCTCCCACACCTCCCCCGGGTTGGATTCACGGGAGTCGGACACGAGCCGGCCCATCTTCTCCATGGCCACCCGGGTGACCGGCTGGCGGAATCCGAGCCACTTGCCGGCGTACTGCTCGTAGGACTGGGTGTCGTGCCGTTCGGTGCTGTGCCCCATCGGCAGGACGTAGTCCGCGAACGTCGCCGTCTCCGACCACGTCGGGGTGAGTGCGACGTGGCAGCCGACGAGCTGTTCGTCGGTCAGGGCCTTCAGCCAGCTGAAGCCGTCGGGGTTGGTCCACACCGGGTTGTAGACGCGGGAGAAGTACATCGACAGCTTCCCGCGGCCGTCCTCGAGCAGGTGAGGCAGCAGGATCGACATCTCGTTGGTCGACAGTGGGAACTCCGCCGGCCAGATCATCTCGTTCCACGACTGGTGTCCCTCGGGGACGTTGGGGCCGTGGGCGATGATCTTGTCCCAGCCGTTGGGGCTGGTGCCGCCCTTGGTGCCGACGCTGCCGGTGAGCACGTTGAGGAAGAACAGGGCCCGCGACACCTGCCACCCGCCGAGGTTGCCGGACGCCGCGGCGCGCCAGACGTGTGCCGACAGTGCTGTACCGGCGGTGGCGACGATCCGGGCTAGCTCGGCAATCTGCTCCTCGGGCACCTGCGCCTCCTGCGCCGCGTAGGCGAAGGTGTATCCGGCGTAGTCCTCGGTCAACGCGCGGATGAACTGGTCGAAGTCGTCGGCAGGGTGCTCGGGGTGGCGGCGTGTCATGTACGTCGACCAGTTCACCCAGCGGCGGATGAATGCCCGGTCGATCTGGCCGGTTCGGAGCAGGTACGCCGCGACGGCCAGCAGGATCGCGGCCTCGCTTCCTGGCCACGGGGCAATCCAGAGGTCGGCGTGGGAGGCCGTGTTCGACAGCCGCGGATCGAGCACGACGACCGTGGCTCCGCCCTCGATCTTGCCCTCCATGATCCGTTGCGCGTGCGGGTTGAAGTAGTGCCCGGCCTCGAGATGACTCGAAATCAGCAGGATCACCTTCGCGTTCGCATAGTCCGGCGAGGGCCGGTCGTAGCCGCCCCAGAGCGAGTAGCCGAGCCGCGCGCCGGCGGAACAGATGTTGGTGTGGCTGTTGTGCCCGTCTACGCCCCACGCCAGCAGGAACCGTTCGGCGAAGCCGTCCTCGCCGGGCCGCCCGACGTGGTACATGACCTCGTCCCTGCGGTCCTCGACGATGGCGGCCCGGATCCGGGCCGCGATGTCGTCGAGCGCGTCGTCCCAGCTGACCCGATCCCACCGGCCGCTGCCGCGCGTGCCGACGCGCTTGAGCGGGTGCAGGATCCGCTCGGGGTCGTTGACCTGGTTGATCGTCGCGGGACCCTTGGCGCAGTTGCGCCCTCGCGAGCCCGGGTGGGCGGGGTTGCCCTCCACCCTCTTGATGGACATGTCGGACTTGTCCACGTAGGCGAGCAGTCCGCAGGCCGACTCGCAGTTGAAGCACGTGGTGGGCACCAGCATGTACTCGTGTGGCACCTTGCGCGGGTGCGCCTTGGCGTCGTATTCGACGTGGTGGTCCCAGTTCTCGACCGGCGGGAAGTTCCGCAGCCGTTCGTGCGTGCGTTCGCCCGGCATCGCCGGCGAGGCCGGTGTGCGGTCCGTCTCGGCAGTCATGGCTGGTCCCTTCGGCGTGGTCGTTCGTTCACGAGAGCGGCGGGTCCTGGCCCGCCCGGACGAAGGCCGTCTCGTAGTCGAGGAGAGCGACCTGGGCCAGCAGGCCCGCGAGGACGAGGAGCACGGCACTGCCGGACCCGGTCCACGCGGGCGCGGCCAGCGCGGCCGCCAGCACCGCGGGGGCGATGGCTCCCAGCCAGAACAGTCGCGCGTAGCGGCCGTGCGTGATGATGTGCGCGGCCACGGACGCCTGGCGGCTGGCGTGCCTGCTGGAGTACTCGATGCCCAGCATCATCAGGTGCAGGCCCGTCGAGAGCACGAACGCGCGCGTGAGGAAAGCGATTGCACCACTGGAGAGGTCCTCGAACGGTGCCATGACGAGGAGGGCCCCGGAGCCGACCATTCCAGCCTGCACGAGCAGGTGCCAGAACAGCAGCGGCGACTGCCACAGGTCGCGGCCCTCGGCCTGCCCGAAGAGGAAGCCGGTGTAGCCGGCGACGAGCGCGCCGAATGGGATGGCGAGCCAGGCCAGCACGGTCTGGGCCCAGCCGATCTCGAGGAGGGCGGCGAGGATCCACAGGACCGCGCCGCCGGCGAAGGCGGCCAGGGCGTAGGCGCCCCAGACGAGCCATGAGGTCCAGTTGGACTCGAGGAAGATGTAGAGGAACCGCTCGGGACGCTTGAGGTCCCAGATCAGCAGGGCCCCGGTGGCGGCGGCGCCGAGCAGGGCGACGGCGGGGGCGCCGTAAGCGCCGAGCCAGCCCAGGTCGACGCCGAGGATGTGGGCCAGCCCGGCGATGGCCAGCGCGCCGGCGGCCACGGCCTTGGTCCACAGGTAGGTCGTCACCCGCCACCCCCACGGCCGGGGGTGCGCGGTGTTCAGCGTGGTGCGCGCCCGGGTGGTGGGGTCGCCGGGCAGATCGGCGGCGGTCGCGAGGCGCTGCGCGTCCGGTTTCGCCCACAGGTAGGTGTCGGCGACCGGTGCGGCCAGCGGGTCGAGGACAGCGTGGTCGGCGCCGAGGTAGAAGACGTTGGGCCCGGTGTTCTGCTCCGGGGAGCGCACCGTGGTCTCGTGGGTACCGATCAAGCGGGCGATGCCGCTCGTCGGGTCGTCGAGGTCGCCGACCCAGATCGAGTGAGTGGGGCAGACCACCACGCAGGCGGGCTCCATGTCGTTGTCGATCCGATGCGCGCACAGGTTGCATTTGGCTGCGGTGTGGGTGTTGTCGTCGATGTAGAGGGCGTCGTAGGGGCAGGCCTGCATGCAGCTCTTGCAGCCGATGCAGCGCTCGTTGTCGAAGTCGACGATGCCGTCGTCGCGCTTGAACAGTGCCTGAGTGGGGCAGATCTTCACGCACGGGGCGTCGGTGCAGTGGTTGCAGCGCATCACCCCGAAGGAGCGGGTGGTGTCCGGGAACTCGCCGGTGTCGACGTACTTCACCCAGGTGCGGAACTGCCCGACCGGCACCTCGTGCTCGGTCTTACACGCCACCGTGCACGCGTGACAGCCGATGCAGGTGCGTTGGTCGATGGCGAAGCCGTAGCGCACCGACCTCACTTCTTCCGGATGATGTAGCGGTAGACGCCGTCCTCGCTGGTGCGCTCCAGCAGTTCGTTCCCGGTGTCCTTCGCCCACGACGGGATGTCGGTCCTCGACCCACCGTCGGTGGCCTCGACGAGCAAGATCTGCCCGGACTCGAGTTTCCGGGCCGCACGCGAGGCGAGGAGCACCGGCATCGGGCACTTCTGGCCCTTGGCGTCGATGGTGACGTCGATCTGATAATTCACGGCGGGCTCCCTGAATGCGGCGGGTCAGATGAAGAGGTTGATCTGGGACTTGCTCATCGCGGACAGCGCGGTGGCGGCACCGACGGGCTCGCCGACACCGTCGATGAGCTGGTCGCGGCGCAGGCCGAGCAACTCCATGCTCATCTCGCACGGCCACAGGTTCACGCCCAGCTCGGTGCACATCTGCACCAGGTCCGTCGGAAGGGCCACATTCTGGCCCCGCGCCAGCTTCTTCAACATCCATGGACCGGCGCCGGCCATGTGAAGTTTGGACAGCTTCATGTGGCTCATCCCCGGCCGGTTCATCCCTGCCAGTGCCTTGGTCATCGCGTTGGTGCCGGTGATCCTGACGTCGTCACGCACCAGCGGGAAGAGCCCCCAGAACGTGAAGAAAATCGTGGTGGACATGCCGTACGCGGCACCGGTCGACCCCAGGATCAGCGTCGGCCACATCTTGTCCAGGTCACCACTCCAGGCCACGATCGTCATGCTCTCCGGGATGACATCGTCATCGTGCTGCGGGCTGTCGGACATGCGCCGGCCCCTTTCTCGGCTGGCTGCCCAGGAGACCTCGTGAGGGCCTTCGCGCAGACATTGCTAACTGTGATCCAAAACACTACATTCGTATATGCGCATACTGCAAGATGCCTCTTCGCGTCGTATCGAATATGTGGAAGACCACCCGACATCCGTGCACCTTGGGAGGACACGTGGCTGACACCATCACCTCGACGGAACTGTTTCGCGAGATCCAGGCCGGCACCGTCACCGAGATCCTCGACGTCCGCAGCACCGACGACTTCCGGGCCGGCAAGGTGGAAGGCCCGCGGCCCGTCCCCACCCGCCACGTCCCGGTGTACCGGGTGATGGAGGAACTCGAGGAGCAGGCCGCCGCCACCCGCGAGGGTGCGGTGATCGTCTGCGGGCAGGGAAACGGCTCCGAACTGGTCGCCGAAGAGTTCGAGGCCCTCGGAGTGCGCACCCGCTCCCTGGCGGGCGGAACCGACGCCTGGAACCGGCTTCTCGTCCCCGTCGAGATCACCGGATTGCCCGGGGACGTGCGGGTGTGGCAGTTCCAGCGACCCGCGAAGGCGTGCCTGTCCTACCTCGTCGGAGTTCCCGGCGGCAACGCCGTCATCGTCGACCCCACCCGGTCTCCCGACGCTTACCTGGAGCTCGCACAGGTTCACGACATGGCCGTCACACACGTCGTGGACACCCACGTCCATGCCGACCACATCAGCGGTGGCCCCGCCGTGGCCGCCCGGCTCGGCGCCGAGTACCACCTGCCGCCGGAGGACGCCGGTGGCATCGTTCCGTTTCCCAACCGGCCCCTCAAAGACGGCGACCAGCTCGACCTCGGCTCCGCCATGGTCCGCGCCATGACGATGCACCTGCCGGGACATACCCCCGGCACCACCGCGCTGTTGGTCAGCGAGACGGTACTGCTCGTGGGGGACACCGTCTTCGTTCGCGGGCTCGGACGGCCCGACCTGACCGGTCAGGCCGAGGAACTCGCCCGCGATCTCTTCCGCAGCGTGCACGAGCGGCTTCGACCTCTCGATCCACGCACGATCATTGCCCCGGCGCACTGGTCCACCAGCGAAGAGATCAACGCCGACGGGCTCGTCACCACCACCCTCGAAGAGGTCTTCACCGCCACCTTGCTCAACGAGCGGGCCATCGAACGGTTCGTCGAGCAGATCGTCAGTTCCCTACCCGCAGCGCCGCAGGCCTACGACACGATCCGCCGCGTGAACGCCGGACAGATCACCCCAGGGGACGACGAGATCGAGGTCCTCGACGTCGGACGCAATCAGTGCGCGGCATCCACCTCACTGACGGCGACATCGTGACCAGCTCTCCCCGCCGGCCGGCACGCCCCGGGAGAACCCCACTGCACGAGGTCGGCGAGCATCCCGACTACCGGTTCACCCTCGCCAACGAACGCACCTTCCTGGCCTGGGTCCGCACCGCACTGGCCCTGATGGCAGCCGGGGTCGCCGTCGTCCAGTTCGTCCCCGGCCCCACGGCGATCCGCCACGGACTGGGCTTCGTGCTGATCAGCCTCGGCGGCGCGCTCAGCGCCGTGTCCTACACCCACTGGGAACGCAACGAACGCGCCATGCGGCTCGGCGAACAGCTGCCCTACTCGCCGATGCCGAGGCTGGTGGCCGCGATGCTCGCACTGGGAGCCCTGGCGGCGCTGGTGCTGACCGTAGTCGACCTGGTCGAGACCTGAGGGTCGCAGCCGATGCTGACCGGTTGGCTGCTGCCGCATCGTCGCAGGAAGGAACCGGCCGTCGACGTCGGCCTGCAGGCCGAGCGGACCGCCATGGCATGGCAGCGGACCGCCCTCGGTGTCGGTGGCGTGTCGGCGTTGCTGCTACACCTCGCCGCAGGCAATCTCCCAGTGGCTGTTCCAGGACTCGCCGGCCTGTCGGCCGCGCTGCTGCTACTCGTGCTGTCGGAACAGCGGTATGTGCGGATCGTGAACAAGGTGGGAGCCGGTGAGCCGCCGCCAGCCCCCGGCCTCGTACGCCTCATCGCAGCCGGTGCCGTCGTCCTCGCGGTGTCCGCCCTTGCGCTGCTGCTCCTCACCGACGCCTGACCGAGCAGGCACGCGGGCCGCACCTATAATCAGCTTCCGAGGCCCGGTTTGGAGGGGTGATGGACCAAGACATCGCGGCACAACTACAAGAACTCCACGCCAGGGTCTGCAAAGCCATTGCCGACCCCAAGCGCCTTCTCATCATCAACGAACTTCGCGACCGTGAACTGAGCGTCGGAGAACTCTGCGAGGCAACCGGCATCAGCCAGTCCAACGCCAGCCAGCATCTGACCATCCTGCGTGAGCGCGGCATCGTGACGACGCGCCGCGTCAAGAACAACGTCTTCTACTCGCTACGCAGCCAAAAGATTGTGCAAGCAGTGGACCTGCTCCGAGAGTTCTTGGCCGAGGATCTGGCCGACCACGCAGCATTGGACGGCGCCATCCGCGGCTGACCCCGCGGGACGTCGGGACAAGCGGCCCAACCGCACGCCGCGCCGCGCCGGTGAGATCGGTGCGCGACCAGGCTGCGCCCCCGGATACACGCACACCATCTCCCCCGCCGGCCCTCGGTGAGACCAGGAAGTCACCTCCCCCAGCGGCATCAGCCGCACACCCGGTACATGGGCCCGCACGGACCCGTAGCCTTCGCGCACGACCACCACCGGCGCGCCGGACGCCCATGCCGGACGCAGAGGCATCGACTTCCTTGTCGTGGCCACTGGCCGATTGAAACCGGCGGGGGCATTTCGCCAAGAGCCTGACATATACCCCCAGGGGTACTTGCATACCCCATGGGGTATATGGCAGTCTTGTTGACAAGGAGAAAGATCCTGCCAACTTCGGAGGAGACCACGATGATTCTCGAGCAGTACTACATCGAGTGCCTGTCCCACGCCTCGTACCTGATCGGAGACGAATCCACCGGGCGAGCCGTCGTGGTCGACCCGCGCCGCGACATCACCGAGTACCTCGACGACGCCCGCACGTACGGGCTGACCATCGACGGGGTGATCAACACCCACTTCCACGCCGACTTCGTCTCCGGGCACCTCGAATTGGTCGAGGCCACCGGCGCCTGGATCGGCTTCGGCGAGGCCGCCGAGACCGACTACCCGATCCGTCGCCTCGCGCACGGCGAGCACATTTCCCTCGGGCGAGTCGACCTCGAAATCCTCTCCACCCCCGGCCACACCTGGGAATCGATCAGCGTCCTGGTCCGGGAAACCGCGGACGCCACCGCGACCGCGGTCCTGACCGGGGATTCGCTGTTCATCGGCGATGTCGGTCGGCCCGACCTGGTCAACCTCGGCGACGGCTCCACCACGGACCTGGCCCGCGCGATGTACCACACGGTGCACGACACGCTACTGGCCCTGCCCGACGGCGTGACGGTGATGCCCGCGCACGGCGCCGGCTCCTCCTGTGGCAAGAACCTGTCCGCGGAGCTCACCTCGACCATCGGGGAACAACGGCGCACCAACGCGTCGGCTCAGCCGATGAGCGAGGACGCATTCGTCGCGTTGATCACCGACGGCCAGCCCGCGGTACCGGCGTACTTCTCGGTGGACGCGGCCCTGAACAAGTCCACCCACCCGGCGCTCGACCAGCACCGTCGGATCCCGGAACTGTCCGCGGACCGGGTGCGCGCCGAACTCGCCGCCGGCACCCGGGTGCTCGATGCCCGCACCGTCGACGACTTCGCCGCCGGACACTTGCGCGGTGCGGTCAACGTCGGCTTCGACGGCCGGTTCGCCGAAACCGGCGGCATGGTCGCCGAGGTCGGCGAGGCGATCGTGCTGATCACCTACCCGGGCGAGGAACAGGACGCGGCGATGCGCCTGGCCCGGATCGGCTCGGACAACGTGATCGGCTACCTGGGCACCCACACCGACGGCATCCTCCCCACCGCACTCGCCGACCTCGTCCAGACGGCGCCGCGCACCACCGTCACCGAACTCGACCGGCTGCGCGCCGACGATGCGATCACCCTGGTCGACATCCGCAACCCCGGCGAACGCGACTCCGGCGTCATCCCCGGTGCGATCCCGGTTCCGTTGGCGCAGTTGCGGTCCCGAGCCGAAGAGCTGCCGACTGGCAAGCCGATCGTGGTGCACTGTGCCGGTGGATGGCGTTCGAGCGTCGCCGCATCGCTGCTCCGCGCCCGCGGTATCGAGCGGGTCAGCGATCTCGTCGGCGGCTACAACGCATGGGCCGCACAGCAGGTGTCGGCCTGACGCTCCCTCGATAAGCACCCCCACGGAAAGGATCCCTCATGACCACCAAAAACCTCACCCACACGGACTTCGCATCCACGATCACCGACAACGCCATCGTGCTCGTCGACTTCTGGGCGTCGTGGTGCGGCCCGTGCCGGGCCTTCGCGCCCACCTTCGAACAGTCGTCCCGCAAACACCCCGATATCGTGCACGCCAAGGTCGACACCGAAGCCGAGCAGCACATCGCCGCGGCCGCGGGAATCCGCTCGATCCCGACGATCATGGCATTCCGCGACGGGGTGCTCGTGTATTCGCAACCCGGAGCTTTGCCGCCCGCGGCCCTCGAGGAGTTGATCTCCCAGATCAAGGCGCTCGACATGGCCGCAGTACACGCCACGCTCGCACAACAACCTGCCGCAGCGGGGCAGGCATAGCGGTCTCATTCCCGGGCCCCTCAACAGCACCGACCCGATCAGTGAGGTGCCGCCCATACCCGTCCCACACGTCACCGCCGAACTCTCCGGCGAGCAGACCCGATGACGGTGCGCGAGCCGACGCGGCGATCTGGTTCCCCGATCGGTGGCCGTCGCTGGGAGGAGCCTCCTGCCGGGCGATGTCCCCGGTCGCTCCCGGGGACCAACGGCCCTGGCGCGGTCCGTGGTCCCCTGCCACCCTGACAAGAGCAGGAACCTGGTGCCCCGCCGGAGAAGAGGCACTTCGATGACGACGGCAGTTTCGTCCACGCCGATTGCACCGTCCCGGTGGTGCTTTCGATCCCGTCCCGTGCCGGACCTCGAGCCGATGAGATCGATACCGAACGCAAGCACCAATAATCGGAGGTAGAGCATGGACTACGGCAAGGCCGTCCAACAGGAACTTCGGGGGCCCGCCCGGGCACTGCGCCACACGATCCCGCAGGTCTACGCCGGTTACGGGCAACTGCACGAAGCCGCCCTGGCACCCGGGGCTTTGGACGCCAAGACCAAAGAACTGATCGCCCTCGCGATCGCCGTGAGCAAGCAATGCGATGGCTGCATCGCCGCACACGCGCGCGGCGCCGCCGAGCACGGCAGCACACCACAGGAAGCAGCGGAGGCAATCGGCGTCGCGATTCTGATGAACGGTGGGCCCGCCACCGTGTACGGACCCCGAGCATTCGCCGCGTTCAACGAGTTCCACGCCGATCAGGAACCTGGCCACGAGAACAATCCGCCCGGACGATAGCTGGAATCACAGCGATTCCCGCCGAGCGCCCACCAGGCGGCTGGGCAGACTGAGGCACTGTGCGCCACCGCGGATCCGACCGGAACCGCCGCGACCCGGATCCGTTGCCGCTCAATGACTGTCGATGCCAAGGTGGGAAGAAGCCGGCACAGGACAGGTGTGGCCATCCGCACATCTCCCGCGAATAGATACCCCTAGGGGTATAGTTTGTTTCGTTACGATCAGCGGCATTCCGAGGAGGAACCCACCATGTGTTATCCAGTTACGTGCCCCGGCTGCGGAAAGACAACGTGGGGAGGCTGCGGTGCACACGTCGACGGTGTCATGAAGGCCGTGCCCGAATCCCAGAAATGCACCTGCGAGGACAATTCCGCTCCCCCGGCGAAATCCGGATTCTTCAGCACACTCTTCGGCCGCTGACCGCACGACCCACCCGCCCCACCGACAGACCCTCGCCACCTCCACTGCCGGCCACCGCGCACTCGAGGGTGCCGTCGACGAGAACCAGGCTTCGTCGGCGGAGCAGGGATTCGGCCGCACCGAGATCGACATGCAGGGGGGCGCGCCGGCGAAGCTCGGCGAGAGGACGGCACGCAATGCCACCCTCGGCACCTGTAACTCCCCGCCCGCGGATCGAGCGGTCAACCCCAACCGGCAGATCGGGCTGCTGCCGCGGGTAACCGAGGAGCCCGCGCTCGCGCCGGCGATCAGGGAAGCGGGTATGCGCCAGCGATGCGCACCAACGTCGCCGGCGCCCGCCACCCGAAGGACTGCATGGATACCCCCATGGGTAACATAGTCGACCATGTTCAATACCCCCTAGGGTATGAAGGGTGTGTCATGCGTGAAATCGAGATCGGTGAATTCGCCGACGCGTGGGCGGCGGGAGCGCCCGTCGTCGACGTTCGAGAGCCGTGGGAATACCGGAATGCGCACGTGCCCGGCGCGCAATTGCTGCCGTTGGGACAGCTTGGCGACCGGGTAACGGAGATCCCGGCCGGCGCGGTGGAGTACGTGATCTGTGCGTCCGGGAACCGGAGCGTGCAGGGGGCACGAATCCTCATGACTGTCGGACGGCCCGCGGTGTCGGTGGCCGGGGGCACCTCCGGGTGGGCCGCGGCGGGCCGGCTCCTCGACACCGGTGATGGCGGCTCATGTGCCCACCGCTGATCGCCCCGCCCCTGTATCGACCAGATTGTTCCTCTCAGATCGTCAAGGAGACCGCAGATGACCCGCAGTACCACCGTCGACGGCGACCAGCCCACGACCACGACCACCGCCGAGAGTGGGGTGCTGGGCCGAATGGGCGTGGCGATGGCCACCCATACCAAAATGGTGTTCGGGGTGTGGTTGATCATGCTGGTCGCGCTCGGTGCGGCGGCGCCGTCGGTGTTCGGCTCGCTGGCCGGTGCCGGGTGGCAGGCCAACGGCTCGGAGTCGGTGCAGGTGCGTCAACTCGCCGAGCAGCACTTCGGCGGTAACTCCTCGGCGGCGGTGCAGGTGGTCGTGCACTCGGACTCCCAGACCGTCGACAGCCCGCGGGTTCAACAGACCCTCCGCGAGGTCGGCGCCGTCTTCGCAGGCGATACCCGGTTCGGGGCGGTGATCACGCCGCAGCCGGGAATGTCGATCAGCCCGGACGGGCACACCGGCATTCTCATTGCGGGCGCGAACGCGAGCACCGACGACATGGTCAAGGCCGTCGACGTGCACAAGGCGGAGCTGACGGCACTGTCCGGCGACGGGATCGAGGTGTACCCGACCGGGGCGTCCGCGCTGTGGAGCGACTTCAACAAGGCCAACCACGACGCGATGATTCAGGCCGAATTGTTCTCCTGGCCGGTGACATTGGCGATCATGGTGCTCGCGTTCGGATCCCTCACCGCCGCCGGGCTGCCACTGCTGTTGACCCTGGCCGGGCTCGTCGCCTCGGCAGGCGGGCTGGTGTTGCTCAACGAGATCACCCCGATCTCGGTGTGGGCGATGAACTTCGCGATGATGTTCGCCCTCGCCCTCGGCATCGACTACGCCCTGTTCGTCGTCTCCCGCTTCCGGGACGCGGTGAAGAACGGTGGTGACCCACGATCGGCGGTGGCCGAGACGATGGACACCGCGGGCAAGGCGGTAGCCCTGTCCGGGCTGACCGTGCTCGTGAGCCTGTCCGCTGTGCTGTTGGTGCCGGCACCGGCGGTGCGCACGATGGCCGTCGGGATCATGCTGGCGGTGTTCTTCGTCCTGCTGGCCACCCTGACGTTGCTGCCCGCCGTGCTGGGCACGCTCGGCGGCAAGGTCAACGCCGGCTCGCTGCCCTGGGCGAAGAGGCAGCAGCACCGCTCGCCGCGGTTCGCCGCCTGGGGCGAGCTGCTACATCGCCACCCGTGGCCGTTCGCGATCGGTTCGCTGCTCGTGCTCATCGCGCTGTCGGTCCCCGTGCTCGGGCTGAAGGTCGCGATGCCCTCGATCGAAGTGGTGCCCACCGATGCCCCGGTCCGGCAGGGCTACGAACTCGTTCAGGGCCAGATGGGCGAGGGGGCACCGGGGATGTTGCAGATCATCGCCCCCACCGCGGAGGGTACGGAAACCGGGACGACAGCCGCCGCAACCGACGGAATCGCCATGGTGACCCCGCCGCAGCCCGCACCGGACGGTAGTGGCTACGTGATGCTGCAGGCCATGCCCACCGTCGATCCCTCCGACGCACGAATGGGCACCATCCTCGACACCCTGCGCGCGGATCTGCCCCCAGGCGCGTTGGTCGGCGGGGCGCCCGCGGAGAATCTGGACCTGCAGCAGGCGCTGAACGATTATTTCCCGCTGATCGTGGGCATCATCTTGATCCTGGGGTTCGTGCTGCTGCTGGTGGCGTTGCAGGCCCCGTTGATCGCGATCCTCGGCACGGTGGTCAGCCTGCTCTCCACTGCGGCCGCGTTCGGGGTCGCGAAGCTGGTCTTCCAGGACGGTCACGGTGCGAGCCTGCTCGGCTTCACCCCCCAGGGGTTCCTGGACGGGTGGGGGCCGGTGTTCTTCTTCGCGATGATCTTCGCGATTGCCATGGATTACACCGTGTTCCTGCTGGCCACCGCGAAGGAACACTACGAACGTTCCGCGGATCCGAAGGTCGCGCACGTCGACGGTCTGGCGCATTCCGGTCGGGTGATCTTCGCCGCCGCCGCGGTGATGGTCGCCGTGTTCTTCACCTTCGCCCTCGCCGACCCGTTGCCCCCGAAGGAGATGGGCATCATCCTCGGGGTCGCCGTGCTCCTCGACGCGGTGCTGATCCGGCTGATCCTGCTGCCGGTGCTGCTGCGCCTGACCGGGCACGCTGCCTGGTGGTCACCGGCCTGGCTGCGCAAGGTGTTGCCGAAGATCAGCTTCTCCCACTGAGCGTCGGGACCGTGGCCGCGGGTGGGGTGGGGCATTACACAATGCACCCACCCCACCCTTGGTACCCCGGGGGGTATACTGTGATTAGGTCTCAGGAAAGGAACCATGATGGTCGGCGACGAAGACAGCATTGCATTGGTACTCAACCGGCTCCGCCGGGCCCACGGGCAGCTCGCCGGGGTGATCTCGATGATCGAGCAGGGACGCGACTGCAAGGACGTCGTCACCCAGCTCGCCGCGGTCTCCCGCGCCCTGGATCGCGCCGGGTTCAAGATCGTGGCCACCGGGCTACGGGAATGCCTCACCGGCGAGCCCGAGGACGGCAGGGAACCGATGACCGAGGCCGAACTCGAGAAGCTGTTCCTCGCCCTCGCCTGAGGCTCGGTCCGGCCACCACCTCCGTTCGCCGTCGACGAAAGGTGACCATGACCGACGCGACCCGTCGGTGCGGCTGAACCATCGAATGGATCGTGCCGCTCCTCGCCGGAACGGTGGTGCTCGCGGGAATCGCACTGGCACTGGTCTTTCCGTCGCGGTGGCTGCTGGTCACCGGGTTCGCAGCCCGCGAACCCGCTGCTCCACCGCCTCGGTGTGTGTCCCGGCGCACCGCAGTATGCCCGACCTGATCCCAGGTCGCCGAGAGAAAGGCAGACACGCTCATGACACTCGCACTGTCGACCACCCTGCACACCTCGTTCGCCGACGCGGTGGACCGCACCCGCAAAGCCCTGGCCGAGCAGGGTTTCGGGGTCCTCACCGAGATCGACATGAAGGCCACCCTGAAGGCGAAACTCGGTGAAGACATGGAGGACTACCTGATCCTCGGTGCCTGCAATCCGCCGCTCGCGCACCGTGCGGTCACCGTGGACCGGCAGATCGGGCTGCTCCTGCCGTGCAACGTCGTCGTGCGCGCCGACCCCGCCGATCCGGGCACGGTGCTGATCGACGCGATGAACCCACAGGTGATGGTCCAAGTCGCCGACCAACCCGGGCTCGGAGCCGTCGCCGACGACGCCACCGCCGCATTGCAGGCCGCCATCGACTCCTTGGGCGCGGGCGCATCGAAGGACTGACACCGCACCCGCCCATTCCCGTTGACGGAAAGGAGGATCGGTGACTCTGACCGTCGCGCTCGCCCTCGGAGCGATCATCGGCGTCCTGCTCGGACTCCTCGGCGGCGGCGGGTCGATCCTGGCCGTCCCCGCGCTGGTCTTCGGCCTCGGTCTCGACCTCGAACAGGCCATTCCGATCTCCCTGCTCGTGATCGGTGTCGCCTCCCTCGCCGGAGCCGTCCCGAAAATTCGCGAGCACCAAGTGAATTGGCGCATGGCCGGGGTATTCGCCGCCTGCGGCATTCCCGCCACCTTCGCCGGCAGCGCGATCGGGCGCCTGCTACCGCAATCGGTGGTCCTGATCGGTTTCGCTGCCGTGATGGTCGTCGCCGGGATCCGGATGCTGATGGACCGAGGCGACACCGGCACCGCCTGCGAGGTCGGGGACTCGGGGATCGACTGGCGCCGCTGCGCCCCCCGATCCATCCCCGCCGGGATCGCGGTGGGATTTCTGACCGGCCTGTTCGGTGTCGGCGGCGGATTCTTGATCATCCCCGCCCTGGTGCTGATGCTCGGTCTGGACATGTCGGTCGCGGTCGGCACCTCGCTGGTCATCATCGTCGCGAACTCGGCGGCCGGTCTGGTCTCGCACCTGAGCGGCGCGAGCATCGACTGGGCGATCACCGTCGCGTTCGCCGGCACCGCGATCGCCGGGTCCCTGATCGCCGGTCATTTCGGCACCAAGGTCGACACCGACCGGCTGCAGCGGTGGTTCGCCTACCTCGTCTTCGCCGTCGCCGCCTACGTGCTGATCGACACGATCTTGCTGCGCTGATGCCGCGGGCGGCCGGCACCACACCGTTTCACCTAAGCCCTCCCGGGCAAGCGAACACCAGAGAATATGTGAGGAAGGTACGAGTCATGGACGTATCGATCATCGAGACCTCGAGCCTGGGCGACCGCAGTTACCTGGTCAGCGACGGCGCCGTCGGCGTCGTCGTCGACCCGCAACGCGACATCGACCGGGTCTTGACTCTCGCCCACGACCGCGGCGTGCGGATCACCCACGTCCTCGAGACCCACATCCACAACGACTACGTCACCGGTGGCCTCGAGCTGGCCCGCACCGTCGGCGCCGAATACGCCGTCCCCACCGGCGACGACGTCGGCTACCAGCGGCGCGCCGTCGGTGACGGCGACGTCATCGACGCCGGACCGATCCAATTGCAGGTCATGCACACCCCCGGCCACACCCACCACCACGTCAGCTACGTCCTCCGTGACACCGCCGGCACCCCCCACGCAGTCTTCACCGGTGGATCGATGCTCTTCGGCACCACCGGCCGCACCGACCTCCTCGGCAAGGCCCACACCCGGGAACTGACCCACGCCCAGTACCACTCGGTGCGCCGCTTGGCGGACGAGCTCCCCGCCGACACCAAGATCTACCCCACCCACGGATTCGGCAGCTTCTGCGCCGCCACCCCCGCGAGCGGGGACTCCTCCACCGTCGGCGAACAACTCACCACCAACCCCGCCCTGACCCAAGACGAGCAAAGCTACGTCGACGAACTGATCGCCGGTCTGTCCGAGTATCCCGCCTACTACGCCCACATGGGCGTGATCAACACCCGAGGACCGGCCCCGGTCGACCTGTCTCTGCCCGCACCCGTCGACCCGGACGAGCTCCGCCGCCGCATCGAGGCCGGCGAATGGGTCGTGGACCTGCGGGAGCGCACCGCCTTCGCCGCCGGCCACCTCGGCGGCACCCTCGGCTTCGAGCTGTCGGACTCGTTCGTCACCTACCTCGGCTGGCTCTACCAGTGGGGTGCACCCCTGACCCTGATCGGCGAAAACGAAGACCAGGTCGCCGACGCCCGCCGCGAACTGGTCCGCATCGGCATCGACGACCTCGACGGCTCCGCGATCGGTGAAATCCACACCCTCGTCGCCGGCACCGCACTGCGCTCCTACCGGGTCGCCGACTTCGCCGCCCTCACAGAGGCACTGCGCGAGAAGGACATCGCAGTCCTCGACGTCCGCCAACGCAACGAATACGACAGCAGCCACATCGACGGAGCGATCAACATCCCGCTCCACGAACTCTCCGACCGCCAGGGGACCCTCCCCGACGGGGAAATCTGGGTGCACTGCGCCTCCGGCTACCGCGCCTCCGTCGCCGCCTCGATGATCGACCGACCCGACCGCACCACCGTGCTGATCAACGACGACTACGACAACGCAAAGGACACCGACATCACCAGCACGACATAGGCATTCGAATGTCACGGGGCGCTGACCGATTCTGGAAGACCGGCGTCCACTGCCATACCTACCCGTGGAATCGGTTCGGCCAACGCTGGAAGCAACTCTGGCGACCGCGACCTCGTGCACGACGGCCAGACATACACCGGTGACCACCGTCCCGTGTGCACGCGGGGGCCTGCCGGGTGCGGCGACGCTGCCGCGCTGGTGACGGTGGTCCGAGAAGGCACACTTATACCCCCCGGCGTATTATGGGAAGTGGCGGGGCGACAGCATCGGGTCTCCCCCGGACGGAGGTGAGGCGGCAGATGCGTTACGGCGACTGCGGTGGGGGCATAGCCGGCTGGGTGTGGGTGTTCGGTGCGCTGCTGGTGGTCGGGCTTCTGCTGCTCATGGTCGCGGGAGGACTGCTGACGTATCGCGCAACATCTCGACCGGACAGCCACCTCACTGGCCGCACCGGCCGACACCCCGCGCCGCCGGCCGGGCAGGCCCGGGCCCGCGAGATCCTCGACGAACGTTTCGCCCGGGGCGACATCGACGCCGAGGAGTTCGGTGACCGGCGGCGCATGCTCGACGGCGGCGATTGATGGAACCGATCAGCCGCCGCCGCGCACTGCAACTCGGCGGCCTGGGCCTGGCCGGCGTGCTCGCGGGCGGGCTCGGATTGGCTTGGCAGGGCAGCCGAGGCGCCCGATTCGACGCGGCGGTCGGTGCGGAACTGTCCGAACCGAGCGTGCTCGCGAGCAGCGGCGGGGAACTCGCGCTCGCGCTGACGGCGGCCGAGGGGGACCTTCCGGTCGCCGGGGGCCGGGCGCGGGTCCTCGGGTTCAACGGCGGCCTGCCCGGCCCCACCTTGCGCGTGCGGCCCGGCGGGGCTTCCCCCCTGAGTGAGGACATCATGAACACTGGGTCGTGAAGACCCAGAGGAAGAGATGTCACTGATGGCGATGAAGGCGTACTCGGCGGAGTTCAAGGCCGATGCCGTCGCGCTGTACCTGTCCGATCCGAGCCACACGTTCGAGGGCATCGGCAAGGATCTGGGAGTCAGCCGCGAGACGCTGCGCACCTGGGTGCGGGCCGAACGCAAACGCACCGGCGCTCCCGCGGCCGAGCTCCGGGCCAGTGGGGCGGCGCGGCCGGCATCGCGGGCCGGCGGGGTATCGTCCGAGTCCGTGTTGGAGGAAGAGAACAGGCAGCTCAAGGCCCAGATCCGCAAGCTCGAAACCGAACGGGAGATCCTGCGGAGGGCCGCGAAATATTTCGCCGGGGAGACGAATTGGTGAGCAGCCACTTCCAATTCGTTGACGACCACTGCGACACCTTTCCGGTGAAGTGGCTGTGCCAGATCCTCGAGGTCTCCCGCTCGGGGTTCTACCGGTGGCGGGCCGCCGCGCCGGCCCGGGACGCCCGCACCTCCGCCGACGAGGAGTTGGCCGCCCGGATCCGCGCCATCCACGACGACTCCGACGGCACCTACGGGGCCCCACGGGTGACCGCCGAACTGCGCGATGCCGGGATCGAGGTCAATCACAAGCGGGTCGAACGGGTCATGCGCGTGAAGGGGATCGTCGGGCTGCATCTGCGCAAACCGGTGCGCACCACGATTCCCGCCCCGGACGCGGCCCCGGTGCCGGACCTGGTCCGGCGGGATTTCACGGCGAGCGCACCGAACACCAGGTACGTCGGGGACATCACCTACCTGCCGGTGGGTGACGGTGAATTTCTGTATCTGGCGACGGTGTTGGACCTGGGTTCGAGACGGTTGGCGGGGTGGTCGATCGCCGACCATATGCGCACCGAGTTGGTCACCGATGCGCTGCGGGCGGCGGCCGCCTGTCGTGGCGCCGCCGGGCTCGATGGATCAATATTCCACTCCGACAACGGAGCTCAATATGCATCGGCGGAATTCGCCGAACTCTGCTGCGAGTTGGGGGTGACCAGATCGCGGGGTGCGGTCGGAACGTCGGCGGACAACGCGGCCGCCGAGTCGCTGAATGCGACGTTGAAACGGGAGACGCTGAAGGGGCGGAAACGCTGGAACAGTGCGGGCGAGGCGCGCGCTGCCGTGTTCCGCTGGATCACGCGATACAACACCAGAAGGAGGCATTCCACTCTCGGCCAAATCTGTCCGGTCGAGTTCGAGCAGCGATCGGCTACGCTGGCCACCGCCGCATAGGAATAGGTGTCCACATCTCGGGGGGAACGCCCGGCGACCGGATCCGGGTGACGCTGCGCAACCGCTTGTCCGAGCCGACCAACCTGCACCTGCACGGGCTGCACGTCTCCCCTGCGGGCAACGGCGACAACCCGTTCCTGCGGATCGAGCCGGGCCAGGACTTCGACTACGAATACCGGCTGCCCGACACTCATCCGTCCGGGGTGTACTGGTACCACCCGCACCACCACCACCTGGTCGCCGACCAGATCTTCGGTGGCCTGTATGGAGCCATCATCGTCGACGACATCGATCCGGTGCCCGTCACCCGGGAGCGGGTGCTGGTGATCTCCGATCTGACCCTCGACAATGCCGGACGGATCGCGCCCGCCTCGATAATGGACCGGATGGTCGGCCGGGAGGGCAATCTTGTGTTGGTCAACGGCCAGCTCCGTCCGACGATGACCGCCGCCCCGGGCACGCTCGAACGGTGGCGCATCGTCAACGCCTGCGTCAGCCGGTACCTACGCCTTCGGATGGACGGGCAACAGCTGCGACTGCTCGGCCTGGACTCGGGCCGCTTCACCGAGCCGCGCCCGGTCCAGGAGTTCGTGCTGGCCGGTGGAAACCGCGCCGACCTGTTGGTGTCCACCATGGCGGGATCGGGGCAATTGCTGGCCCTGCCGGTCGACCGGGGCGCAATGGGCATGATGGGGCGCGGGGGCAGGGGCGATCCCTCGTCACCGGGCGGGGATGCGACGGGGACGGTCCTTGCCACTGTCGAGGTCGCGGGTGCTGCCGCCTCGCCGCCGGCTCCGGTTCCCCCGCAGCCGTCGCCGCGTGACCTGAGACGCGAAACCGTTGCCGCCACCATGACGTTCACCTTCGGGGTGGGAATGGGAATGGCCATGGGCGCCGGCGGGATGCGGTTCACGATCGACGGCCGCGAGTACGATCCCGACCGCACCGACCACACGGTACGGGTGGGCACCGTCGAGGAATGGACCCTCGTCAACGACTCGCCTATGGAGCACTCGCTGCACCTGCATGTGTGGCCGATGCAGCTCCTGCGCACCGGCGGACGGGAGGTCACCGAGATCGCCTGGCAGGACGTGGTCAACATCCCGTCCCGCAACCGGGTGACGGTCCGCGTCGCGTTCGACGACTACCCCGGCCGCACCGTCTATCACTGCCACATCCTCGACCACGAAGACCTTGGCATGATGGGCGTCATCGAGGCGCGATGACCCCCACCGAGAACGTGCGATCGAAGAATTTTCGCGTACTTACGCAACCCGCCTGCCGCCGGAGTCACCCTGGAAATCCGATGAATCCCACCGCACGAAGAAGGCGGCGGGGACACCCGCGGACAGGGTGGCGGCTCCGGAGACGGGGCAGTTCAAGGCTGCGGACGTCCGCACGTGAGAGGGCCCACCGCTTTGGACACCGCCGCGATGTCGGCGCACATCCCGTCTCGCCATCGTTGCCGCAGGTGCAGGTGGTCTCGAGCTCACGCTCTCGACCGAACGAGCACCGGCCGATGACACGGTTCGACGACGAACTCGCAATACCGAGCTTTCCTGTGTCGGGGTTCGCTCCCCGGCTGCTTCGCCACGGCAGTCCGTCGCTGCGCTCCTGGCGGTCTCGTTGTGTGCGGCGTGTGGGGTACCCGAGGTTCTTCCACCGCCCCCTACCGGTGACTATTCCCAATTCCACCTGCCCGATGGTGCCCAAGTGTTACCGCCCCCGAGCGTCGTTCCACCTGTCCCACAGGATCCCTCCACCTGCGACGCACTGTCGAGCCTGCGACCCGATCCCTGATTGCGACCGGAGACGGCGCCACCCGGCACCGCGCTGGCCACCATCGCCGCACGCGGCCGGCTGATCGCCGGAACCGACCAGAACACGAACTTGCTCAGCTTCCGGGATCCCGCCACAGGCACCCTGCAGGGGTTCGATATCGACCTGGCAAGGGAAATCGCCCGCGACCTCTTCGGAGACCCGGCGAACGTCGAGTTCCGACTGCTGACCTCTACCGGGCGCTTCGAGGCGTTGGAAAACAACGAAGTCGACCTCGTAGTCCATGCCACCTCCATCACATGCGAACGCGCCGCACGCGTCGGATTCTCCACCGTGTACTTCGAGGCGTTCCAGCGCCTGCTCGTACCGAAGGGATCCGGCATCTCCTCGCCGGCGGACCTGGCCGGGAAACGGGTCTGCACCTTCATCGACACCACCTCCCTCGCCACCGTCCAGCGCGTCGCACCCACCGCCACGGTCGTCGCGGTCCCCGACTGGGACGATTGCCTGACCACCCTGCAGCACGGCCGATGCGGCCAGCACCGACAACTCCATCCTCGCCGGCCTCGCAGCTCAGGATCCCCACCTCGAGCTCGTCGGCCCGAACCTGGAACTCGAGCCGTACGGTGTCGTCACAAACAAGAGCAACGACGACCTGGTGCGCGTCGTGAACGCAACACTCGGAACGAGTGCGTACCGCACGGAACATGGATGAGGATGTACGACAAATGGTTACGCCTGGTAGGGCCGACCGGCGGCCCACCAGCGCCGAGCTATCGGGACTGACACGGTGACCGGGTGCGAAGGTCATCGGTATGTCGCCACTCGCCTGGATCTGATCCCGCGGACCTGGATGTGATCCCGCAGGTGACGGTCGCCGATCGGATCCTCGGAGACCTGCACCGCGGAGACCGGGTCCGGCGCTCCACTGGCAAGGAGCCGGACCCAGGACGACCACGGGCGCACGGTGACAGCGGGATTCGCACGGACTCGAGGCGCAGGGCGCCATACCGAAGACGAGATCGACTGAGCTCACTTCGCTGACTGTGACCCCCGCGCGCGACCACGTCGATCTCCGCATTCTTCACCCATTCGATCCGACCGAGGTAGACGTCGGTCAACGCATTGCGGGCGGATCTCCGGCGGGGGTGAGGCATCAGCTTGCCCAACATTCTGACAATGACAGTCTTCGGGTGCCATCATCAGACATGGGCTATGACACGGATGAATCAGCCGAGCAACCGATCACCGAACTGGACTCGGAGACGAGCTGGCAGTTGCTCAGCTCGGGCGCCTTGGGGCGGCTTGCCTTGAGCGTGTCCGGGCGGGTCGACATCTTTCCCGTCAACTACGTCGTCCACGAAGGCAAGGTGTACTTCCGAACCGCTGAGGGATCCAAGCTCGTCGAGCTAACCATCCACCGGGACGTCGCCTTCGAGGTGGACGAAATAGCCGAGAAATCGGGCTGGAGCGTCATCGTCCACGGCACCGCGCGTCGCCTCCAAAAGCTCAGTGAGGTCGCCGCAGCCGACGAGTTGCCTTTGCGGTCATGGCTGGCCACCCCCAAGTTCAATTACGTCGAGATCACACCCACCGAAATCACCGGTCGCCGCCTCGTCTTCAGCGACGAACCGGACCGCTGAACCGCCCTAACTGCCTCGGCTCTCCTCCGCGCTGCCACCCCAAACAACCCTGCAGTGACGTGCGGTACCAAGTACGTGGCCGAGACGTAGCGGGAAGAGGGTACGGCGCCAGGCTTCTGCATGAGGCGCCGGAGAGTTGGGATGGGATCGGACCGCGTTCCCTGTTGGAGAAGTACGTACCTTGTGAGGCAGGACGCCATGGACCCCGATCGCCGCCGCCCCGCCCTTCAAGGGCTCGGACGGACCCTCACGACCGGCGAGTGCATGCCGCTGCTGCGGTCGGTTCCCTCGGCCTGAGCCTGCTACTAGCCGGTGCCCGCCGCACCTCCCGACGCGGCCGCCTCGCCCGCCACGAAACCGACGTCGTAAGCCAGGACCGCGACCATCTCGCCGAACAACAACGCGGGAACGTCAACGCCGATTCCAACCCCACCGACAGACGTGACTGGCGGCACCCATTCGGCCACCGATCAGACTGCACCGCAACCAGCTCCACCCCCTGCCGCCAAACCGAGGGCGCGGTTGTGGAAACTCCGGTACCCGGTGGTGAACAGTGTGCTCGGGTTCTCTGACGGGCTGATGTATTCGCTGTTGTACGAGTGCAAGCTCGGGCCGGTAACGTAGTTTCTCGTGAACGGGCTCCCTGCCACGCTCGATGCCGATCATCGGTGTCTCGTGACGGCGCCCAGACCGTGAAAACTGCGAAGCCGCACGTTCGGCACCCTCCTCAGCAGGCCGCGGTCGACAGCGTCATCGAAATGCATGGATTGTCGAAACGCTTCGGTGGTCTTATCGCCGTCGACGCGCTCGACCTCGACGTCCATCGGGGTGAGGTCTTCGGGTATCTCGGCCCCAACGGGTCGGGGAAGAGCACGACGATCCGCATGCTGTTCGACTTCATCCGGCCGTCCACCGGAACCTACACCGTCCTCGGTGGCAGCGGCGCCGACCCGGCCATTCGCCGCCGGCTCGGCTACATCCCCGGCGAGCTCCAGTTCGACCCCAGATACACGACGGCAGACCTGATCGCGTTCTACGGCCGCCTTCGCGGTGGAGTCGACACGACCTACGTCGACGAGCTTCTCGAACGCTTCGACCTCGATCCAGTGCGCCCGATCGGACAACTCTCCACGGGCAACCGCCGCAAGACCGCAATCGTGCAGGCGTTCATGCATCGTCCGGAGCTGTTGATCCTGGACGAACCCACGGCGGGTCTCGACCCATTGCTGCAACACGAGTTCCACCAGCTGATCGGCGACGTCAAACGCGACGGCACGACGGTGTTCCTGTCCTCACACGTCCTGCCCGAGGTGGAAGCGCTCGCTGACCGGGTCGGGATCTTGAGGAAGGGCCGGCTCGTCACGGTGGCGGCCATCGACCAGCTCCAGCGCCAAGCCCGCCAGCACATCGACCTGTACGTTGCCCGCGAAGCAAGCGCCGAGCCGTTCGAGAGCCTTCCGGGCGTCCTCAGCGCTACATCGTCCGGTACGGTGATCAGGCTCGTCATCGAGGGGAACGTCGACGCCGTCCTCAAGCAGGCCGCGACGCTGCCGGTGCGACGGATCGTCACCCACGAGACCGATCTCGAGGACGCCTTCCTCAGCTTGTACCGGGACGAGCCGAGCCCGTGAGGGTCCTTGGGCGTTACCTCGAGGACCGGCGCCGCTCAATGGTGTGGTGGTCGGGCGGCGTGGCTGCCTACGTGGCGGTCAACAACGCGTTCTACCCGACGATCAAGAACGTGACGGGCATCGAGAACCTCGTCAAGGACCTTCCGGATACGTTCAAGACCCTGATCGGCTCGAGCGACCAGATCCTCATCACCTCGCCCGCGGGGTACCTGCAGGGACGTTTGTTCGGCCTCATCCTGCCCGTCCTGCTGTTGATCTTCGCCGTGGGAGCGGGCGCGTACGCGATCGGCGGCAGCGAGGAGGACGGCACCCTCGAACTGCTCTTGTCCAACCCGGTGACCCGTGGACGCGTCCTGATCGAGCGATTCGTCGCAGTGGTCGCGCTGTCGCTCGGCCTTGGGATCGTCACCACCGCGAGCCTCCTCGCGTTCTCCCCGCCGTTCGGCTTGCTCGAGGGCGTATCGATCCCCGGGCTCGTCGCGGCGGTGTTCGCGGCGACCGCATTCGGGCTGATGCACGGTGCGATCGCGTTTGCTGCGGGCGCCTGGACGGGCCGACGGTCGGTGGCGATCGCCACGGCCGCAACCGTGGCGGTGATGGGAAATCTCCTCAACGCCGTCGCGGCATCGAGCGAGAGCTTGCACATCTTGCGCTTCGCTTCGCCCTGGCACTGGTACGGGGGCCGCAACATGCTCGCGCAGGGAATCGCGCTCGAGCCGTTCCTCGCTCCGATTGCCGTTTTCGTGGTCTGCGCGGCGGTGGCCCTGTGGAGCTTTCGACGGCGGGACCTGCACTGACCCACCGCACGTGGGGTGACGTCGAACCGGTGTACCGGACTCATGCCGTATCCGCGAGCAGCGTGGCAGTTTCAGCAGTTCCCTGCACGGACCCCAGAGGAGCTAGTCGTTGGTGCAGACTTCATCCGAATGGGAGGCGCAATAGTCATGTGCACAACGCGATCATCTACTTGCTGAAGCCCATTCGCGATATCTGGGCGCAGCCGTGCAGTGCGCGGACGGCGGTGGCGGCAGCGAGGACGCCCGCTGTGGCCTGGCGGCGGATTCCCTCCAGCCACGAATCCAGGCCACCCCTCCGGTGGTGATTGCCATGAGCGTCGTCGATGCTCCCGTCCTACCCTGAGTTGAGGCCGCCCGGGTAATGGTCGGCGGTGCCGTCGTCGACCGCTGAAGGAGTCCCGTGTCCGGTGACACAGATCCGGAACTCACTCCCGCCCCGCGTGGTCGGATCACCCACATGCTCAGCGCCCGCCCGTTGCTGCTCCTCGCGTTCGCGTTCGCGGTCATGGCGGACCCCGTATCCTCCGTGGCGTACGCCATCGAGGCTGCACTGCGAGCCCTGGGCGGTGATCTCGCTCTGCTGATCCCGCCCATGGGAGCAGTCGTTGCCATCATCGCGGTGGTGAGCGTGAACTACCAGCAGCTGATTGCCCGTTACCCGCAGGGCGGCGGCGGCCATCGGCGAGGCCTTCGGCGGGCTATGTGTGGGTGAGAACGACCGCAAGGAACAACAGACCGTTCACGATGCCGGTGATGCCGGCCGTGATCCCGGCGGCAACGTCGACGGGCATGCGATGGGGTGTTCTTCTACCTGTCCGGTAGGCGGTGATCCCGGCCGTCACCGCACCCACACCCACGATCACACCGATGCCGTACGCCCAGAACAGGGCGACAGACAACACCCCGCAGAGAAATGACACCTGCCCGTATCGGTGCTCCCGTGCCTGGTCGCCGGTCCCACGGCTGTGACCGGCTCCTCTCATGATTACCCGCAAACCCCACCGCTGACTTCCCTTGTTGCCGCCTCGCTCCGGGTCACAGGTTGGGCAAGACCGCGGCGAGGAACAACACACCGGCCGTGATTCCGGCCAGCCCGGCCAGAACGCCGAGGACCGCCTCCACGGGAATCGGTTCCTGCGTAGCGCGGGCGCGATCTCGGGCAACAGCTGCTACGACGAGAGCGCCCAGACCCAGCAGCACACCCACTCCGAAGGCCCAGAACGCCACGACCGAGAGGGCACCGAACATCACCGCCAGATCACCGGCAGCGTTTTCCCGTGCCGACCCTGCCGGCACGGGGTGCTTGCGTGATTCGGGAGCGACCATCATGGGTCTATTCATCGAGCCACAGTCGTCGCCGGCACACCCGCAGCATCGCCGAGGCTTCGGACGGGGTGAGGGTCTCGGGTGGGTCGGTTTCGAGAAGGTCCTCGAGCCGCCGGAAGAACGTGGCCGGGGGTAGCCCGAACTCGGTTTCGATGTCGTCGGCGGGGCCGCCTCCGAGGCGATACCAGCGGCGCTCGAAATCGACCAATTCCGCAGTGTCTGTCTCGGGCATCGGTGTCACCTTCCCATCCGGTCCGGCCGGTAGGTCAGATCGCATTCTGGGCGGCCGTGCCGGGAGTACTTCCGAAGTGATGTCCTCGGGTGGATGACCCCTCGGGAACACCACTGACCGTATGACGATTGTGCGGCTCGGTTGTAGGGTCCGAAGACCTCACCCGCGAACACCACGGCTTGCCCGACCGGCACCGGCGTCAGGCGGCGCTGCCGTCGGCCACGGCAGCCGGGAACGCGCCGGCGACCGGCTGATCGAACGCGGCGGGAAGTGGCTGGTGGATGACGTTGGTGATGAGCTCGCCGAAGGCGTGCGGGTCGTCCATCAGCCAGGCGTGCCCGCCCGGCATGGTGATCGTGTGCGGATCCCCCAGTGCGGCCTGCAGTGACAGGGACGTGGATTCGGGGATGATCGTGTCCCGCTTGCTCCACACCACGAAGATCGGAAGTCGACGTTCGGCGAGAGCGGCGAGTTCCGGGGCAAGGTTCGCGGTGCGGGCGAGGTGGGCGACCTCCCACACCGCGCCCGGGTTGCGCAGCACGTTGGGCACCGCGTCGCGCAAAACGACCGGCAGGACACGAGTCAGTTGCCGGCCGGGCAGCAGATCGGCCGGCAGGTGCAGACCCCAGTCCCACAGCGGACGATCACGCAGTGCGCGCACCACCCCGCGGCCGTCGGTCCACGCGGAACCGCCGATGGAATTGACCAGCACCAAACGTTCGGCCAGATCGGGCAATCGGTGGGCCGTGGTGATCGCGACGCCCCCACCGAACGAATGACCGACGACGGTCACGGGCCGGGGCAGGCCAATGGTGTCGGCGAACTGCCCCACCCAGTGGGCGTACCCGGGAAGAGTTCTCTGCGCCTCCGGCAGACGGGCGGTGCCTCCGAAACCGGGGAGTGCCGGGACATACACACGCATACCCATTCCGATCAGCTGCTCGAGCGGGCGGGTGTAGGCCGCTCCACTGAGCCCCCAACCGTGCAGGAACAGCACCCGCGGCCCGAAGCCGCCGACCCCGTACCGGGCGATCCGGCCGTCGATGCGCACCGACCGCCACCGCAGACCGGAGCACGGTCGCTGCGACCCAACGTTCGTGTTCATACCTTCCATCACACGACGATCGCGCGGATGCGCCCAGGGCCGCCGGGCCTTCACTTGGTTACCAAGGTCCCTTTTCTACCCGGTGTGCTCGAGGCGGTGCCTGCACGCTGCCCTGCAAGCGGCCGCGAAGGTCGTCATCGTTGTCGGCAAGGCTGTCGCCACCTCGCCCTCGGATCAGCGCGCCGCTACCCGGACCACCACCTCGTTGCGACGGAGGAATGGGATGGTCCACGGCGGATCGTAGAACCAGGCGACGGGTTCACCGTTCGGGACCCACGCGGTGTCATCCAACGCGCGCAGCAGTTCAGCGGTGCGCGCAGCGACCGCCCCGGGGCCGCGGTCGCCTGTGAAACGCAGCGCCGCGACCGCCTCACCGGGGACCTCCACCAGTTCCACGTTCTGGTCCTTGGGAATGGGCAAAGCTTCCATCGTCCATTTCGACGGCATGTAGAACCGGACGACCCACGAGTCGCCCGGACCGCCGACCTGGGATACCGGCGAGGTCATCGCGATCTTCGACTTACTCACGTTGGCGCCGAAGATGTATCCGGCCAGGCGCCGGAACCCTGCGTTACGGGCACTCTCCTCGTCTCCGGGCACCGTGGTCTCGGCAGCGACACGCGGACCGTACCGGCGGATCTCGAGGCCTCGAATCTTCTCCTGGACGTCGTAGCGAGGCTCTTCGGTGCCGCTGCGAATTCCTACCAGCGACCCAAAACCCTTCGCCACATCGGTCGCGATCGTCACCAACCCCATCTCGGCCTCCTTGTCGGATTGCTACGCCGTGAACTCTTACGGGACACCTCTAGGTCTTCATCAACGACTCGCGCACCACGCGACGCAGAACCTTGCCAATCTGGGAACGCGGTAGATCTTCGACCACCACCACCTTCCGAGGCACCTTGTATGCCGTCAGATGGGTTCGGCAATGCTCCCGCGCCGCCTCGGCGTCGAACTCGCTTTCCGATGCAACCACCGCCGCGACCACTTCTTCACTGCCGCTCGGTGTCGGCAGGCCCACAACGGCGACGTCGGTCACTCCGGGGAACAGTCGCAGCGCCTCTTCCACCTCGGACGGCATGACGTTGAATCCACCGGTGATGATCAGTTCCTTGATGCGATCCACAACCGTGACGAAGCCGCCAGGATCAACTTGGACAATGTCGCCGGTTCGGAACCAGCCGCCTTCGAGCAGCGCTTCCCGCGTCTTTTCGGGTTTGTTCCAGTACCCGGTGAACACTTGAGGCCCTCGAATCAGCAGCTCGCCGCGTTCCCCTGGCTCCACATCATCGATGGGATTGTCGGGATGCACGACCCGAATCTCGGTGCTGGGAAAAGGAACTCCGACGGCACCTGGGCGACGCGCGAGCCCGATCGGATTTCCGAGCGCGACCGGAGACGTCTCGGTGAGCCCGTAGCCCTCGACGAGCAACCCACCGGTGACCGTTTCCCACAGTTCGAGTGTCGCTGCCGGCAACGGCATCGCCCCGGAGATCGCGTAACGAGCCGACGTCAGGTCCACACCTCGCTCCTGTGCGGCACGCGCGAGTCGCTCGTATATCGGTGGCACCGCGGGGAGAAATGTCGGCGGATGTCTCTTCGCTGCGGCCAACACCAGGTCGACGTCGAACTTCGGAAACAGCACCAGGCGTGCGCCGATACTCATCGCGAACGTCAGACACAGCGTGAGCCCGTAGGCGTGAAACATTGGGAGAACGGCGTATACAACCTCCTCGCCGTCCACAAGTCCTGGAACCCACGCGCGTCCCTGCTGGGCGTTGGCGGCGAGGTTCCGGTGACTGAGCATGGCGCCCTTCGGGGTGCCTGTGGTGCCGCTCGTGTATTGCACCGCCGCCAGATCACCGACGGTGGGTCGGGGATAAGCCGGATCGATTCGCCCCTTGGTCAGCAGCTGCTTCCACGGAACCGCTGCCGGCGCCGGAGCGGTCAACTCGTTCCGAAGCTTCCGCGCCCTCGCGATGGGCAACGCCAGGCCGATCCGTTTGGTCAGGGGCATCGATTGCGTAATGTTCACCGCAACGACGTGCTGGAGGGCCGTCTCGCCGGAGAACTCGCGGAGCATCGTGCACACTTTGTCCCAGGCGATTGCGACCTTTGCACCGTGGTCCGCAAGTTGGTGCGCCATCTCCCGAGAGGTGTAGAGCGGATTGTGCTCGACCACCACACCGCCGATCCGCAGCACGGCGTAGAACGCGACAACGTGTTCGGGGCAGTTCGGCATGATCAGAGCCACCCGGTCACCGTGGCTGACGCCGAGGCGCCGCAGTCCCTCGGCCGCACGTTGTACGCGGTCATCGAGCTCGGTATAGGTGAGTTCCGCTGCGAAGAACTCGAGCGCCGGTCTGGGCCCGAACCTTGCCACCGAGGCGTCGAACATGTCGACCAGTGACGTCTCCGGGATTTCGATGTCCGCTGGAACGCCTTCTGCGTAGCTGCTGAGCCACACCCGTTCGACACTCTTTCTCATACGGACCACCTGACCCTGTCGCACCTCGTCGCCCTAGGACTGCCGCGCAGTGCTCCGCGCGGTCGGCTAATGGCATCCCGACCCCGTCGGGTCGGCGTCATCGCTGGGCTTGCCGCCGAACCTACGACCGTCCGACACGTACTTCTAGAGGCGTTGGACCCCGGCAGGTGGCGACGTCGATGATGATCTGTCTGAGGCCGCGCGACGGATACAACCTCTGCACCGCGCCTGCGGCCAGTCCGGGTCAGTTGACCGACCATCCCGGTGCGTGCCCGAGACCCTGCCATTCCCGCTGCCACTGCGAACGGTGGTGTTTGTCGAGCAGCCAATGGACCCCGAGTAGGAGCAGGCCGCAGCCGACCGTTCCGAGCATCAGGAACCCGAGTGCCGCGCCGATGGCCCCGAGTGCGTTGTCGGTGGCGGTGTTCGGGGCGGCCATGTAGTTGCCGTCTTTGTCGACCCAGACGGTCACCGTCTGTCCGGCCCACGCCCCGGTACCTCGCTGACTCCCGAACAGTGGTCGAGTCAAACCGATTGCCCCGCATGGGATGTGCGACAGCTTGCGTGCCACGTCCTCGGCATGGCGGCGTATGCATCGTCGATCCGCGAGGGCCGCCGGCAACAGAGGCTCGCGCACAAGGCCCTCGCAACCCACGGCGGAGGTGAGTTCATCGATCAACTCACCGACCTCCAGGTCCGAGAGCGCGCCGCGCTGACCCCAGCGCAGATCACCAAGCAATTCCACGCCATCGGCCGCGGCGCAGCGAAGGGACGCAGGCGCACACCCGCGATCATTCGCCGACACCGAATGCCCGAACCGCAGACGATCGGAGGAATCAGCGAATGGTGGTCCATCGGGTTCGTCACCGACGTGATCCTCACCCGCGATGTCTGGATGCATCGTGTGGATCTCAGCCGGGCCATCGGCCGACCGCTGCGCCTGTCCGCCGACCACGACGGCGAACTGATAGCCGACATGGCACGCGAGTGGGCGGGGCGCCACGGACAACCGTTCCGGCTGCACCTCACCGGTCCCGTCGGGGGTGCGTGGTCGTCGGGCACCGACGGCGAAACCCTCGAGGTCGACGCCCTCGAGTTCTGCCGCATCCTCTCCGGGCGGGAACCCGGAAACGGGCTGCTCGCAACCCCGGTGCCCTTCTAGGGCTGCGCCACACGAGATCGTGATCACCTCGGATACCACACCGAATTGGACACGACATCAGCGTTCTCAACGATCAACTCGCCTCGAGGCTCACGTCGTAGTCCTCGTCGGTGAGAAACCATGGGTCAACGCGCGGCAACCTGATGGTGGAAGCCGCCCTCGGCGTGAGGGCGGACGTCGTCGATTGTCAGAGTAGGCGCTCGGCGCTGGTCCGTGCATCTCGTCGCCGACGCCGGTGTGTGCGCCGTCTGCGGTCGGCCTCGGACATCCCACCCCACGTTCCGTACGGTTCGGCAACGGCCAGGGCGTACTCGCGGCATTCGATGAGCACCCGACAGTCCTGGCAGACGCGTTTGGCGTGCGCTTCGCGCCGCGCCCGGTCGCGGCCGCGCTCCCCCTCCGGGGAGAAGAACAACGACGACTCGACGTTCCGGCACGACCCCAGGATGCGCCAATCTCCGTAATCACGGTCGGTGGACAGCCCGGTCCGCAGCGAATTTTCACGGCGGGAAGCCGACGCAGTGCTCGGCGCACGAGCGGGTACAGAAGTCATGGGATCGGTGTCACTCATCTCAGTTTCGGATTTTGCGCGGCGAACGTGCCACGTGTAGTGACATCGGTTGGACAACAACATGAAGCACCGTGCGCCCTGTTCGGCGGATCAGGTGCCCAGCCAGAGCCGTCGACGGGCGACGGTGGTCATTCGCTCGACCAGCACCGGCCGCAGGGGTGCCAGCGCAGCGACGTCGAGGTATGCGACCAGTGTCCGGAAGAACGCCGCGGTGTCCATCCCGAAATCGGCCATGATGACCTCGGCCGGTCCGCCGCCGTGGGCGCACCACCGCAATTCGAAGGCCACCATTCGGCTCAGCTCCGTCATGTCCGTGGCCATCTGCGCCCCTGGTGGTTCGGTGCACCGGTTGCCGCACAACGGGTCCGGACCCTGGGCTGACGCGAACTCGGTTGCCGAGGCCGAGGTGGTGGGTAATCCATCGGGTGGCCAACCGGGCAGTAGCCACAGTGCATCGGCACGGCGCTGTCATCGGGCAACGCTCTGCCCTCCGGGGCAACCGGGACCCACGGCGAGGACTGTGTGAGAGCAGTTCGATGGACCAAGGATCGGAAATATCGGATCCTCGCTGCCGGCGGAGGTCTGGGGTGAGCGGGCGGCGTGGAATGCGTTGGCGACGGTGTCGAAGCAGGGCACCGCTGCACCGATGCCGATCCGGTCCAGGATCGAGCGCACATCGGCGGATGCGGCCAAAGTCAGGCGGCACCGCTGCGCCGACAGATCGGTGGCGGTGCGGTGCAATGCTGCCAACCCGGGGCACCCGAGAAAAGGAACATGTAGCAGGTCGACGACGACACTGTGACCGGTCAGCACCGATTCGCCGAGACAGGCCGACAGCACCGGCACGGTGCCGGCGTCCACGTTCCCGGCCACCCGGATCACGACCGGGCCGCCGGGGGGTTCGTCGATGTCGATGCGGAATTCGGTGGCCGCGGCAGCGATGGTGTTCGACCGCCAGGTGTCCGCTGACCAGGACTTCACCTGTGCCGGAGAGTCGACAACGGAATGGAAAAAGGTCATGAGGTTCCTCCGGGGTGGGACCGACCCGAAAAACCCAAAAAAGAAAAGGCCGAGAATCGTAGCCGGGAACGGACACTGTCTGCCGGGCTGTGAACTCAACCTCTGCCCTCAACGATAACGCGCATTTCCCAGGAAGCAACCCGCACCCGGATTCGGGCGATACCGCACAAACCCCGCCGCCGCGGCCGCGAATCCGCGGCGGTGTCGCGTGGGCGCTACCAGACGAAACGCACACCAGGTAGGGGCAAGGTATACCGTTGAGCAACTCCTATCCCCGTCCCCGCCGGCTCGAACGCCAGAGCGCCGCACAGCGGACACCAGCTGCCGACTCTGGCCACCGATGACTCGGCGGATCCGCACTCATCACGGTGTCGGCCCCGTACGGGGGATCGACATCGAGCTATGAAAACACGCGTCCATCGCACCGTTCGACGTCGCGGCCGAGCGGTGGTTCCCTGCGGCGGCCAGGTTCGCCGTCACGGTCACGACCGCCAGCGGCTCGCTTCCCCGGCCGCCCCGGCACACGACGCGATTCGGACACTCAGATACGACACGATCGCCGCACGACCCTAGAAGCGCCGCAGCACTTCTCGCCCATCACTAGGCTCGACACGATAGCGCTCAGAACGCCTGAGACAGGGCGTTGACGACGGATCTTCCTACCGGAAAGGGGTGGCCATGAGCAGATCGATCGAACAGCCCGGTCACGACGGCACCCGGGTGCTCGTCGTGATCATCTCCGCGGCAGTGGCGATCGTAGGCTCCTTCATCGGCTCGGGGGCGCTGTTGGGAACCCCGATCGCCCAGGTCGCCGACGGCGCCCTCGCCGCGGACGCCACCGCCGTCGCCCCCGGCGGGCCCGCCTTCTCGATCTGGACACTGATCTATCTGGGATTCATCGCGCACGCGATCTGGCAGGCCCTACCCGCCCACCGCGCCGACGTTCGACAACGGCGCCTCGGGTGGTGGCTCGCCGCCTCGATGATCCTGAACGCGGCATGGATAACCTGCGTCCAATTCGAACAGCTCTGGCTCAGTGTCCTGGTCATCATCGCTCTCCTCGCCGTGCTGACGGTCGTCTTCGGGGGTCCTGACCACCGAGAGGCCCTCCAGCCGCGTCGAGGCGGTCGTCGTCGACGCCACCGCATACGTCTACCTCGGCTGGGTGTGCGTCGCCGTGGTCGCCAACATCGCCGCAACACTGGCTGCCGCCGACATCGATCCGTTCGGACTCGGACCCGACACCTGGGCCGTACTCGTCCTCACCACCGTCGCCCTGGTCGCCATCCTCCTCGCCGTCGCCGGCCACGGACGCGTCACCGTCACAGCCGCGATCGTGTGGGGCCTTGCCTGGATAGTGGTGGCCCGAACCACCGGCGACGGCCTCAACTCGCGGCCGGCCGCCATCGCTGCGGCCGTCGCCGCCACCGTAGCCGTACTCGCCACCGCAATCGCTCGCGTACCTCGGCAGCAACCGACAACCCGAACACTCAAATGACCATGTAATCAATTTCGCGCCCACCACGCACACCGATGGAACATGTCGCCTCTACTGGTCAAACGCTAGGTTTGCTCAGGGAGCGCCTCCATAGTCAGCCGGTGTGCGAGGTGATGACCGGCAGGCTCAGTACCCTGCCCTCCCCCGGTGCTCACTGACGCTGGCAGCATCAGCGCCGCCTGCAAACATCAACTCGACTCCCGCCTTCCTCGAGCAGTACAAATACTTCATCGCCGGTGTGAGCACCCCGCCGCGGCTGCTCAAACAATTCGACCAGATCCGGGCCGACCTCGGCGGCGTAGGGATTGCGGTGCGGTCCATAGCGCAGCAGAGTGGGAATGGCATGGCCGGTGCATACGGACGTGATGGGCGATGGCGGCGTGCTCCACGTACCGCGGCTCGCCGGGCCCCTCCGGTTCGAGGCCGAAAGATGGGTGAGCACGATGGTGAGTGAGCAAACGAAGGCCCGGATTCAGCACGATCTCGACGCCCGGTTCGGCCGGTTCGGGGTGTGGCTCTATCGCGTGACGAGGGGCCGCATCGTGCGGCCGTGGGGGCGACGAGTCCTGGTGCTGACGACCCGGGGCCGGCGCACCGGGCTGGCTCGGTCCGTTCTGCTCCAGTACTTCCCCGACGGCGCCGACCGCATCGTCGTGGCCGCTAACAGTGGCCGCCCGACACATCCTGCCTGGTACCACAACCTGACGGCGACTCCCGCGGCGACGGTCGAGGTCGACGGGCACCGCCTGCTCGTGCGCGCCGTCGAGCTCACCGATGCGGAGGCGAAGCAGTGGTGGCCGAGGGTGGTGGCGATCGCTCCGTCCTACGCCCGGATCCCCGAGCGGACCACCCGACGCATCCCGTTGATCCGACTCGTTGCCGCGAACTGACCGGCGATGGCCCGGGTTCGCGGCGCGCAGGTCCGGGCGCCTGCGGTAGTAGGGGGTCGATGGCTGCGATCCGATCGGTTTCCGGTCCCGGTGTTGAGGTAAGACCACCTGCTCGGATTCGCTGGGCAGTCCGGTGAGGGCGGAAACGGTCGGTAGCTCCAGGGCACCCGCACCTCGTTCATCGCGACGCGGTTCCCGGCGCGTTGGATGAGTTGCGGTCGGCGGCGGCCGCCGAGGAACCCATCGAGACGGTGCTGGGCCGGCTCACCAAGACCGCGCGGGATGTGTTGCCCGACGCCGACGCGGTGAGCGGTGACCCGGATCGACGCTCCGACTCACGCACCGTCGTCGCCACCGATGACCGGGCGGTGCGGACCGACCAGCAGCAGTATGCGGCGGATCGGTGCGTGTCTGGACGCCGCTCGCACCCGGGAAGCGGTCCGGGCCGTCGGCGGGGACCACGCCGCGCAGTGGCCGGAGTTCGCCTGCGGCCGCCGCGGGGGCCGGAATCGGTGCGTGCCTGTCGGTCCCGTTGGTCGTCGACAGCACGGTACCGGGCGAGTTGGTCGGCTCGTTCAACGTCTACAGTGACCGGGGCGAGGCATTCGATCCGTTCGACGAGAAGTTGATGCGGTTGCCGACCACCGCGGCGGCGGCCGCGATCAGCAACGCCCGCCGCTGGCAGGCGGCCGGTGAGACGATCGCACAACTCGAGGTCGTGTTGGGGTCCCGGGCGGAGATCGACCAGGCCAAGGTGTGCTGATGGCGGAGCACCGCGTCACCGCGGAGGAGGCGTTCCAGCATCTGGTGCAGGTCTCGCAACGCACGAACACCACACTGTCCGAGGTGGCCCGGAATCTGATGGCATCGATCACCCAGGACCGCTGACCCCCGCATCAAAACGAGTGTCCCGCATGCGAGGAGACGCCTTGGTGTGACCTCTGATGCGGGTTGTCAAGACGGGGCTGGTGCGGCGGTGTGGGTTGCCGGCGGGCGGCGAACTGTCGGACGTAGTCCTGATCGGCAGGGCCGGTGCGGGCGGGCAGCAGCAGCGGCCGAGTCTGGTTGAGCCGCTGACCGTGATCGCCGGTCCCCTCGCCGACCACACCGAAGCCGTTCTGCGGGAAGCGCTCGGCCACGTCCTCACGCCCACGCCCGAACGGGCACGATCACCCTCACCGTCACGGTCGACGATGTCCTCACCCTCGACGTCACCGACGACGAAGCCGAGTCGCCTTCCTGGCTGCGGCGACGCCGGACACGGACCGAAGGGTTCGACGGGGCGTGTTGGTGACGTTGTCCTCTACGCGCGCACCGGGACCAGCGAAAGACTGGACACAGCCCCGGATAGGCTGCAGCCTGCAGCGCCACGGAGGGAAGAGGGAACCGATGTTCTCGCCGTCTTCTCTGCGACCCGCCCGACTCGACGACAGTCCCGCGTTACCGGGTTACATGGCACCGCGATTCGCGTTCGGTGCCGCGACGGCGGCGACCGTGCCCACCGCAATGGTCACCGGGTCCGCGCTCATCGCCGCGGCCGCCGGACTCCTCGTCCTCCTCGCCGTCGCCGTTGCCTCGATACTGATCTGACACCGCCGGTCGAAAAGCCCGCCGAGACAGCGGCCGAAGTGCGCCGGGTGCGGTGCTCGTCCGCACCCTTCCTCCCGGCTCACACCGGGGTGTCGACGTGCGCATACATCGCGCGCAGTCGAGTGAACGGGCGGCAGCGCCACCGGGGACCCGGCGGCCGGTCCGATTGTCCTGTGTGTGCATGAGTGAGGAAGTCACAATGGGCCGCATGGCGGCAGAACCGAAGATGCTGCGGGTCGAGCTGGAAGAGGTCGGGGCGCGGCACTGGTGGGCTGCGCTGTTGGCGACCCTGGCCTCGCAATCGGGGAACGCGTACATGCGGTTCGTCGGTGTCGTCGACGGCCGGCCTCGGTATGTCAGTTCCACCTTCCCGGTTCCCCGCACGTGGGGCACCGTCCCGCCGCAGGAAGCGTGGGCGCCGGGGATGACGGCGTCCCTGGCGGAGCTGCGCCGCACCATCGAGGATGATGGTTGGCATGAGGTTGGCCGCGGACAGCAATCCTGGTCACTGACCTATCAGCGTCGCTGACACGAGACACGCTGGCCCACATCACAATCGAGATGCAGACAGTCCGGGTCGGTGAGGAATAGGTGCCTCGCACACGACAACAGAAGTCACCGGAGCGTCCTCGTCTTCTGCCGTTGTGCTGCCCGGACGTGTTTCAGGCGCGCATGCTCGGAGGGAACACGTCGATTCACGCGACCGGAGGAGCATGCATGAGGGCGATCCAGTATCGAACCATCGGCCGTGAGCCCGAGCTCGTCGACATCCCCACTCCCGAGCCGGGGCCCGGGCAGGTGCTGCTTCAGGTCACCGCTGCCGGGGTCTGTCACTCCGATGCATTCCTGATGGGGCTGCCGCGTGAGCAGTACACGTTCGGTCTGCCGCTGACCCTCGGGCACGAAGGCGCCGGCCGCGTCGCCGCGGTCGGGGCCGGTGTGGACGACGGTCTGCTCGGAGTCAATGCCCTGGTCTACGGGCCCTGGGGGTGCGGGCAATGCTGGCACTGCGCGCAGGGCATGGAGAACTACTGTTCCCGGGCCGCGGATCTCGGTATCGTCCCGCCCGGGCTCGGTGCCCCCGGGGCGATCGCCGAGTACATGATCGTCGATTCGCCGCGGCATCTCGTCCCGATCGGAGAACTCGACCCGGTGACAACGGTTCCGTTGACCGACGCCGGACTCACCCCGTATCACGCGATCACACGATCGCTGGGCAAGCTGCGGGCCGGCTCCAGCGCCGTGGTCATCGGGGCCGGCGGTCTCGGCCACGTCGCCATCCAACTTCTGCGGCATCTGTCGCCGGCACGGGTGATCGCCCTCGATGTCAGCGAGGACAAACTCGAGCTGGCCCGGTCAGTGGGTGCGCACGAGGTGCTGCGCAGCGATGCCGGCGCCGCAGAGGGGGTGCGCAGGTTCACCGGACCGGCCGGGGCGGCGCTGGTACTGGATTTCGTGGGGATGCAGCCGACATTGGATCTGTCGATGGCCGTCGCCGGGGTCGGTTCCGACGTCGCGATCGTCGGCTTGGGTGACGGGCAGGCGGCTGCCCAGGTCGGATTCTTCCGCGGCGCCTACGAGACCAATGTCGCCGTTCCCTATTGGGGTGCCCGGCACGAGTTGATCGAACTCGTCGAACTGGCTCGTCAGGGTGTGCTCGATATTGCGGTGGAGCGGTTCGACCTCGACGACGGGGTGGAGGCGTACCGGCGGCTGCTGGCCGGAACGTTACGCGGACGTGCGGTCATCGTGCCGTGAATATGTCGGAGTGCGACACCGGAAGGCCCGCAGTGGTGGGCCTGCTCACTTCTCCTGTTCCGGTGGGTCGGGGTCGGCAGGCACACCCTCCTCGTGCGCGCCGCCGAGCTCACCGTGGAGGCGAAGCAGTGTTGGTCCGACTCGTCCCCGCGGTCTGACCGGCGATGGTCCGGGTCCGCGGCAGCCTCGACATCGCTCGACCGGTCGAGGAGGTTTTCGACTTCGTGGCCGATCAGCGCAACGAGGTGCGCTACAACCCAGCCATGACCGACTCGATCAAGATCACCGACGGGCCGATCGGGGTGGGGACACGGTTCCACGCAACCATTCTTCGCCGAGGCAAACCACTCGCGGTGATCGTCGAGTACACCGGGTTCGACCGCCCTCACCTGCTGGCGTCCCGCAGCGTCATGAAGGGTGCGGTCGTTACCGGACAGGTGCGATGCGAACCCGTTGCGGGCGGCACCCGGCTTCAATGGGAGTGGGAGATCACGGTGCCGGGCCTCGCGCGCCTCGCCGGACCCGTCGTCGGATTCATCGGTCGGCGGCAGGAACGCGCCATCTGGACGGGCCTGAAGCGCGTCCTCGAAGCCGGGACCGACACCGTCTGATTAGCCCGCCCCTGACACGTCGGGCAGGGGTGCGGTCCAGGTCAGGCGGGTTCCGCCGGTGGTGCGGGTGGTGTGGGTGCAGGTGCCGCCTGCCTGTTCGGCGCGGGCAGTGAGGTTGTGCGGGCCGCTGCGCGTGACGGCCGGGGCGATGCCGGCCGTCGTCGGTGACGCAGATGGTGAGGTCGTCGCCGACGGAGACGGTGACATCGACGTGGTGGGCGTGGGCGTGGTGGACGACGTTGCTCAGTGCTTCCCGCAGCACTGCTTCGGCATGGTCGGCCAGTGGGCTGGTGACCACGCTCAGCGGTCCGGTCAGGCGCACCGAGGTGCGCAATCCGCTCTCACCGGTTTGTTCGGTGACGATCGCGGTCAATGCCGGGCGCAGCGCGAACCCGTCGTCCTCCCCGCCGTGCAGGTCGAAGATGGCGGTGCGGACATCGGTAAAGTCCAGTCCGTGCGCGAACAGTCGTTGGATGACGTGGTCGTCATCCACGCGCACGATCACACCGCGGAGTCGAGCTTCGGACTCGGCATCCTCTACCAACAGGAACTGCAGATCGGCGACGAGCAGGCCGAACACCTGAACGGTCAGTGGCAGGCGGCGCTGAAAGCGGCACGCCCCCTCTGGCGCTGACCGGGCCGATCACCGCAAACACAAGAGGTTCCTACCGCAAGATGGGTTCACCGACACGGGCACAACGGCTTTCCCCGCGGCACGCGGCATAGCCTCACGTTCCACCAGGAATCTTGGACCGGCCTCCAACTCAGAATTCTATCGAGTCAGGCGGCGAATCATCTACGCCCCCTTAGGTGTACCGTGGCCGACCGGGTCGATTCGGGCCTGCTGGCTGATCGGGGTCGGGGTCTGCGCTATCGAGACCGTCTCCCAGATCCACTTCTCTAAACGGAAGAGGTGGTCACCTCGAGAAGATCGGCGAGCTCGAACACCCGCTCCTCCGGTGACGCTTCCCGGAGTTCCCTCGCTTCCTCCACGACCTTGGTGTGGAGCGCCGTCAGGTAGTCCGAGTCTGTCGACCAGGCGGTGCCAGTGGGGTCTGTCGCCGTTGGCGGTGATCACGTCAGGAATGTTGTCACTGACGAGCTTTCGATGACCCTCGACCGCGTCGTTGTTTCACATCCCTCGATCGAACCATTGCAATCGGCTGCAACGTTTATTGCGCACGTCATATCTCCCTACATTCATGACCCGGGTTACACGAGGCACCAACCGTTCCGACGCCGCAGCGCGATCGGAGGCGGGCCCCGACGTAGCCGGCGACAACGGAGAAACCAAGGGAGTGCAATGGCGCTGAACAAGAACTCGCTACTGAGCGCGTATCGGAGGATGTCCGAGATCCGCGCGTTCGAAGACCGTCTCCACGAAGAGAACGCCACCGGCGACATCCCGGGCTTCATTCACCTGTACTCCGGGCAGGAAGCCATTGCCGTCGGCGTGTGCGAGAACCTGCAGGACACCGATTACATCGGGTCCACCCACCGCGGGCACGGGCACTGCATCGCCAAGGGGTGCGACCTCCACGGGATGATGGCGGAGATCTTCGGCAAGGACGACGGCCTCTGCCACGGCAAGGGCGGTTCCATGCACATCGCCGACCTGTCCGTGGGCATGCTGGGCGCGAACGCCATCGTCGGCGGGGCACCCTCCCTGGCCATCGGTGCGGCGCTCAGCGCGAAGACACTGCGAAACGGCGGCGTCGCGGCCTCGTTCACCGGCGACGGTGGCTCCAACCAGGGAACGGTCTTCGAGGCCATGAACATGGCTGTCGTACTCGACCTTCCCATCATCTTCGTCACCGAGAACAACGGATTCGGCGAGGCCACCGGACGGGACTACGCCGTCGGCGCACCCAGCATCGCCTCCCGCGCGGCATCCTTCGGCATGCCCGCCGTCACCGTCGACGGAACCGACTTCTTCGCCGTGTACGAGGCGACCCGTGAGGCCGTCGAGCGTGCCCGGATGGGAGGCGGGCCCACCTCGATCGAGGCGATCGCGTACCGCTGGCACGGGCACTTCGAAGGTGACGCGCAGCTGTACCGCACCGCGGATCAGGTCGCGGAACTGCGCAAGACGAAAGACCCGCTGCTGAATTTCCGCAACCACCCGGACAGCAGGAAGGTGTCGGCGAAGGAACTCGACGCGATCGATTCCGACGCACGAGCCCGCGTGGACGACGCCGTCGCGAAGGCGCGGCAAGCCGAATACCCGCCGTTGGAGAACCTTCTGACCGACGTCTACGTGTCGTACTGAGAGTGAGAACAGAGATGACAACGTCGAAGACGACGTACCGCGAAGCAATCAAGGCCGCGCTCGCCCAGGAGATGGAACGCGATGCGACGGTAGTGCAGATCGGTGAGGATCTGCGTGGTGGTCAGGCGGGGACCAATCCGGAACTCGAGTCCGGGAAGCTCGAGGCGTTCGGTGGTGTGCTGGGTGTGACCAAGGGCTTGTGGACCGAATTCGGTTCCGACCGGGTCATCGACACCCCGATCACCGAGTCCGCGATCATCGGCATGGCGGCCGGCGCGGCGTTGACCGGGCTCCGTCCGGTCGCCGAACTGATGTTCATGGACTTCTTCGGGGTCTGCTACGACGCCCTGTACAACCAGGCCGCGAAATTCCGCTACATGTTCGGCGGGAAGGCCCGCACCCCACTCGTGGTGCGCGGCATGATCGGCGCCGGATTCTCGGCGGCTGCGCAGCATTCGCAGTCCCCGTACAACGTGTTCGCCGCGGTGCCCGGCCTCAAGGTGGTGGCCCCGTCCAACGCGTACGACGCCAAAGGCCTTCTCATCCAATCCATTCGCGATGACGACCCGGTGGTGTTCTGCGAGCACAAGACGCTGTACGACCTCAAGGGCGAGGTGCCCGACGAGCCGTACACCATCCCGTTCGGCGTAGCCAACTACACCCGGGAAGGCACGGACGTCACGATCATCGCGCTCTCGGCCATGGTGAATGCCGCCAACACGGCCGCCGACAAACTTGCCACCGAGGGCATCTCCGTCGAAGTGGTCGACCCGCGGACCGTCTCACCCCTCGACGAGGAGGGCATCCTCGAATCCGTCGCGTCCACCGGGCGGGTGGTGATCGTCGACGAGTCCGCGGCACGATGCGGATTCGGCCACGACGTCGCAGCGCTGATCGCCACCAAGGCGTTCGGTTCGCTGAAGGCACCGATCGAACTGGTCACCCCACCGCACACCCCGGTGCCGTTCTCCCCCGTGCTCGAACAGGCATGGCTTCCCAACGCGGCACGCATCGAGGCCGCGGTACGCAAGGTGGTGACCGCCTGACCATGAGTGACATCAAACTGATCGAAGTTCCCAAATGGGGCCTGTCCATGGACGAGGGCACCGTCACCGAGTGGTTGATCGACGAAGGAACCCCCTTCTCGAAGGGCGATCTGATCTGCGAGATCGAGACCAGCAAGATCACCAACGAGTTGGAGGCGCCGTTCGACGGAGCGCTTCGTCGCATCGTCGCCAGGCCGGGTGCCACGTTGCCGGTGGGTGCGGTTCTGGCCGTGTCGGCTGACGCGGCCGTTTCCGACGCCGAGATCGAGGAATTCCTGACCGGCATCGGAGCGGATTCCGTCCCCGCATCCGAGCCCGAGCGGTCGCCGGGCGGACAACCCACCCCCGCGGAACCGCGCGTGACACCCACCCCGTCGGCGCCGGCGGCACAGGAGTCGGCGAGGACTCCCGGCACAACCGCCGTCCCGGATTCGCTACGGGGACAGACGAAGGGTGACGTGTTCGCGACACCACACTCCCGCCGACTGGCAGACGAATTGTCGATCGACCTGGGCCGTGTGGCCGGGACCGGTCGCGAAGGCCGGATCTCCGTCGCGGATGTCCACGACGCGATTCGCTCGGCAGGTGGAACCGTCGCGGAGGCACCGTCTCCGACCCGATCGGGTGTGCCCGGACGCACCTCCGAGGACGACAGCGGAATCGATGCGACGCCGGTGGCGCGTCGACTGGCGAAATCCCTCGGCATCAATCTGCACGATTGCCGGGCCACCGGTTCGCGGGGACGCGTCTGCGAGGCAGATGTCCGGGAAGCCGAACGGACGTTCCGGCTCGTTCCCGATCCGGTGGCGGCGTCCACGGGCGGCGCGGACACCTCGCAGCACACGGCACCCGAGTTCGAGACGATCCCGTTCAACTCGATGCGCAAGGCGATCGGTCAGCGTCTGCAGGAATCGAAGCGCAACGCCCCGCACTTCCGGCTCACCGTGGACCTCGAGATCGACAATCTCCTCGCGCTCCGCAAGGAGATCAACGCGACCGTGCCCTCGGTCAAGCTGTCGGTCAACGACTTCGTCGTCAAGGCCTGCGCGGCGGCGCTGCGCAAGGTCCCCGATGTCAACGTCCAGTTCGACGAAGCAGCACAGTCGGTGCTGAGATTCTCCACCGCCGACATCTCGGTGGCCGTCGCCCTGCCGTCGGGTCTGATCACGCCCATCGTTCGCGGGGCGGAGAGCAAGAGCCTCGCCGAGATCTCCGGTGAGGTCCACGCACTGGTGACGAAGGCCAAGACCGGCAAGCTGACGCCTGCGGAGTTCCAGGGCGGCACGTTCACCATCTCGAACCTCGGGATGTTCGGGGTGCGCGAATTCGACGCGATCATCAACCCACCACAGGGCGCCATCCTCGCCGTCGGAGCCGGACAGCACCGTCCCGTCGTCGTCGACGGTCAGGTCGTGCCTCGCACGGTGCTCACCGTCACCTTGTCCTGCGACCACCGGGTAATTGACGGCGCCCTCGGCGCCACGTTCCTGCAGGAACTGCGGCGCTTCGTCGAGTCACCCGCATTGATGCTGGTCTAGGGAGTATCCATGACTGACAAATACGACGTCCTGGTAATCGGAAGCGGCCCCGGCGGCTACGTCGCCGCTATCCGCGCCGCTCAGCACGGACTCCGCACCGCGGTGATCGAACGGGACCGCCTCGGCGGTATCTGCCTCAACTGGGGTTGCATCCCCACCAAGGCACTCCTTCACGGCGCCGACGTGGCGCATACGCTGGCAAATCTGCGTCCGCTCGGATTCTCCACCAGTGGTGTGGAATTCGATATGGCACAACTGGTCGAATTCAGCCGTGGGGTGTCGGGTCGGTTGTCCGACGGCATCGGATATCTGATGAAGAAGAACGGTATCGACATGATCACCGGCACCGCACGCCTGACCGGAAAGGGCGTCGTGGGGGTCCGGGAGAGCGCGGACTCGGCGTCGCCGCTCACCGAGTACCGGGCCGACCACATCATCCTGGCCACGGGTGCGCGCCCGCGGTCGGTGCCCGGGGTGACACCGGACGGCGATCGGGTCTGGACCTACTTCGACGCACTGGTTCCCCAGGACCTTCCGAAGTCGTTGCTGGTCATCGGGTCCGGTGCCATCGGCGTCGAGTTCGCCAGCCTCTACCACGATCTGGGCAGCGAGGTCACGCTCGTAGAGCTGGCACCGCAGATCATGCCCGTCGAGGACGCCGCGGTGGCCGGCCACGTGCGCCGGCAGTTCGAGAAGCGCGGGATCGAGATCCACACCGGTGCCTCGGTATCCGAACTCACGGTCGGCGCGGACTCCGTCGCTGTGACGGTGAGATCGGCGGACGGAACCCTCGAGCAGCGTGTCGTGGAGCGGGTTCTCGTCGCAGCCGGCATCCAGGGCAACGTCGAGGATTTGGGACTCGAGGACCTCGGCGTCGAGGTCGACCGCGGCTTCGTCACCACCGACCAGTGGTGCCGCACGACCGCATTCGGGGTCTATGCCATCGGCGACGTCGCCGGCGCCCCGTGCCTCGCTCACAAGGCCGGCCACGAAGGTGTGCTGTGTGTCGACAAGCTGGCGGGTGACCCGCACGTGACACCGCTGGACAAGGACTATGTCCCCGGATGCACGTACGCCCGGCCCCAGGTCGCCAGCCTCGGCCTCACCGAGGACCAGGCGCGGGCGACCGGTCGTTCCCTGCAGATCGGGCAGTTCGATCTGCAGGCCTCCGGCAAGGCGCTCGCCATCGGTGAAGCGGACGGGTTCGTCAAGACCATCTTCGACGCCGACAGCGGGGAACTACTGGGCGCCCACATGGTCGGTCCCGATGTCACCGAGCAGATCCAGGGCTTCGGCATCGCCCGATCCCTGGAGGCCACCGGTGACGATCTCGCGGAAGTGATCTTCGCGCACCCCACGCTGTCCGAGGCCATGCACGAATCTGTCCTGGCCGCGCTGGGTCGCCCGATCAACATGTAGCAATCCCGCCGAACCGTGGTCACCCTCCGGCACCACGGTTCGGCGGAATTACCCCCAGGAATCGACACGTGACTGCCACACCGAGACCATCGTCCGACGCCACGCAGGCCCCGCCCGGCCGCAAGCTGCTCCGCCTCGAGATCCGGAATGCGGAGACTCCGATCGAACGCAAACCGAACTGGATCAAGACGAGAGCGAAGATGGGCCCGGAATACTCCGAGCTCAAAAGCCTCGTCAAACGTGAGGGTTTGCACACCGTCTGCGAAGAAGCCGGCTGCCCCAACATCTACGAATGCTGGGAAGACCGCGAAGCGACCTTCCTCATCGGCGGGCAGCAATGCACCCGCCGCTGCGACTTCTGCCAGATCGACACCGGCAAGCCCGACGACCTCGACCGCGACGAACCCCGCCGCGTCGCCGAGTCCGTCCAGGCGATGGGACTGCGCTACTCCACCATCACCGGCGTCGCCCGCGACGACCTCCCCGACGGCGGCGCCTGGCTCTACGCCGAAACCGTCCGCCTGATCCACCAGCTGGGCCCCGGCACCGGCGTCGAACTGCTCATCCCCGACTTTGGCGCCAAGCCCGACCAGCTCGCCGAGGTGTTCTCCACCCGCCCCGAGGTGCTCGCCCACAACGTCGAAACCGTCCCCCGCATCTTCAAACGGATCCGACCCGCGTTCCGCTACCAGCGCAGCCTCGACGTGATCACCGCCGCCCGCGAAGACAACCTCGTCACCAAGTCCAACCTCATCCTCGGCATGGGCGAAACCCCCGACGAGGTCACCCAGGCGTTGCACGACCTGCACGACGCCGGCTGCGACATCATCACCATCACCCAGTACCTGCGCCCCTCCCCCCGCCACCACCCCGTCGAACGGTGGGTCAAGCCCGAGGAATTCGTCGAGCACTCCACCACCGCCGAGGAAATCGGCTTCGCCGGCGTCATGGCCGGACCCCTCGTCCGCTCCTCCTACCGCGCCGGCCGCCTCTACGCACAGGCGATGGCCCACCACGGCCGCGAACTCGCGGACCCTCTCACTCACCTCGCAGCCGTCCGACCCGACAGGAGTGTCAGCCCTTGATCAACGATTCCGTCATCGAAGACGCACAGGTCATCGAATTCGCCCGTCGCTGGCTGCCGTACGGCGGTGGCACCACCGGTGATCTCCTCGTCGAATTCGGTATGACACCCGCGTGCTATGTGGCCCGGCTCCGCAAGATCCTCGCCGGACCGGCCGGTCAGTGCCTCGACCCGCAACTGCGCGCCGACCTGGGCCGGTTCGTCGCCGTGCGATCGGCGAGGAATTAGACACCGGGAAGGTTCGTCACCCGACGACGTGCACGTCGACACCGTCCACGAACCGATACGGATGGGTGGACAGAACGGGGCCGAGACTCTTCCGGAGACGGGAGAGCTCGGCGCGAACGGCCACCACGTGGTCGCGGTCACCGAACAGCGCCACACTCAGTGACGCGGCATCGATTCCAGCGGAACCTGTTTCGGTCAACAGTCGCAGGATCTGCGCGTGGCGGGGTGAGAGCGCTCGGGTCCAGCTGGTGTCGCCTCGCACCGTGGCTCGCGGGGTGTCACCGAGGTCGAGTTCCACTGCGATGGCCGTCGGCCTGCCTCCGCGTCGCACCAGCCAGCCGTCACCGAGCGGTTCCGGCATGCACAGCCCCAACCCGGGCACGAGCAGTGGCGTGCCCGGGCACGGCGGTGACACCCGGTCGGGAACGGTGAGCCCGCGGGCGTCGGCGACCCAGCCGTGCCGGTCGACCACGAGCGCCGGACCGGCGGTCGCCCCGAGCGCCGGTGCCGCATAACCGCGGAGCTTCCCGAGAGTGATCGTGTGTTCCTGCCACAGTGTGGCCTCGGCCAACCGGACCGCCGTCTGCACCAGTGCCACCGTCGTCGGATGAACCGACATCGCCGAGCCACTGATGTCGACGACGCCGAGCACCTCGCCGCTGCGCGGATCGTGCACCGGAGACCCGGTACACGACCACCCGCAGTGCGACCGTGCGTAGTGCTCCGCCGAGAACAGCTGCACGGGAGCATCTTCCACCAACGCTGTTCCGATGGAGTTCGTGCCCACCGACCTCTCGGACCACCGGGCGCCCTCCATGAACCAAAGCGCGTCGGCGGCCTTTCGCACGCCGCGTGACCCTTCGCGCCACAGCACCACCCCGTCGGCGTCCGCGATCACCACGATGAAGTTCGCGTCTTCCGCCACCTGGGTCAACGTGTCGCGAAGCTCGGGAAGGACCGATCGCAGGGCAGTTCGCGTCCGCCGGGCCTCGACCTCGGCATAGTCGGCGAGCACCACGTCCTCGCAGCGGTCGGGGCTGACCCCGTCCGCTTGTAACCGCGACCACGATCGGCCGACCACGTCGCGCGGCTGCGCGGGCGGTTGCCGTCCCGACAGCACGGCATCGTGCACTTGACTCAACAACCTCGCGTGCCGGGGCAGATCGACGCCCGAGCCGACGGCGGGAAGGCGGTGCCGAACCGAACCGGTAGTACTCACCCGGCCGAGCCTACCGGGGATGTGAGTGCTCGACCAGAGCCAGGCTCCAACCATTTCGATTGGGGGCGAACGCAATCGACAGCGGTCGGGACCACAGTGCAACCGAGTGCAACCCTTGAATCCCCGCCCTCGTGACGCTTGGCTCTCCTGTGAGGACCGTCACAATGGACAGGAGCTAGGGATGAGCATCAAGGGCAAAGTCGCGTTGATCACCGGCGCGGGCCAGGGCATCGGACGCGCGATCGCGTTGCGATTGGCGTCGGACGGCGCCGACATCTCGCTCGTCGACGTCAACGGCGACCGGGTCGATGCGGTGGCCGACGAGGTCCGGGCCGCGGGCGCGAAGGCGATCTCACTGGTCGCCGACGTGACGGACCGCGATCAGGTGCAGTCCGCCGTCGACCGGACCGAGCGCGAACTGGGCGGATTCGACATCATCGTCAACAACGCGGGAATCGCCCAGGTCAACCCGATCGCCGACGTCACACCGGAGGAGGTCTCGCGCATCCTCGCCGTGAACGTCGAAGGCGTGCTGTGGGGAATCCAAGTCGGGGCAGCCAAGTTTCGAGCACGGGGGCATGGTGGAAAGATCATCAACGCGTCGTCGATCGCCGGCCACGAGGGATTCCCGATGCTCGGCGTGTATTCGTCGACCAAGTTCGCGGTCCGCGGACTCACCCAGGCCGCGGCGAAGGAGTACGCGTCCGACGGCATCACCGTCAACGCCTACTGCCCCGGCGTCGTCGGCACCGACATGTGGGTCACCATCGACGAGCGGTTCTCGACCCTCACCGGCGCACCGAAGGGCGCCACGTTCGAGAAGTTCGTCGGCGGCATCGCCCTCGGACGCGCGCAGACACCCGAGGACGTCGCCGCGTACGTCTCGTATCTTGCCGGGCCGGATTCCGACTACATGACCGGGCAGGCGGGACTGATCGACGGCGGCCTGGTGTACCGATAGGCCACCACTCGCAGCGGGGTTTCACGCCCGGATTCGCGGGTAGACGGACGTAGGGTGATGCGACAGCGCGTCCGGGGATGAAAGGGGCAGCCGTGGACGTCGACGACCTGGTGGAGCGCACCGCTCGGTTGCGGTTCGATCTGCAAGCACTCGAAAACCGCATCAAGGAGTTGACCGACGCGTTCGACACACTCGACCGCACCACCGACGGCGCTTCGAAGGAACAGGTGATCGACAGCCTCAGCGATGCCCGGCTCGACCTGAGCACTGCGGACAGGCACCTCGAGACCGCAGTGCGAAACGCCGAGAGGCTGTCGACCACCTGAACCCTGCGTCGGACGACGGGCTCGTCATGTCGTCGACCCCCGCGCACCCCAGACAACCCGATCCCACCAACTGCTGAGCGGACTGGGATCCGGCCACCGGATGGGCTCGTCCTCGCGCAGTTCCGTAACGCGACGTTGCGCACTCTGATTCGATGATCCGCCTTCTTCTCGACGCACAGCACTGCACCTCCCGAATTCCTGCGCGCCCGTCACGGCGGCGGGCGCGGCCCACTGTGCATCCGGAATTTAGCACCGCCGCGTCCGAACGACCAGCTCTCCGACGCAGTAACCATTCGATAGCGACCGTCCAGGTTTCGGCGAGCACCATCGAAACTGGCACTCACAGCCGCCGAGTGCTAAATTTCTGCTGCACAGTGGTGGATGCGCTCGCCGAGGTGGCGGGCCATTTTGACGATCACGGGAGGTGTGTTGCGGTGCTGCGTTCCGATCGACTCGCCGAGGCTCGGCCGATGACCCGATCTTTGCTGGAAGTCCACAACGGATCGTCGCGACACAATCCCGACAGCTCCCCGGCACGACTCCCCCGGCTCGCCAGACCACAGCACCTGCAGGGCGAACACTGGAGCGACATCTCGGTCATGCTGGGAGCACTGTCGATAGTGATGTTCTGGATGTTCGGATTCGGCATCGTTCTCGGCGTCTGCGCCATCGCTGCCGGCATCGCCGCCAACCGACACCCTGCCGTCGAAGGAAGCGAGCCCAAGTCTCTGGAAGCACTGCTGGGCATTCTCACCGGCGCTTTCGGAATCGCCGCCGGCACAGTCTTTCTCACCGCGGCGCTCCCACACCTCTGACATACGCCACAAATCTGGCCCGACACCCGGCGAGGATCAACTCGCGGGTGCCGGGCCAGATGACGGTTGATCGGCCGAGGCCGATCAACCATGATCAGTCGAGGTCGAACCGGTCGAGGTTCATCACCTTGTTCCAGGCAGATACGAAGTCCTGCACGAACTTCTGCTGCGCGTCGTCGGTGGCATACACCTCGGCGAGAGCGCGCAGTTGCGAGTTCGAACCGAAGACGAGATCGACGGCGGTGGCGGTCCACTTGGCGTCACCCGTGACACGGTCGGTGCCTTCGTAGACGTTCTCCGCCGAGGCCGAGCCCTTCCACTGCGTACCCATGTCGAGGAGGTTGACGAAGAAGTCGTTCGTCAACGCCTCGGGCCGGTCGGTGAAGACGCCGTGCTTCGTCTGACCGAAGTTGGCGTTCAGTGCACGCAGGCCGCCGACGAGAACCGTCATTTCCGGAGCGGTCAGGTTCAACATGTAGGCCCGGTCGACCAGAAGTGCCTCGGCAGGCAACTTCTCCCCCTCTCGGAGGTAGTTGCGGAACCCGTCGGCCCTCGGCTCGAGTACGGCGAACGACTCCACATCGGTCTGCTCCTGTGTGGCGTCGGTACGACCCGGCGTGAACGGGACCGTGATGTCGTGGCCGGCGTTCTTCGCCGCCTTCTCGACCGCCGCGGCGCCGGCCAGCACGATCAGATCCGCGAGCGAGACCTTCACCCCGCCGGACTGCGACGAGTTGAAGTCCTGCTGGATCTGTTCGAGGGTCTGCAGGACCGTGGCCAGCTCGGTGGGGTTGTTGATCTCCCAATCCTTCTGCGGCGCAAGCCGGATTCGCGCCCCGTTGGCGCCGCCGCGCATGTCGGTGCTGCGGTGGGTGGCTGCCGACGCCCAGGCGGTCGACACGAGCTGGGAGATGGACAGACCCGAGTCGAGGATCTTGCCCTTGAGCGCGGCGATCTCGCTGTCACCGATCAGCTGGTGATCGACTGCGGGGACCGGGTCCTGCCACAGCTGCGCCTCCGGAACCCACGGGCCGAGGTAGCGCGTGACGGGCCCCATGTCGCGGTGCAGCAGCTTGTACCACGCCTTGGCGAACTCCTCGGCGAACTCCTCCGGGTGATCGAGCCAACGCCGGGTGATCTTCTCGTAGGCCGGGTCGACGCGCAGGGAGAGGTCCGTGGTCAGCATCGTGGGGGCACGCCCCGCCGACGAATCGAACGGGTCAGGGATCGTGCCCGCGCCCGCGCCGTCCTTGGCGGTCCACTGCCAGGCACCCGCGGGACTCTTGGTCAGCTCCCACTCGTAGCCGTACAGGACTTCGAGGAAGCTGTTGTCCCACTTCGTCGGTGTGGGGGTCCACACGACCTCGAGACCACTGGTGATCGCGTCCTTGCCCACGCCGGTGCCGTAAGCACTCTTCCAGCCCAGGCCCTGCTGCTCGATCGGGGCGCCTTCCGGTTCCGGACCGACCAGGTCGGCGTCGCCTGCGCCGTGGGTCTTGCCGAAGGTGTGGCCGCCTGCGATCAGCGCGGCGGTCTCCACGTCGTTCATCGCCATGCGGCCGAACGTCTCCCGGATGTCGCGGGCGGCTGCCAGCGGATCCGGCTGGCCATTGGGGCCCTCCGGGTTCACGTAGATGAGACCCATCTGCACGGCCCCGAGCGGACCCGAGAGTTCGCGATCGCCGCTGTAGCGCTCGTCGCCCAGCCAGGTGTCCTCGGGACCCCAGTACATCTCCTCGGGCTCCCAGATGTCCTCGCGGCCGAATCCGAACCCGAAGGTCTTGAACCCCATCGACTCCAGGGCACAGTTTCCGGCGAAGACGAGGAGGTCCGCCCACGAGATCTGCTTGCCGTACTTCTGCTTCACCGGCCAGAGCAGCCGGCGAGCCTTGTCGAGGCTCGCGTTGTCGGGCCAGCTGTTGAGGGGGGCGAAACGCTGGGCGCCCTGACCGCCACCGCCGCGACCGTCCGCGATGCGGTAGGTGCCGGCGGCGTGCCAGCTCATCCGGATGAAGAGGCCGCCGTAGTGGCCGTAGTCGGCGGGCCACCAGTCCTGCGAGGTCGTCATGAGATCGATGACGTCACGCTTGAGTGCCTCGACGTCGAGCTTGGCGAACTCTTCGGCGTAGTCGAAGTCCGCGCCCATCGGGTTCGACTTCGACGTGTGGGCGTGCAGCACCGACAGCTCCGGCTGGTTCGGCCACCAGTCGCGGTTCGTCCTCGGGCGGTTCGCCGCCGGAGTGGGAGACGGGATTACGGGGTTTTCACTTTCACTGGTGCTCTGAGTGTTTCCCTCATGAGCGACCGGGCAGCTATCGGACACAACATTCCTTCCGGGAGAGACCAAATTGGGCTGTGGTCATGGGTTCGATCGAGAAGTCTGTGATGTCGAGCAGTCGGGGCACAGACCCCAGTAGATGACCTCGGCCTCCTCGACGAGGAAACCGTTGTCGTCGGACGCGGTCAGGCAGGGCGCCTCGCCGACGGCACAGTCGACGTCCGCAATGACCCCACACGACCGGCAGATGACGTGGTGGTGATTGTCTCCGACCCGCGACTCGTACCGAGCAACGGAGCCGGGCGGCTGAATCCGCCGCACCAATCCCACAGCGGTCACTGCGTGCAGCACGTCGTACACGGCCTGCCGGGACACCCCTTCCAGAACGGTGCGCACCGCTCCGAAAATCGTCTCCGTATCGGCATGTGGACGCGCGTGCACGGCCTCCAACACCGCGACCCGCGGGCGGGTCACGCGAAGCTCAGCCCCGCGCAGCAGCGCTGCGTAATCCGGCATCGACGGCACCCACCCACTATGACTTACTTTTCTGGACTCAGCCAAGACTTTGCGGAAACATTTTGCCGTGACTTCGAATCACGCATATATGGCCCGGTGGCCGACCGCTGCTCCGGCAAACCCTTCAGGGAAGCTCGAAGGTGACGACGACCGTGGGCACCGAATCCGGCGACGACAGTCCGATCGTGCCGCCCGACGGCACGAGGGAGAGTCCGCCCCCGCCGCCGCCCGGTGGCTCGTCCGCCTCGCCGGTGCCACCGATGCGTCCCCCGGCGGCGCCCCCACCACCGCCGTACCAGCCGGCCCCACCTCCACCCCCGGCCCCGATCCCGTCACCGACGGCCGCCGGAAGCGTCGCCCCGGAACTTCCTGCGCTGCCGCCGTATCCGGGACCACCGGCAAGCCCCGCCGGGCTCGACCCGTCGGATCCGAACACTCCCTGTCCGCCGCCCTGCGCGAACGAGCCGTAGCCCGACGGTGTCGCCCCGCCGCGCGCACCGCCTCCCGGCGCTCCCGCATCGCCGCCGGGCGACACCATCCCGCTCGCGGTCGACGCGCCGCCGCCTCCTCCGGCCGCGATGACCAGCGGCAGTTCGATTCGATGCGGAACCAGCATGCTCGACCTTCCGGTATCGAGGACGACGGCCGAAAGACCTCCCCCGTCAGCGCCGTTGACGCTCGGCGGAGTGGTGTTGCGGCGCCAGTCGGTGGTGCCGCCGCTGCCCCCGCCGCCCTCGACCTGCGTCAGAGCGTCCGACCCGCCGCCGTGCCCGTTCTCGCCGACCCGGACGTACACCGTCGATCCCGGAACGAGCCACGCGTCACCACCGGCTACCGCTCCCCGGCGATGACGACGACGGCCAGGAACGGACGCGGAAGCACCACCCCCGGTCTGATCATGTCTCCCGCAACGGGGGTCACCGCGGCGACCAGGCCACACAGCAGGACCCACCCCGGCGGCACGAAGCCGTCGCGTTGCGCGACAGCCGCACCGGCGATGGCAACGACGGCGATATGCGCGAACACCGGCACAGCGAGCGGGTAGTCGTACTCACTCTCCGCCACGCGTCGACGAAAAAATGCCGTCACCTGCACACGACCAGCGTAGGCGAAGACCCACCCGCAGCGCGTCCTCTCCGGAGCGGAGACACCCTCCGCCCACGGTAGGAGACGAGAACGCGACCGTGGCACGGCGAAACCGCTGCCGCGAATCCGTAGCGTTGCCGTCATCAACGGAACTACGGAGGTGGCCGAGATGTCGTGGAACGGTTCCGTGCACGCCGGGCGGTGCTGGAAGAGATACTGGCGCGGGCGCACGCCGACCCCGCACTGGCGTTGCGGTTCGACGAAGTGCCCGGCGCGATAGAGCTTTTCGGCTCGGCCGACAACATCCTGCTCTCACTTCAGCACCGGTGGAGCAATCACCTCGCGGCCCGCCTCGACCAGGCGGTCGAGGACGGCACTCCTGTGAATTCGACGTGGAAAGCGCTGGCCGCCGAGCAACCGGCGTTGCGCGCGCTCCTCGACACCGCGGCCGCGTCTTCCCTGCCGTTGCGCGGGTCTCAGCGCGCGGAGCAGCGGATGATCGAGGCCCACCACACCGGACGCCTGTCCGGCCACGGGATCGAGCAGCGACCGATCGGCGCGCGAACGCCGACGACGACCCCCGCGTGACAGACGGACAGCTGGCCTCGGGATTTCGCTAAGGGTGCGCGAAGGCCGCCTCGAACGCGTCGAGCGCGTCGTCCGGATCGTTCTTCGCCCACCCTTCGAGTCCCACGACGCCGGTGTAGCCGATGTCGCGGAGGGCGGCGGCGACAGCCGGGTAGTGGATTTCGCCGGTTCCGGGTTCGCAGCGTCCGGGGACGTCGGCGACCTGGATCTCCCCTATGTAGGGCAGCGCCTTTCGGACGAGTTCGATGAGGTTCCCCTCGCCGATCTGGGCGTGATAGAGATCGAGATTCATGCGTAGGTGCGGGCTGTCGACCGCCTGGACGAGAGCGAGAGTGTCGGCCGCGGTCGCGAACGGGGTACCGGGATGATCGACGGCGAGGTTGAGGTTCTCGAGCGTGAACACCCGCCCCGCCTGTTCACCGAGTTCGGCGACCTTCCGCAGAGTGTCGGCGGCGGTGAGCCACATTGCGGGCGTGACCGTTTCGACCGGCCAGACGGGCAGGCCCCGGTTGTCGAGTCCGGTTCCGTGCAGGTTCAACCGCGGGCAGTCGAGCCGTTTCGCGACGTCGAGGGACTGCTGCGCCGTGGTGAGCAGGGCCTCGATGCCGTCGGGTTCGGTGAGGTTGCCCTCCAGATAGCCCGTCATCGAGGAGAATTCGGCGCCGACAGCGGCGAGAGCGTCGATGTCCTTGGTGGACCAGTCCCAGATCTCGACCTGGAGTCCGCGTTCGGCGATGCGGTGCACGCGGTCCAGGAACGGCAGGTCGAGGTAGAGCATTTCGGCGCTGGCGGCGAGCGTGTACGTGGCCATCGGGTGTCACCCGTCCAGGTCGACGGCGGAGCCGGTCTCGACGCTGCGGATGGCGGCGAGTGCGATCGACAGCGCGGTGCGGGCGTCCTGGCCTGTGACGACGGCCGGTGTGTGGGTGCGGATCGCGTCGACGAAGGCGGTCAGTTCCCCCACGTACGCGGAGTGCAGGAGGTCGGTGTCGCGGCGCGCGGTGTCGGCGTGCAGCCCGTCGGGGCCGTAATAGGTCATGTCGGTGCTGAGCCCACTGCCAGCGGTGACCATGCCGCCGGAGCCGAATACCTCGCCGCGCACGTCGTATCCGTACAGCGCGCTGAAGCTCGCCTCCGCCGTGGCGATGGCACCGTTGTCGAATTGGACGGTCACCACTGCGGTGTCGAGGTGGCCCGCGCCCTTGGCGTCCGGTCGCACCAGGGCGTCGGCGACCGCGTGCACCCGCACAGGGCGTGCGCCGGGGTTGAGGAAGCAGAGCGTATCGAAGTCGTGAATGAGCGTTTCGAGGAAGATCGTCCACTGCGGAACGCGTGCCGGATCAGCGGTGTACGGCCCGGGATCGCGGGTCAGCGAACGTAGCAACTGCGGGGTTCCGACCTTCTGCGCGTCGATCGCGGCGCGCGCGGCGGCGAATCCGGGAGCGAATCGGCGATTGAACCCGACCTGCAGGACGATGCCGGCGTCGGCGGCCGCCGCGATGGCGCGGTCGGCGTCGGCGAGGGTCACTGCCATCGGCTTCTCGACGAACACGTGCTTGCCGGCGGCCGCGGCCGCGACGACCAGGTCCGTATGACTCCGCGCGGGGGCGGTGATCAGCACCGCATCGACCTCGTCGCTGGTGAGGACGTCGTCGACGGTCGTGGTGGCGAGCGGCGCCCCCAACGCCGTGGCGAGACGCTGCGCGGACTCGCCGACCGGGTCGCTGACCGCGACGAGCGACGCCCCGGGAACCAGACGGGCCACGATCTCCGCGTGATTCGAGCCGATGCGCCCGGCACCGATCAACGCGATGCGTACCGGGTGGGAAGCGGGCGCCGTCGAGTGGACGGTTGCGGCTTCGGTGAGTGACATGGGTGCGCTCCAGTGCAGTGGAAGGGGAGGTCGAGGCGAACTAGTACGTTCTAGTTCTAGACCGTAGAACTCGTGCGATCATTGGTCAAGAGCAGCTTCGAGCGAAACGGCACGGGGCCCGGAAGACAGGAGCCGTGCACGTGGTCGAACCGGTGGCGGGATCGACCGGTGGCGCTCGTCCGACAATGGGCGACGTCGCGCGCGCAGCAGGAGTCTCCACAGCGCTCGTCTCGATCGTGATGCGCGGCGTTCCCGGCGCCAGCGAGGCCACTCGCAGGCGCGTGCTCGACATCGCCGACGAGATGGGCTACGTGCCGGATCGGCGCGCACAAAAGTTACGCCAGGCCAGTTCCCGGCTGCTCGGCGTCGTCTTCGAACTGCAGCAGCCGTTCCACGGCGACCTCGTCGAACAGATCTACGCCGCGGCCACCCGCCGGGGATACGACGTGATGCTCAGCGCGGTCGCCCCGAGCCGTGCCGAGAAGGTCGCCGTCCAGGCGCTCATGCGGGAGCGCTGCGAGGCCGCGATCCTCCTCGGCACCCGGTTCGACACCGATGCGCTCGGCGCCCTGGCCGATCGCGTGCCCACCCTCGTCGTGGCGCGCGCAAGCGGCCTGCCCGGAGTCGGTGCCGTGCGGGGCGACGACGTCGCCGGAATCACCCTGGCCGTCGACCATCTCACCGAACTCGGGCACCGGAACATCGCCCACATCGACGGCGCCGACGCGCCCGGCGGTGCCGACCGGCGGGCCGGTTTCCTGGCCGCGATGCACCGGCACGGACTGTCGGCTTCGGCAACGGTCGTGGCGGGCGGCACGACGGAAACCGAAGGCGCAGAAGGCATGCACAAACTTCTGGAACTGCCCACTCCCCCGACCGCCGTCGTCGCCTTCAACGACCGATGCGCCACCGGCGTGCTCGACCTACTGGTCCGCCGCGGCCGGGACGTGCCCGCGGACATCTCCGTCGTGGGCTACGACGACTCCCGCCTGGCGCGGATTCCGCACGTGCAGATGACGACGATCTCGCAGGACGCCACACACATGGCCGAAGCCGCCGTCGACGGAGCGCTGGCTCAGATCGCCGGCGACAAGGCGGTCGACCTCGTGCTCGCGCCGCACCTCGTTCGCCGCGCGACCACCGGCCCTGTCGCACACCACGACTGAGGTCAGGAGCCTGCGAATGTGTCGAGATTGCGACCGATGAGCATCAGAGTGGGCCCAAGCGGGCCCTGAGCAGGCAGAACTCATTGCCTTCGGGGTCGGCCAGGACGTGCCACTGCTCCTGCCCTGTCTGGCCGATGTCGGCCGGGCGCGCACCGAGCTTCAGAAGGCGGTCGAGCTCGGCGTCCTGATCGCGGTCGGTGGCGTTGACGTCGATGTGCAGCCGGGATTTCCCCTTCTCCGGCTCATCCCTGCGGCTGAGGATGATCGTCGGCTGCGGACCGCCGAACCCTTCACGCGGTCCGATCTCCACCGAGCCGTCGTCCTCGCGATCGAGCACGACGAGGTCGAGGACCTCGCACCAGAACCGCGCCAGCACCTCAGGGTCGCGGCAGCCGAGCACGAGCTCACTGATACGACATGCCATTAGCGACACCTGCTCTCAGCACGGCCGTCGGCCATGCGGTAGGGAAACCGACTTCGAGACACGACAGAGATCTGCCGGATACTAGGCCGACGACCAGACACCGAGTTCGTTGCCACTCGGATCGGTGAAGTGGAAGCGGCGCCCGCCGGGAAAGTCGTACGGGCCGTTGACGACGGTGCCGCCGGCCGCCCACACCGCATCCACCGACGCGTCGAGATCCACCGAGTACAGCAGCACCAGCGGCCCGCCTGCCGGCTTCCGTTCCGGCACCTGCAGCAGGCCGCCGACCTCCTCTCCGTCCGCACCGACGATGCCCGCGTACTGCGGGCCGTAGGAGTTGAACTCCCAGCCGAATGCCGAGCGGTAGAACGCTTCCGCGTCCGCGAGGTCCGTGACCGACAACTCCACGTAGTTCAGTCGATGATGATCTGCGGCAGAACGTGACATGCCGGAACTCTAGCCGGAATCGGCTCCTCGATCAGGAGTTCGGTCGGCGAGAAGCATGTTCACGAAACCGCGGGTGCTCGCCGTCTGGGGTCGGCCGGCGACCTGGACGAGTGAAATGGTGCGTTCGACCGTCGGCTGCAGCGGTATGTGGACGAGACCGGCGAACGAGATCATGGGAAGCACGAGTTCGGGCACCGCGGTGACACCGAGCCCGGCCGCCGCCAATCCCGCTACCGCGCCGATGTTCTGCGCCTGCATGACGGGTCCGAGTTCGATGCGGGCGTCCTCGACGGCCCGGCGGACGGGCGCCGCGATGCTGCTCTCGGGTCCGAACGCGATGAACGGCTGTCCGGCGAGATCCGACCACCGGAGTACCGGCCGATCGGCGAACGGATGTGTCGGCGCGACGGCGCAATAGAAGGAGTCGCTCGTCAGAACGTCCTGTTGCAGGCCGGGCAGAATCCCCGAGGTGGTGACCAGGGCGAGGTCGACCGTGCCCGAGTACACGGCGTCGAGGACCTCCTGCCGCAGTCCGTCCCGGATCTGGAGGCGCACGTCGGGATGCTGCTCGCGGAAGCTCACCACGTACGGGGGAAGGAACGTGGCCGCGAGCGAGGGCAGGCATGCCACCGTCACGATTCCGCGGTCACCGGTGACGAATCGTTCGATCTGTGTGAGCCCGTCGTCGAAGTCGTGGAGCATCCGCCGGGCGTGCTCGATGATCTCGTGCCCGTGCGTGGTCAGCTCGACGCGGCGCGTGGTGCGTTCGAACAGCGTGACGTCGAGTCGGCGCTCGGCCTCGGCGACCGAGCGGCTCAGCGAGGACTGAGATACGTCGAGTGCGTGGGCCGCCGAGGTGAAGCTCGCGTAGTCGGCGATGGCGACGATGCTCCTCAGGTGAGAAATCCCGAGATTGATGCTCATGCGCATCAGTATGGCCGGTATTCATGCGCTGGATATTCATGACTTGAACTCATGAATCGATCATTCATTGATATTTGACGCGCAATTGTGAGGCGCGCGACACTGAGACTCCATTTCGAAGGAGGTCACATGGTTGCCGCGCTCGGGTTCGCCACGATCGCTTGTTTCCTGGCGCTGGCGTTCAGCCGCCGGGTCTCGGTGCTGGTCGCACTGATCCTCGTTCCCGTCGCGTTCGCGATCGTGGGCGGATGGGCACCCGACCTCGGGGAGATGGTGGGCGACGGTCTGCTGAAGGTCGCGCCCGTCGCCATCATGATCGCCTTCGCTGTCCTGTATTTCAGTCTGATGGTCGACGTGGGACTGTTCGACCCGGCGATCCGCCGGATCGTCCGGTGGGCAGGCGGCAATCCCACCAAGATCGCCGTCGGAACCGCGGTGCTGACCCTGCTCGTCGCGCTCGACGGCGACGGAACCTCGACCTTCCTGATCACCATCTCGGCGTTGCTACCCATCTACCAGAAGCTCGGGATGCGCCCGGTCGTCCTTACCGGCATCGTCTGCCTTGCCGCGGGACTGATGAACATGATTCCGTGGGGCGGCCCGACCGTCCGCGCCATGGCCGCGCTCGACCTGACCAGCGCCGACATCTTCACGCCGGTCCTGCCCGCGATGGGGGCCGGGGTCCTGTGGGTCCTGTTCGCCGCCTACATGATCGGCCGCGTGGAACGTAAACGGCTCGGCGTCACCGAACTGATATCTCCCGGCGGCGGTGGTCCCGGCACGCCGCACGTGTCCGACGCGCCGGTGCGCACCGGTCGCCAACGGGCGGTGATGGCGTTCAATACCGTGCTCACCCTCGTTCTGATCGTGATCCTGCTGTTCCAGCTCGTGCCGCTGGAGGTGGCATTCGCCATCGCATTCGCACTCGCGCTCGCCGTCAACCGCCCGAAGTGGGACGACCAGCAGGCCCTGTTCGCGAAGCACGGCGGCAACGTCACCATGGTGGTGGCGATGATCCTCGCGGCAGGCGTGCTCACCGGAATCCTCAACGGCACCGGGATGATCACCGCGATGGCGCAGACCTTCGTCTCCTGGATTCCGCAGTCCGCCGGCTCCCTGATCCCCGTCATCACCGCCGTCACGTCGATGCCGCTCAGCCTGGTCTTCACCCCGGACGCCTACTACTTCGGCGTCGTACCGGTGCTCGCGGAAACCACCGCATCGTTCGGAGGCGACCCCGCGGAGATCGGCCGCGCCGCCATCCTCGGCCAGATGACCACCGGATTCCCGCTCAGCCCGCTGACCGCCGCGACGTTCATCCTGATCGGACTGAGCAAGGTAGACCTCGGCAAACACCAGCGGTTCATCTTCGGCTGGGCCTTCGGAACCACGATCGTGATGACCGTCATGGCGCTGCTCACCGGTGCCATCTCGCTGTAATCGTCCGCGACACCACCTCGGGCCGGCCCACCCACCACACGTCGAACAGGCAAAGGACTTCGAGCCCGTGACACCATCGAGCACCCGCGGCAGCGCTTCGCGGAGCGTACGACTCGGCGCCGGATCCGGGTTCTCCGGGGATCGCATCGACCCCGCCGAGAAACTCGCCCGGCACGCCGACCTCGACTACCTGATCTTCGAATGCCTCGGCGAACGCACCGTTGCCGCCGGAAACTCTCGCCGACTCGAGAACCCGGACGAAGGATACGATCCGCTCCTCGGCGCACGCATGCGCGCGGTTCTCCCGCACACGCTCGCGTCCGGGACCACGGTGATCACCAATGCCGGTGCCGCGAACCCTCTCGCCGCTGCCGAATTGGTCTCCGGCATCGCGTCCCGGTCCGCCGACCGGCGGGTCCGCGTCGCTGCCGTCACGGGCGACGCGGTGCTCGAGCAGGTGCTGCGCCACGACCCCGTCGTGTGGGAGACCGGGAAACGCCTGTCGGAGCACGACGAGGAACTCGTCTCCGCGAACGCGTACATCGGCGCGGAGGCCGTGATCCCCGCGCTCGAACTGGACGCCGACGTCGTGGTCACCGGGCGTCTGGCCGATCCTTCCCTCTACGTCGCCCCACTCGCCCACCACTTCGGATGGGACCTGGCCGACCACGACACCATCGGCGCCGCAACCGCGATCGGGCACCTGCTCGAGTGCGCCGGACAACTCACGGGCGGGTACTACGCGGATCCCGTCACCAAACCGGTGAAGGGCATGGCCGATCTCGGCTTCCCGTTCGCCGACGTCCTCGCCGACGGATCGGCGACGTTCGGCAAACTCGACGGGTCCGGCGGCATACTCACCGAACGAACCTGCGCCGAGCAACTCCTGTACGAGGTGGGAGATCCCACCTCGTATCTCACGCCGGACGTGACCGCGGACTTCGGCAACGTGTCGTTCACCAATGTGGGACCCGACCGGGTCGCCATCACCGGTGCGACGGGGCGCCCCCGGCCGCAGCAGCTGAAGGTCACCCTCGGCTTCCGTGGCGGCTGGCTCGGTGAGGGGCAGATCAGTTACGCGGGCCCGCGCGCCCACCCCCGCGCCCGGCTCGCCGCGGACATCGTCACCGAACGACTCGTCGACGTGCACGGTTTCACCGAGGACGCCGTCTCCGTCGAATACATCGGCGCCGGTGCGGCTTTCCGCGGCCTCGACACGGACACCGATGCGCACGAGGTTCGACTGCGGGTGACCGCCCGCGCACGCACCCGCGAGGAAGCCGACCTCGTCGGCTGGGAGGTGGAAAGCCTGTACACCAACGGACCGGCCGGCGGGGGCGGCGCCCGGCGCTCGGCGACCGAGGTACTCGCGATCCGCTCGTGCACCCTCCCCCGCGACCTCGTGCCCACCCGGGTGCACCTCACGGAGGTGACGACATGACCACGCCCGCAACGGTTCAGAAGATAGACTCCCTCGCCGACGTTCGTGCCGGCGACAAGGGAGACACGCTCATCCTTGCCGTGCTGGCCCGGGACCACGCCGCCTACCGTTATCTCGCCCGGAGACTGACCGAGGACGTCGTCGCCGCCCACTACGGCGAGCTGATCACCGGTCCGGCCCGGCGCACCTGCCAGCCGAACCTGATGGCGATGGTGTTCGAGTTGCCGGGCGTCCTCGGCGGCGGCGTCACGGGTTCCCCCGCACTCGACGGACACGGCAAGACGCTGGGCTATCACCTGCTGAGCCTCGAAATTTGACGGGCTACACGGGATTCCGGTCCCGCGACGCCGACAGGGTGACGGCGAGCGCCTGACGGTCGAGCTTGCCGCGCGGCGTGCGCGGCAAGCTGTCGACCGCGAGTACCTGGACCGGCATGCTCGGGCTGGGTAACGTGGCGCGCAGATGCCGCCAGATCTCGCTGGAACTCGGCCCGTCGCCGTCCACCACGATCGCGGCGGCCGGTGCCTCGCCCATCCGGCTGTCGGGCACTCCGATGCACGCAGCCTCCGAGATCCCGGGGAGTGCGGTCAACGCCGCTTCGATGGCCGCGGGTTCCACATTGAGCCCCGCCCGGATCACCGTGTCGCTGTCGCGGCCGAACAACTGCAGGCTGTTGCCCGCGACCCTGCCTCGGTCCCCGACGGTCATCCACCCGTCGGCGGGGCCGTTCACCACGCCGTCCTCGGTGAGGTAGCCGTCGAACAGCATGTCGCTGCGCACGTGAACGAGGCCCGCGCGAATCGCTGCGTCGACACCGTCGAATAGTTCGCCTGCCGCATGTTCGTCGGCGGCGCCGAGACTCCGGTCGAAGGACACGAAGCTCAGTTCGGAGGCGCCGTAGAAGTGCACGAGCGACGCCTTCGGCAACACTTCCTGCAGCGCCTCACGCCCGGTGCGCGGCCACCGGGCCGCCGACGACAGCACCTCACGGACGCTGCCGACCGGACCGATGCCCGACCGCACCACATCCCAGGCGATGGTGGGTACCGAGTACAGATGTGTCGCTGCGTCGCGCAGCGAGTGGGTGACCGGTCGCAGATCCACCGTCGCACCGCGAGTGAGGCCGTGCAGCGCGCCGTACAGGAAATGGGTGTGGTCGAGAACTCCGGGCACCGCCACGCGATCCCCGCTGCCGATGTCGAACGTCGCGTCCGATCGGTCGAGGGTCGTGGCCCACGATCGCTGGTTGCGCACGAACAGCTTCGGCTCACCGGTGGTGCCGGACGTGATGCCGACCAGCAGTTCGGTGCCGGGACGCGCCCGGCCTGCGGCGCCGTCGGATTCGAGGCTGTCCGCCGTCTCGACGGTCCCGTCGAATCCCAGTCTCCGTAGCCTGGTGTGCTGGTGCGGCGCGGCCACCACGGCGCCGGGTTTCGCGAGCTCGAGCACCCGCGTCAGCTGCGCGGGCAGGAGATGCCGATGCAGCAGCACGACGCTGACTCCCGCGTGCATCGCCGCCGTCACCACGACCAGCGACCCGACATCCGACGTCGGCAGCACGGCGACCCGGTTCATGCCGTCGAGCCCGGCGGCGGTGCGTGTGACCCGCGACCAGAACCGGCCGTAGTCGACGGTCTCGCGTGCGGACACGACCGCTGTCGTCTCCGGGTTCTCGGCGGCCCGTCGAGCGACACGCTCGGCGAGCAGCTCAGTCATCGTCCACTCCCCGTGCGACGAGGGCGTCGCCCATCGCATCCGCGGTCCGGAGGGCGCGGACCAGAACCGGTGTGGCCAGCGCCGTCATCGACCATTGCAACCCGCGTGCCTTCCGCGCCTGCGCCACCTCCTGCACGATCCCCGTCAACAGCGGGATACACCGGATCGCCAACGCGAGCAGGAGTCCGATCCGATCCGGGTCGACCCCGAACCTCCGCAGGGGCCCGAGTGCGCGCGACACCGTGTCGAGCATGTCGGTGACCCGGGTGGTGAGCGTGACCAACGCGGCGAGCGCCACCGAGATCAGCAGCACCCCGCACACGACGACCGCCCGCGCGGGCGACGTGATCAGCACCTGGAACACGGCGATGATCAACAACATCCACACCACCGGGCGCAACTGCGCCACGGCGACCCGCCACGGAATGGAGGCCACCGCGAACAGCAGTCCCACCGCCAGGACGACGACGCCGACCTCGAGCGGGGTGCGCACGAACACCGTGGCCGTGACGATCGACGCGATCAACAGCAGCAGTTTCAGCCCGGCGGGCATCCTGTGCAGGAGCGAGTCGCCCGGGCGGTACAGGCCGATCATTCGACCAGCTGCCGGTACGCCGGGACGGCGTCGTCCGGGCTGCCGTCGAACGCGACGAGACCGTCGTCGATGACGATGACCCGTTCGAAACTCTCCAGCAGCGCCAGTTGGTGGGTCACGACGATCACCTGCTGGTCCATCGAATCGAGCGCTTCGGAGACGACGCGCGCGTTCCGCAGATCCAGCAGCGTCGTCGGCTCGTCGGCGATGACCACCTCGGGCCTGCGGATGAGGACGGCGCCGATGGCGAGCAGCTGCTTCTGGCCCCCGGACAGCAGGTGCGCGGGGTGATCGGCGTGCCGGTCGAGCCGGAACCGCACCAGGATCTCCTCGACGCGACCGGCGATCTCCTGTTTGCTCAGACCGGACCGGCGCAGCGAGAACGCCAGGTCCTCGGACACCGTGGGCATGACGATCTGGGTGTCGGGGTCGGTGAACACGAACCCGACCTTGCGGCGCACCTGCGCGCCCTTCCTGGCGGCGTCGACACCGTCGACCGTGACCGTGCCGGAGGTGGGCTTCAGCAACCCGTTGATCATGCGCGCCAGGGTCGACTTGCCGGAACCGTTGGAACCGATGATGCCGACGCGGCGCTCGGAGAAACGCAGGTCGACGCCGCGCAGCACCGGGCGGTCCCCGAAGGCGTGCGTCACCGAATCGAAGACGATCTCACTCACGACACACGCTCCACGAGCATCGCGATGCCCTGCCCGCCGCCGATGGCGCAGGCCGCGAGCCCGAGCGGGGGTCCGTCCTCGCGCAGCATCTGACTTGCCAAGCGCACCAACAAGATCGCCCCCGAGGCGCCCCACGGGTGCCCCATGGCGATGGCGCCGCCCTGCGGGCAGATCGTGGATTCGTCCAGGCCGAGTTCGTCCGAGACCGCCAGCACCACCGACGCGAAGGCCTCGGTGATCTCGACGACGCCCAGATCCGCCACGTCGTGTCCGGTCCTCTTCAGGAGTGTGCGGATCGCGGGAACCGGTCCGAGTCCGGGCAGCGCCGGGTCCGATCCCGCGACGGCGGAGCCGAGGATCCGTAACGCAGGCAGTCCGGCGGCCAGCGACTCGGTCGTCACCGCCAGCACGGCGGCGCCGTCCGAGATGCCGCACGAGTTGCCCGCCGTGGCCGTTCCGCCGGCACCGAAACTGGGGCGTAGCCGCGCGAGCCTGGCCTCGGTCATGCCTGCGCGAATGCGCTGGTCCCGCTCGATGTCACCGATCGGCACGATTTCCGACGAGAAGTCGGCGGCTGCGGCGAGCGTGTGCGACCGCGCCGCGTAGGCATCCTGCCGCTCACGGCTGATGCCGCGCACCCGCGCGAGCTCGTCCGCGGCCGCTCCCATGTCGGGGTCGGGGAAGCCCTGCGGCGCAAAGGGAGCGCGGGTGTAGCGCACCGGATCGGCGCCCCCCGCCGGCGGCCAGAACCGCCACGGCGCCGTGCTCGCCGACTCGACGCCGCCGGCCAGAATCAGCTCGTCGGCGCCGCTGCGCACACGGAGCGCGGCCTGCATCACCGCGTCGAGTCCGGAACCGCACTGCCGGTCGACGGTGACACCGGGAACCGCCACACCCATCCCCGCCTGCAGGGCCGCGACCCGCGCCGGATCACCGCCAGGCCCGAGGCAGTTGCCGAGGACGACGTCGTCGACCTCGGCATCGATACCCGACTCCCGCAGCGACGTCAGAACCTCGCGGAGCACGGGGGCGGCCAGGTCGGTGGTGGTCAGATCGGCGAACCCGTGCCCGGCATTGCCGATCGGCGTGCGGCGCGGCGCCACCAGGACAGGGACAGAGCTCATGCCAGCCAGTCTCTCACTCGGCCTCGGGCGACCTTGCCACTGGCAGTCCGCGGCATCGACTCGATCGGCACCCAGCGGCGGGGCAGGGCTTCCTTCGTCAGCGTCCGGCGTGCTCGGGAACGGACGTCGCCGATCTCCGCGGTGCCGTCGAGCTCCACCACGGCGGTGACGGTCTCGCCGAGCACCGAATGCGGCGATCCGACGACGGCGGCCGCGGCGACACCGTCGAGCGTCCCGAGGATGCGCTCGACGTCCTCGGCGATCACCGTGGTGCCGCCGACATTGATCGCGGATTCGCCCCGGCCGCGCACCGTCAGCTCGCCGTCGTCACCGAGTTCGGCCAGGTCACCGACACCGAACCACTCCGGGACTCCGATCACGCTGTACGGCGACCGGACGTACAGCAGACCGTCGCGGATGTCGGCGTCGACGCCGTCCAGCAGCCGGAGCGGTTCGGGCACCCGGCGCGCCGCGACGAGGGAGAGTTCCGCGGCGCCGTAGTACTCGACGATCCCGATGCCGTCCGCCACCGCGCGGGCGCCGTCGTCCAGGGCGGTGCCGGCGACGATCGCCGTGCGCAGCTTCGGGGCCTTCCCCACCACCTCACGGAGAACGGCGGGAACGGCGTGCACCACCGTCGCCCGGGACGGGTCGTCGGTGACGCACGCACCTCGCCAGAGTGCGTGCACTGCGCCGAACAGGTGCATCGTGGCGTGCAACGGGCCGGTGATCAGCACATGGTCGGTCGCCTCGATGCCCGTGATCGCGGTGAAGGCGGGGAAGCTGTCGAACCAGGAGGCCGCGGTGCGCGCGAGCGGACGCGGCCTGCCGGTGGAGCCGGACGTCGCGACCAGCAGAAACGCGGACGGCGGAATCACCGCGCGGTCCGGGCGCGCGTCGGGGTTCTCGACGATCACCGTCGTCCCCTGCCGCGCCGCCGCGCACACGCAGATCAGGGCGTCCGGGACCGGCAGCGTCGACGCGTCGTAGGCAGGCGCACCCGGGCCGTGCTCGAGGATCCATCGGTCGATGGCACGGTCGAGTTCGGCGTACGTGTAGGTGCGGGCTTCGAAGTCGAGAGCAGGCTGATCGCCGGAGCCGCCGAGTTCGGAACTCACGTACGGATCAGGCCGGGGTACGCGCGATGCACGCTCTTGGCGACCACGGTCGCGACGACGACCTTGAGCAGGTCGCCGGGGATGAAGGCGAAGTTGGTGGTGATGGCGGCGCCGACACCCAGATCGGTGCGGAGCAGGAGTCCGACGGTGCCGAAGACGTAGATGACGACGATCCCGCCGAGGGCGTTGATCAGCAGACCGAGCGCGATCGGGTACTTCGGCAGGATCCGAGCGGTGAGGAGACCGATGATCAGCGTCGCGGGCATCCAGCCGATGAGGTACCCGGCGCTGGGGCCTGCGAGCGCGGTCAGTCCGGTGCGGCCACCGGACAGCAGGGGCAGGCCGATCAGGGTCAGTGCGATGAAGACCGCGACGGCGGCTGTGCCCTTGCGAGCGCCGAGCACCGCGCCGGCGAGGATGACGCCGAGCGTCTGCAGTGTGATCGGCACTCCGCTGAAGCCGACCGTGATGGCGCCGGGCAGACCCAGCGCCGCGATCAGCGCGGCGAACACCGCGATCTGCGCCATGTCCCGCGCTGAAATACCGAGCCTCGACACCCGAGCACTCTCGACACCTGCCATGACGACTCCTCTTGCTTCAAACTTGAACGACGTTCAAGGTATCAGGTCGGCGCGGACAACGGTGCGGCAGACTCCGCGACGTCGCCCTCGTCGGGCGTCGTGCGCGCCCCGGCCCGCGCTGCTCCGATCCCCGCCGCGACGACGAAACAGATCCCGGCCACGGCCGCGTGGTCGGGAACCTGATGCAACACGACGAGCCCGATGATCAACGCGAACGCCGGTTCGAGGCTCATCAGGGTCCCGAATGCCGCCGTGTTCAGCCGGCGCAGGGCGAGCATCTCCAGCGTGAACGGCACGACCGGCAGCAGTATCGCCAAACCCAGCCCGATGATCAACAGGTCCGGCGTCATCTTTCCGAGCATCGACGGTCCACCCACGGCAGTCGCGACCAATCCGGCGACCGGCATGGACACCGCGAGCCCGTTGAGACCGGCCACCTCGTCGCCCACGCGCTGGGTGAGCACGATGTAGAGGGCCCAGCATGCGGCCGCGCCCAGTGCGAACAGGATTCCGACCGGATCGACACCGCCGGCCCAGGGTTGCGTCAGCAGCAGCACCCCGACGGCCGCCAGCGCCGGCCACTTCAGGCGACCGCGTCCGTGCAGAACAGCGACGCCGAGGGGACCGAGGAACTCCAGCGCGCTGGCGGTTCCCAGCGGGATCCGGTCCACCGCGGCCATGAACAGCAGGGTGACCGCCGCCGTGACCACCCCGAGCAGGACACACGCGCCGAGCGACGATCGCGTGAACGCCTTCGGACGAGGCCGCACGATCACGGCCAGCAACACCCCCGCCCATGCCAGGCGCAACCAGGCGGCGCCCTCGGCGCCGACGCGTTCGGACACGCCGACGGAGATCGCGAGTCCGCTCTGTACGCACAGCATCGAGGTCAGCGCCATCGTCGCGCCGACGTGGGTCGAGTTCCTGGTCATGTCTGCATTGAAGGACACCTCGACCGTTCACGTCCACGTGACTTTCATGGACAAACCGTTCGGATATCGCGAACAATGCGTGGGTGGATACCCGACGCCTGCATCTCCTGCTCGAGCTCTCCCGCCTCGGCTCCATGCGTGAGGTCGCCGAGACACACCGGCTGACCACCTCGACCGTCTCCCAGCAGATCGCCGCACTCGCGAAGGAGACGGGTGCGCAGCTCGTCGAACCGACCGGCCGCCGGGTGCGGCTCACTCCGGCCGGTCGCCGGCTGGCCGACCACGCCGTCACCATCCTGGCGGCCGTCGACGCCGCCCGGCTCGACCTCGACCCCCACGCCGAGCCGGTCGGCACCCTGCGCGTCGGGGGCTTCGCGACGGGCATCCGGGTGTCGCTGCTCCCGGTCGTCGCCGAACTGGCACGCACCCACTCGCAGGTGGACGTGGTGATCAGCGAATACGAGCCGGTCGAGGCGTTCGCATTGCTCGCCGACGACGAACTCGATCTCGCCCTGACCTACGACTACAACCTGGCACCGGCATCCCCGGGCACCGCGCTCGAGGCCGTCCCGTTGTGGTCGACTCCCTGGGGACTCGGCACCCCCACGCCCGCCGAGAACGGACCCGCAGACGTCGCCGCCTATGCCGGTTCGCCCTGGATCGTGAACTCCCGCAACACCGCCGACGAGGACGCCGTCCGCACCCTGGCCTCGCTCGCGGGTTTCACACCGCACATCGCCCATCAGATCGACAGCCTCGACCTCGTCGAGGACCTCATCGCCGCCGGCTACGGGGTGGGCCTGCTGCCCGCCGACCGTCCCACGCGCAAGGAAGTCACGGTCCGCCCGCTCACCAACCCGAAGGTCGTGCTGACGGCCTACGCCGTGACCCGCCGCGGGAGGTCGACCTGGCCGCCGCTGCGCCTGGTCCTCGACCGCCTGGCCGCCGTCACCCGGGAACGGCGATCGGCCGACGCGACATGACCCGCGTGATACACGACGCCCCGCCTGCGGGAGCGCAGGCGGGGCGGTTTCGAACGGGAGCGCGCAGGGCGGGTTCTAGCGGGAGGCCACCGCGGAAGCCGCGTCCTTCAGGGTGCGGGCGGCGACCTGCAGTCCTTCGAGCTGTCCCAGTTCGACGTCCTCGTGTTCGATGTTGACCGCCATGTCCGGGTCGACCCGCTGCAGGGCGGCGAGGAAACGGGACCAGAAATCGACGTCGTGTCCGCGACCGACGGCGACGAAGTCCCACGCCGAGTCCTCGGGCCACTTGTTGACCACGTGCTTGCCGCCGAGTCCGGTGGGGTTCTGGTCGGCCGGGATCCGGGTGAACCGGTCGTCGAGAACACCGTAGATCTTGCAGTTCTCGTTGATCCGGGTGTCCTTCGCCGCGGCGTGGAACACGAGGTCGCCGAGCCAGTCGACCGCGGCGACCGGATCGATGCCCTGCCAGAACAGGTGCGACGGGTCCATCTCCGCACCGACGTTCGTGGCACCGGTCTTCTCGACCAGACGCTTCAGGGTCGGCGGGTTGAACACCAGGTTCTGCGGGTGCATCTCGATCGCGACCTTGACGCTGTTCTCACGGGCGAGCGCGTCGATCTCCTTCCAGAACGGCACCGCCACCTGATCCCACTGGTAGTCGAGGGAGTCGAGATAGCCACTGTCCCACGTGTTCACGTGCCAGGCCGGCCACTGGCCGCCGGCGTGCGCGGCCGGCAGCCCGGACATCGTGACCACCCGGTCCACACCGAGCAGGCCGGCGACCCTGATGGCGTTGCGCAGGTCCTCGGCGTCCTCGGGGCCCACCTCGGGATCCGCGTGCAACGGGTTGCCGTTGCAGTTCAGGCCGGCGATGGAGACGCCGGTCTCGTCGAAGACCTTCAGGTACTCCTGCGGTGACACCTCACCGGAGAGGAGTTCCTTGACAGGCAGGTGCGGGGTGGGCAGGAAGCCGCCCGCGTTGATCTCCGCGCCCTCGAGCCCGAGGGACGCGATGGTCTCCAGCGCCTCGCGCAGGCTGCGGTCGTGCAGGACGGCGGTGTACACACCGAGTTTCATGAGGGTTCCTTGCGTGGTGGGAAGAAGTTGCGGTTCAGGGGGTTTGCGGTTACGGGGTTTGGGTTCAGCCGATCTTGACGGCTGCTCCGTCGGCGCGGGCGGACTCCGCGACGGCGGTGACGATCTGCATGCCGCGCAGCGCGTGGGCGAAGGACGGCAGCGGGCCGAGGATGTCGATGCCGGCGATCTGGTCGAGGAACGCCCGGGCCTGGTAGGCGAAGAACTCCGCCTTGCCGTGGCCGACGCCGCCGGCATCCATCGGCAGGCCACCCTGGATGTACGGGTGCTGCGGACCGATGATCACCCGCCGCTGACCGTTCACGGTGCGGTCGAGGCCCTCGCTGGACACCGAGAATTCCGCGGCGCGAGCCAGGTCGAACGCCGCGGAGCCGGACGTCCCGAACAACTCGAAACCGAGTCCGTCCGGAAGCTGATGCGCGACGCGGGAAGCGGAGAACGTGCCGACCGCGCCGTTCTGGAAGCGCGCCGTGAACGTCGCGAGGTCCTCGTTCTCGACGGGTGCCATCTCACCGGTGGTCTCGGCCTTGGTGTGGCCGTAGGTGACTCCGGCAGGCACGGGACGCTCCGTGATCACCGTGGCGAAGGTCGCGCCGCTGATCTCGACGATCGGACCGCACACGAATTCGGCCATGTCGAGCAGGTGGCTGCCGACGTCCGCGAGCGCGCCCGTTCCGGGACCGCCGCGGTACCGCCAGGTGATCGGCGAGGCGGGGTCGAGGCCGTAGTCGCACCAGTAATGCCCGTTGAAGTGGATGATGTCGCCGAGGCGGCCCGTCGCGAGTTCGTCGCGGATCGCCTGGATGGCCGGCGACCGGCGGTAGGTGTACCCGACCGTCGCGATCGTGTCGGCATCCGCAGCGGCCGCGACCATGGCCTCGGCGTCCGCGATGGACCCCGCCAGGGGCTTCTCGCACAGCACGTGCTTCCCCGCGGCGAGGAGCCCTTCGACGATCTCCCGGTGCAACTGGTTGGCGATGACGACGCTCACGGCGTCGATGTCCGGCGATTCGGCGATGGCCTGCCAGCTGTACTCGGCCCGCTCGTACCCGTACCGCTTCGCGGTGTCGTCGGCGACGGCCTGATTGGTGTCGGCGATCGCAACCAGACGCACGTCGGGGCGGTCGGTTCCGAACAGCGTCGACGCCATGCGATATCCGGCGGCGTGTGCTCGTCCGGCCATGCCGCCGCCGATGACGGCGACACCGATCGAGTTGGAAGTCATGAGTGGAAGCCTTTCGGTGTGATGTTGACCCGGCGGGAGCGCAAGTCGGCTACCCGCAGACCCGCACGGATGAGTGAAGACGTCCCCCGGCTAGTTCGGTCTATTTAACCGGTCTAATACGACTACTATGAGCTGAGTCACGCCACCCTGTCAAGCCCCGGCTCGGCGAGCCGGCCAGCGGGCCGCACCCCTTGACGAGCACCCTTGGCGTGCAGATATCGAATGCAATTTCACTGAATACCTCTTCAGTGAATGCGAAGTCGGGAGGAACGGACGACGGTCAGCGTCGCAGGCGGTCCGGCACTGGGAGGCTGCTGGCGGAAGTTCCGCACGGACGGCTGTCGGGGGATCCGCTGCACAGTACGACGCTGAAGCGGGGTTCCCTGGTCGAGGTGCTGCGTGAGTGCGCCGAGCAGGCCGGGGTGCGGATCGTCACCGGCCGCCGACTGGTAGGGGCCGAGCCCACGGGACACGGTGTCCGCGCGCAGTTCGCCGACGGTTCCAGTGCCACGCGCCGACCTGCTGGTCGGCGCGGATGGTCTCTGGTCGGCTACCCGGTCGGTCCTTGATCCCGGCGCGCCCCGACCCACCTACGGAGGCTCTCCAGCGTCTCGGGCAACGCCGACGGCATCCCGGCCGAGACCGGCACGTTCAACATGGTTTTCGCGCGCAGCGGCGCCTTTCTCCACATCCCGGCGCCGGACGAAACCGTGTGGTGGTCCGCGCAGGTTGCCGATCCCAGGCCACCGGACCTGGCCGGTGTCGGCGACGACTGATTGCTCGGGCGACTCGCCGAGCTGTACCGGTTCGAGCCGCAGCCGCTCGAGATCATCAGGGCGACCACGCAATTGCACCGTCCGACGCTCATGCACACGCTGGCCGAAGTCCCCGTCTGGCACGACGAGCACGTAGTCCTCGTCGGCGACGCCGCCCACCCGGTCGGGGCGGGGCAGGCGCCTCCATGGCCATCGAAGACGCCGTCGTCCTGGCCCGGGCACTCGCCGAGACCGACTCGACCGGAGAAGGTCTCGCCGAATACGACCGGCTCCGCCGGGCCCTGACGGCCGCCGCGGGTCAGGACACGCCCGACCGGGATCCTTCCATCGGCTCCGGCGCGGGCCCGGTGGTACGGCGCGCGACGAGCCGCGGCCGGAGGACGGTCGCGACCGATTCGGTCCTCCCCCGGTCCAGCCGTTGGATGACCGCCTCGACCGCGGTGGCGGCTTGCTCCCGCGGTTGCTGATTGACCGACGTCAGATCGATGTGCGCGAGGTGGGCGAGCACGCTGTCGTCGTATCCGGAGACCGAGACGTCTTCGGGGATCCGCACGCCCCGGCTGCGCAGTTCGCCGATCAGCCCGATGGCACTGCGGTCGTTGGCCGCGATCACCGCGGTGGGAAGCTGCGACCGCCCGAGCAGTGTCTCCGCGGCGACCGTTCCGGCGCTGTCGGTGAAATCACCCTCGACGACGTCGATGTCGAGACCGTGACGACGCATGGCACGGGTGTACCCCGACCTCCGGTCGGCCGCAATCGTGCCCGTACCACCGCTGAGGTGCGTGATCCGGCTATGCCCCAGCTCGACGAGATGGTCGACGACGGTGCCGATCCCCTTGCCGTCCGCTGTGCGCACGACGTCGACGGCGCCGTCTCCGACGCGGCGACCGACCACGACCACCGGTACCCGTTCCCCGAGCGTGTCGAGCACGTCGGCGTCGAGTTCGGTGCCGAGCAGGATCAGGGCTTCGCAGCGGAAATCGAGCAGCGTTTCGACGACTTTCGGTTCGGCGTGCGTGGGAGTCAGCGCACCGAGCACCACCTCGTACCCGTGGTCGTCGGCGGCGGCGACGATGTACTCGACCATCTCGGCGTGGAAGCTGTTGCGAATATCCGCCGTCACACCCACGAGGTGGGTCCGCCGGAGCGACATCAGTGCAGCGGTACGGTTCGGTCGGTACCCGAGCTCGTCCGCGACGTCGAGGACCCGTTTCCGCGTCTCGGCACTCGGTCCGGGAACCCGCCGAAACACCATGGAGACCAACGCCTTCGACACCCCGACACGGTCGGCGATGTCCTGCATGGTCACGGCCTGCCGGGGCATCGGAGCAGGACCACCGCTCCGGGCGTCGTCGTCGCTTCGCATGTGCAGACCCTTTCGCTCGCCGAGCACGAGGCACACCCAGAGTATCCGACATAGACCGAAGTACTAGACCGGGCTACCTACCCGAACGCAGCTATCCGGCAGGAGAACGCGCGACGTTCGATGTTCTGGGCGCTGGCGAGCACGAGCGCTCCCTGCACGAAGCGGCGGTCGTCGTCATCAGCGTCTGGGAGGGCGGCGTCGTCGGACTCGCCGTCACCCTCACAGTCGGACTCCTCGGAGGCCTGCTGTCGCGGGCGTTCACGATCCACGCAGGCGTCCTGTTCATGGGGTACTACGTGGCAGTCCTCAGCGTCCCCGCCATCCTCGCGCTCTGACCGTGCCGACTACGCGGTGACCAGGTCGATGGCGACGGCCGATCCCTGCGGATCGACGACCGCGTCGAGGATGGTCTTCTGCGTCTGGGTCAGGTGCTCGGTGCAGGCCGCGGCAGCCGCCGGTCCGTCGCCGGCGAGGATCGCACGGCACATCGCCCGGTGCTCCGCCAGCGAGACATCCAGACGGTCCGGGTGGGAGTGGGCGATGTTGCGCAGTCTCTCCGTGTGCGGCCGGAGTTCGGCAATCGATCGGGCCAGTTGCGAGTTCCGGGTGTGCGCGATCACCGCCTGGTCGTACGTTTCGGTGAGTTCGTAGAAACGATCCCGCCGGGACTCGGACGGGTCCTCCTCCGAGATCGCCCCGAGTGCGTCCGCTACCTCGTCGAATTGCTGCCGGGCCGCGGTGTCCCGGCCGACGGCCTCGGCGACCATGCGCGCCGCGGCCGCCTCGAGCAGGATGCGTAGCTCGAACAGGTCCCGAACACTCTTGATGGAGATGGGAGCGACCCGTGCCCCCTGCCGGTCGGTGAGCGAGACCAGCCCGTCTGCTTCGAGCCGAAGGAAGGCCTGACGCACCGGGGTGCGAGACGCCGAGAACCGCGTGCCCACGTCGATAGCACTCAGCGACTGCCCCGGAGACAGGGTCCCGTTCAGAATGTCCTGTTTGAGCTGCACGTATACCTGTTCGCTCTTGCTTTCGCGCGCCATGCATACATCCTAACGTTCACCACCGTATGAGCTAAGGTATACGCTAATGCGCACCATAGAACAGGAACAGCATCCCGAAGTAGGCGTCCACACGTGAACGACGTGCAATCCACCGAACGATCCGTGCCGACGCGCGCGTCCGAACTGCGCCGTCACGGACTTCGGTGGGCCGCACTGATCGCACTCTCGATCGGCGGCTGGGCGCTCGGCGAGAGCGTCGGACTGACAGCGGCCGGTCTCTTCTCGGCTCTGATCGTCGCGGCGACCCTGGCCGTCACCGGCTGGGGCCCGTCCCGCGTGCCCCGCCCGCTGGGGAAGCTTGCCCAGGGAGTGCTGGCGAGCGCCGTCGGACTGATGGTGCACCGGGACACGATCGCCGCCCTAGGCTCGATGTGGGTGCCGGTGGTCTCGATCGCGGCCGCGACTCTCGCGCTCAGCGTGGCGGCCGGCGCCCTCCTCGCGCTGCACCGTGACGTGGACGCGGTGACCGGATCCCTCTCCATGACTGCGGGCGGCGCCACCGGACTCGTCGCGATGGCCCGCGAACTCGGCGGCGACGACCGGGTCGTCGCAGTGGTGCAGTATCTGAGGGTGGCGCTCGTCGTCGTGTCGATGCCGATGATCGTCACGTTCGGCTTCCGCGCGGATACCGGTGCAGACACCGTGACAGGCACCGAGGGCGGCGGGTCCGAATGGTATGTGACCCTGCCATTCCTGGCACTGTTCATCGTGGGCGGCACCGCTGTGGCGTCACTCGTGCGACTACCCGCGCCCGCGACATTGGGTCCGCTGGCCGTGAGTGCCGGGTTCGAACTCGGCGGCTGGAGCGACGCGGTCGCGGTCCCGCCGATGCTGATGACCGCCGCGCTGATCCTCATCGGCTGGCAGGCCGGGCTCGCGTTCGACCGGGCGAGCCTGCGGGCGATCGGACGAATCCTGCCGTACGCGGCGCTGCTCACCTTGCTGGTCGGGGCGGCCTGCGCCGGGCTGGGCGTCCTACTCTCCCACCTCACCGGCGCGAGCCTGCTCGAGGCCTATCTCGCCACCACGCCCGGTGGCCTGGCGGCGGTGCTGGCCGTCTCGGCATCCACCGCCTCCAATGTCACGTTCGTCGCGGCCGCTCAGGTGTTGCGCCTGGTCATCATGCTCGTCACCACCCCGATCATGGCGAAGGTGTTTGCCCACTTCAGTTCTCGGCGTCGACGAGCGTAGTTCGGGAATCCTCTCCGGACAGGACGGTCCCGCTAGCGTCCGGGCCGTCTCGACCGGAGAGGAGTCCCGAACACCCCGAGTCTCGTTGCAGTGTCTCCGAACTCGGGGTCCACCGGGAAGTGGGTTCCTCGAATGTCGGCGCATGGCATCTACCTCCGATTCTTGTCAGCAGCTACCGAGCTGCACGGTGGGTGGGTGTCGGGTCGGTCAGCCGTAGACCCTCGCGATGAAGGCATCGAGGTTGTCGCGGACCCGCGCGATCCGCTCCTCGGGCTCGAGATCCTCGCGGTACTGCCTGCCCAGCGCAGGAGACTTCTTCCGGCGCGCGTAGAGCGAGCAGGCGAGATCGGCGCACATGTAGGTGCCGATCGAGTTGCCGCGGCGTCCGGATTCACCCGACTTGCGCGCGGTCATCAGCGAGACGCCGCCGTTGGCGTGCGTGGTCATGCAGACGGTGCACATCTGCGCGCGGCGATAACCGCCCGTTTCGTAGCGCAGCGCGACGCCGACCAGACCACCGTCTCGCGGCACGACGACATAGCAGCGGCCGGGAAACGACGGGTCACTCCAGCCGAGGAAGTCGAGGTCGTCCCAGGGCCGATCGTCCAGATCCCGAGGGACGGGCAGACGCTTGGCGTCGCCTTTGGAGCAGTTGATGAACGACGACCTGATGTCGCGTTCGGTGACGGGTTCCATGTCGAGGTGAACTCCTTCTGTGAACGGGTTGACAAAGCCACGTGACACTACGGACAGCGGTGAGGTCGAGCAACGGATTTTCCGAACGATCTCTGGCCGCGTCGCGGGTGCGGCGGGTGTCGCGAGCGTCCCAGGACAGCGCGACATCTGCGTGTATCGTGCTGTTTCCGGCTTCGAGGGGAACGGCAATGGCGGCAGGTACACGGGTCGGCTCGCAGTTCGGGCAATACCATCTCAGGGCTCTGCTCGGACGAGGCGGAATGGGTGAGGTGTACGAGGCGTACGACACCACCAAGGATCGCACCGTCGCCCTCAAGATCCTCGACGTCGACCTCGCGAAGGACCCCACCTACCAGCAGCGGTTCCGACGCGAATCGCATGCCGCGGCGCGGTTGCAGGAGCCGCACGTCATTCCGATTCACGACTGGGGCGAAATCGACGGTGTGCTGTACATCGACATGCGCCTGGTCGTGGGACAGGATCTGCGTTCACTGCTCCGCACACGGGGCCCGATGGGTCCCGCACACGCGGTCGCGATCGTCGACCAGATCGCGGCGGCGCTCGACGCCGCGCACACCGACGGTCTCATCCACCGCGACGTCAAGCCGGAGAACATCCTCGTCACCGCCGGGGAGTTCGCGTACCTCGTCGACTTCGGTATCGCGCACTCGAGTTCCGACCTCCGCCTGACCACGCTCGGCAGTGCCGTCGGCTCCTACGCGTACATGGCGCCCGAGCGGTTCGACAATGCGCCGGTCGATGCCCGCGCGGACGTCTACTCGCTGGCGTGTGTCCTCTACGAATGCCTCACGGGGTCCATCCCGTTCCCGTCCAACAGCATCAGCAGCGCGATCCGCGCCCACCTCACGACGCCGGTGCCCAGCCCCAGCTCGATTCGACCCGACGTGCCCGCCGCGTTCGACGAGGTGATCGCCCGAGGCCTGGCGAAGGACCCCCGCGATCGGTACCCGACGGCCGGCGACTTCGCGGCCGCCGCCCGGTCCGCGTTGACCGCTCGCGAGCGGAGGACCGAACCCGACATCGCGACCCGCCCGGAACCCTCGTCGGGGATGCGGTCCGAACCGACGCGCGTCGACGACCGCGGCCGTCCACCGGTCTACCCGCCGACCGCATTCCACGGCGAGCCACCTGCGCAGCCCCCGGCGGCGCCGTATTACCCGTCGACTCCCTACGCCCCGCCGGCACGACGGTCGGTGGCCCTGCCGGTGACGGTGACCGTGCTGGTGATTGCGCTGCTGGTCCTCGGCGGGGTGGTCGGATGGCTCGTGCTGGATCGGAACACACCGGACGCATCCACCGTCGCCGCGGCCACCAGCAGTCAGGTGCGCGCCTCGGCCACAGAGGACGTACCCGCCGCGTCCGCGGCGCCGGCGACGGTCCCGCCTGCCGTGACGACGCCGCGTACGACGACGGCTCCCCCGCCGACGATCGTCGGCGAGGTGTCGGGCGCCGATCGGCAAGGTTTCCTGGCCCCGTCCGACGCACGCTGCAACTACACCAACCCGGCGGTGTTCATCGGTCGCACCACGAAGTCTCTCGTCGTGGTCTGCGAGACGGGAGTGGGCCGCTACTACTACCAGGGCGTGCGCATCAGCGACGGCGCCGCCATCTCCGTCGACGATCCGATCTCGAGCGGTACCGGCTTCGTGGCCACCGGCGACGGCGGCACCCAGTACCGGCTGACCCCGTCCGCCCTGACCATCGTCAGCGGCGACGGACGGATCCTCGCGACCGAACCGATGGTCGAGTCCGCGCACCGCTGAATCGCCGTCTGCGGCGACAACGGGACGAGCGGTCGGAATCGGTGAGAGTATAGGTCTGTGAGCGCACAGGCAGAGCATGAGGAGAGACGTCGCCCGACCCCGGAAACTCCCTTGGGCTACCTCGAGCAGCTACCCGCCCTCGTCCTGCTCGAACGCCTTCCGGTTCCCGTCCTGGCGGTCGAGAGCGACGGCACCGTCGTCCACGCGAACAGTGCTTTCGAGGAGATGCTGGGTTATCCCGTCGCTTCACTGCGCGGACACCCGGTGTCCGAACTCCTCGCCCTGGACGACGCACCGACAGGTGCCGACGCGGTCGAGCACCTCCGCGAGTCCGCCACCTCACCCGTCGACCTCACACATCAGGACGGGTCCCGAGTGCGTGCACTCGTCAGCCGGCCCATTCTCCGTCGGGAGGACGATCCGGTGACCCTCGTCTGCTTCCACGACGTCACCGAACAACTGTGGAACGGCGGCCGGGCGCCCGGCTTCTGACCCCCGCCCCACAGACGCACGGACATTGGCCGGATTCACGCGCTATTGCCTGTGAATCAGGCGAAACCGTCTGCAAACAGCGCGGAAGGGATCGAACGCGGGTTAAGTTGACTGAATGGCGACCGGCAAGAGCAAGGCTCCCGCTGTCGAACTGGAGGTCGGCGACCGGACCGTGCGGATCTCGCACCCGGAGCGCGTCTACTTCCCCGCGACCGGTGCCACGAAGCTCGACCTCGCGAACTACTACCTGAGCGTCGGCGACGGGATCGTGTGCGCCCTGCGCGAACGCCCCTGCATGATGCACCGCTTTCCGGACGGCCTGAGCGGCGAGAAGGTCCACCAGAAGCGGTTGCCGCACGGTGCGCCCGACTGGGTCCAGACGGTGCGGGTGACGTTTCCGCGGTACAACCGTCACGCCGACGAACTGTGCGTGACGCACCTGGCGGATGTGATCTGGGCGGTGCAGATGTCCACGGTCGAGTTCCATCCGTGGAACTCGCGCCGCGCTGACGTCGAACGTCCCGACGAGTGGCGGATCGATCTCGATCCGATGCCCGAGTGCGGGTTCGACACAGTGCAGCGCGTGGCCGGGGTGGTGCACGAGGTGCTCGACGAAGTGGGCGCGACGGGCTGGCCGAAGACGTCGGGCGGAAGCGGCATGCACGTTTACGTCCGGATCCGGCCCGACTGGGGTTTCGGCGACGTCCGGCGGGCCGCGCTGGCCTTCGCCCGCGAAGTGGAGCGCCGGGCCCCGCAGGACGTCACCACCACCTGGTGGCGGAAGGACCGGGATCCGCGCAAACTGTTCGTCGACTACAACCAGAACGCCCGCGATCACACCATCGCCAGCGCGTACTCGGTGCGGGGTGTGCCCGACGCGACCGTGTCCACACCGGTGACGTGGGACGAGATCGACGACGTGGACCCGCACGAGTTCACCATCGCCACCGTCCCCGACCGCTTCGCGAAACTCGGTGACCTGCATGCCGGAATCGACGACGCCGTGTTCTCGCTCGAACCGCTGCTGGAGTGGGCCGACCGGGACGAGGCCGAAGGCGAGCCGGATCCCGGTGGCGCGGAGGATTAGTCGGGGCACTCGGCCAGCGCTGCCGGAGCGGTTTGCCCACAACGCGACACGCGCCCCGACCGTGCGGCCGAGGCGCGTGTCTGGCATGCCGAACTCTTCCCTACCGTGGCGGCGGGGGCGGCGGAGGCGGTGGGTTGGGATTGCAGAGTTGGCAGCCGTCGACCGGCGGTTTGGGAACCGGCGCGTGACAATCGTTCTGACATGGTCTGGCGCCGGCGAATTCGGCCGTTCCCACCAGTGAAATCGAGAGAGCCGCGAGGATCGCCCCGATGGCGACCACGATTCTGGCGGAAGTTCTGATAGTCGACATTGTGGGTTCCTCCTGTGAGCTGAAGGGCGGTGTGCACCGTCCATAGAGCTTCGGCGAAGGACGGGCCGGCGACCAGGCACCCTCGGGGTGGTATCGCGCCACCCGCTATGCCATCCCGCCGATCACGTCGAGCACGTCGCGGAGCGCGGACACGGAGTGCGCGGGGAGGAAGGCATCGCAGAACGGCAGCGCAGCCGCCATCGATCCGGCGAGCGGCCGGAAGTCGGGGTCACCGGCGCGGGGGTTGAGCCACACCAGTCGGTGGGCGCGGCGACGGACCCTGGTGAGGGCATGCGCCAGGCGCTTCGGGTCGTCGCTGTCCCAGCCGTCGGACGCGATGACCACGACTGCCCCGCGCAGCGCGTTGCCGTGCGGGGACGCCAGTAGTTCGCTCACGCTGCCCGCGATGTGGGTGCCACCGAATCTGTCGACCACCTTGTCGTTCGCCTTACGGACCGCGGTCTCGGCGCTGCGGTGGGCGAGCACGGGCGTGAGCCTCGTCAGCGACGTGGAGAACGCGAACACCTCCGGCCTGCCCGCGGTCTGGCGTTGCACCGCCGCCCGCATCAGATGGAGATAGATCGCGGCGTACGGCTGCATCGACCGGCTCACGTCGCACAGCATCACGATGCGCCGCGGGCGGTTCCGGGGACGGCTCCGCGCGAGAACCACCGGTTCCCAGCCCGTGGCCCTCGACCGGTTCATGGTGGCGCGCAGATCGATACGCCGGCCGCGGCGATGCACTTCGCGACGCCGGGTGCGGCGGGACGGCCACGCGGCGGTGGCCTGTTCCAGCCAGGATCCGAGGAGCCGGAGGTCGCCGGCGTCGAATCGGGCGAAGGGTTCGTCGGCGCGGGCCACGAGCCTGCTGGGCAGGGTGTCCGGCACGGCGGTGAGCGCGTCGTGAAGGTCGTCCTCGCCGCTGTCGTCGCCACCGGTCATCATCGGTCGTGTCATCCACGGCACGCCCTCGACGTCCTGCGCCTCACCGGGCCGGTCGCGACCGTCGCTGACACCTGCGAGGGCCTTCTCTCGTCCCGCCGCGGCGCGTCGCGCGTGCGGATCCACGGACAGCACGGCGTCATCGAAGACCGCGGAGAACACCGCGTCGAACGACGCGAGGTCGTCGACGCGGTTGACCAGGGTCAGACGCGCCGACCAGTACAGCCGCGACCGCGAACCCGGCGGTGACAGATGAAGCGCCTGCACGAACACCGCGGGGCCACTTGCCGAGACGACGACACCACGGGAGCGCAACCGGGCGACGAGTGCCACCGCGAACGCCGCGAGATCGACGCCCCGCAGGACGCCCGACGCGCTCATCGCCTGCGGCGGCCCACCACGAGGACGACCACGATTCCCGCGAGGATGGCAGCGAGAATGGGGGCGTACCGTTTCCACGCACCCGCGCCGGACAGCGCCAGAAGATCCAGCGGCGCCGGTTCGGCGGCAGGCGGGGCCACGGAGAGGTTCGTGGTGCCGGCCGCCTCGGGCTCGGCCGTGGCCTGCTCGGCGGGTCCCCCGGCGAGCTTCGCTTCCAGCGACTCCGCGAACTGCCCCATGAGTTTCTCCGACACCTGCTGGATCATTCCGCTGCCGAACTGCGCGAGTTTGCCGACGATCTTCATGTCGGTGTCCACGGTGACGCGGGTGCGGTCGCCCACCTCGTGCAACTGGGCGGTGATCGTCGCGGACGCGTTGCCGGAACCGCGCGAGTCCCTCCCGCGGGCGTCGATCACGGCGCGGTGCTCCTTCGGATCGCGCACGACGAACGCGGCCTTGCCTTTGAACTCACTGGTCACCGGGCCGACCTTGACCTTCACTTTCCCCAGGTAATCGTCACCCTCCCGCCCGGTCATCTGAGCTCCGGGTAGCAGGGGGGCAACCTCCTCGAGGTCGCTGAGCACCTCCCACGCCTGCTCGATCGGAGCGCTGACGGTGAACTCGTTGGCGATCTTCATGGCAGTTGCCTCTCATCCGGTGGCCAGGCCGTGCGCGTAGTCCGCGAATGCGTCCTGAACTATTGTGCGGTCGTCCGGGGTCTTCGCGAGGGCACTCAGGCTCTGGATCGCGTCGTCGCGAACCAGATCGGCCACCCCCAGCGCCGCGAGGGCGGACACCCAGTCGATCGTCTCGGCAATTCCGGGCGGCTTGTCGAGATCGAGTTCGCGGGCCCGGCCGACGAAGCGGGTGGCGTGCTCGATGAGGGGCGCCGCCGCCGCGGGCACCGTGCGGCGCACGATGGCGGCGGCCCGCACCGGCTCCGGATAGTCGATCCAGTGGTAGAGGCATCGTCGGCGCAGCGCGTCGTGGAGGTCGCGGCTCCGGTTGGACGTCAGCACGACGACGGGGTGATGTTCGGCCGTGAACGTTCCCAGTTCGGGAACGGTGACCGATGCCTCCCCCAGGAATTCGAGGAGGAGTGCCTCGAACTCGTCGTCGGCTCGGTCTATTTCGTCGATCAGAAGTACGGGCGGGGTCGGTCCCCGATATCGCACACAGTGGAGGATGGGACGTTCCAGCAGGAATTCCTCGGTGAACAGGTCGTCCTCGGTCAGGCCGTCGCCCCGCGATTCGGCCAGCCTGATGGTGAGCAACTGCCGCTGATAGTTCCAGTCGTAGAGGGCCTCGTTCGCCGTGAGGCCCTCGTAGCACTGCAACCGGATCAGCGGGGCGCCGAGGACGGTCGCGAGAGCCTTCGCCGCGGTGGTTTTGCCGACTCCGGGTTCGCCTTCGAGCAGGAGCGGGCGGCGCAGGGCTGCCGCGAGATACAGGGCCGACGCGGTTCCGAAGTCCAGAAGGTAGTCCTCGGCATCGAAGCGCCGGACCACGTCCCCCACGTCCTCGAACGCCTCCGTCATACCGCTCCCGTCTCCCGCGCGAACGAGGTCCGGCAACCCGGGCCGCAGAACCAGAAGTCGGCACCGTCCCGCCGCAGGTGGGCGGTATCCGGCCCCACCACGACTCGCATCCCGCACACCGGATCGACCGCCTCGGTCACCACCGCCCGCGGAGGCGAATCGCCCTCGGGCGCGCGAAGTCCCGCGGTCCGCAGTTCCTGCACCAACTCGGCCGCGATCGACACCGCGATCTCCGCCGACGTCCGCGCCCCGATGTCGAGACCGACGGGGGTGTGTACCCGCGACCGTTCGGACTCGGTGAGACCCAGGGTGTCGAGGATGGCCCCACCGCGTGTTCGGCTGGCGACGAGCCCGACATACCCGATCCCGGCGTCGAGCGCCGCACGGATGACCTCCCCTTCGGGTCCGCCGTGGCCGGCGAGCACCACCGCCGTGGTGCCGGAGAACTGCTCGAAACCGGCGTCGTCGTGCTCGACGGTGAATCCCAGCAGTTCCGATATGCCCCCCAACGCCTGCGCGATCGGCGTGGTGCCGAAGATCCGCACCAACGGGGGTGGCAGTTGCGGCTCCAGGAAGATCTCCATGGCGCCGCCGGACAGGCACGGATTCACCACGACGGACGCGCCCGGAGTCTCCGGGAATTGCACGGCCCCGTCGGGAAGGACCCGCAACAACACGCTCTCGTTGGTCGCCAGCGCCCCCAGGGCGGCCGTGCGCACCGAATTCTGCGCGCACTGACCGCCGACGAAACCCTCGATCGTGCCGTCCTGCAGGAGGATCGCCTCATCGCCGGAATGACTGGACGTGGGCGGCTGCACCCGCACCACAGTCGCATGGACGAACGGCCTGCGGTCGCGCGCCAGTTGCGCCGCACGCTCTTTCAGATCCATCGGGCCTCCTCGCAGCCGACGGGCGACATTCAGATCGGGGGTGTCGCGCGGCCCTGCATGGCCTCCCACACCCGGGACGGGGTGAGCGGCATGTCGGCGTGCCGGACACCGAACGGGGCGAGCGCATCCACGACAGCGTTCACCACGGCCGGGGGCGATCCGACCGTCGCGGACTCGCCGATGCCCTTCGCGCCGATCGGGTGGTGCGGCGACGGGGTCACGGTGAATCCGGTCTCGAGCTTCGGAACCTCGAGCGCGGTGGGGATCAGGTAATCCATCAGTGATCCGCCGAGGCAGTTGCCGTCCTCGTCGAACTCGATGATCTCCATGAGTGCCATACCGATGCCGTCGACGATGCCGCCGTGGACCTGCCCCTCGATGATCATCGGGTTGATGCGGGTGCCGCAGTCGTCGACGGCGAGGAACCGCCGCACCTTCACCACGGCGGTGCCGGGATCGATGTCGACGACGCAGAAGTACGCGCCGTAGGGGTACGTCAGATTCTCGGGGTTGTAACAGATCTGCGCGTCGAGTCCGCCTTCGATGCCCTCCGGCAGGTCGCCGGCGCCGTGTGCCCGCATCGCGATGTCCTGGATGGTCACCTTGGCCGAGGGATCGCCCTTCACATGGAATTCGCCCTTCTCCCATTCCAGATCCGCGACCGAGGCCTCGAGCATGCCCGAGGCGATGATCTTCGCCTTGTCCCGCACCTTGCGGGCCACCAGCGCCGCGGCCGCCCCCGACACCGGTGTCGACCGGCTGCCGTACGTGCCGAGCCCGAACGGCGTGTTGTCGGTGTCGCCGTGCACGACGTCGATGTCGTCCGGTGGGATCCCCAGTTCCTCCGCCACGATCTGCGCGAACGTCGTCTCGTGACCCTGCCCCTGGGTCTGCACCGACAACCGCACGACGGCCTTGCCCGTCGGGTGGACGCGCAGTTCGCAGCCGTCGGCCATGCCCAGGCCCAGGATGTCCATGTCCTTCCGGGGTCCGGCACCGACGGCTTCGGTGAAGAACGACATGCCGATTCCCATCAGCTCGCCGCGTTCGCGGCGTTCCTTCTGCTCCTCGCGCAACTGCTGGTAGCCGATCATGTCCATGGCCTTGCGCATGGTGGTCTCGTAGTCGCCAGAGTCGTACACCCACCCGGTCTTGCTGGTGTACGGGAACTGTTCCGGCCTCAGCAGATTCTTCAGCCGCAGTTCCGCCGGATCCATCTTCAGATCGAACGCCAGGCAGTCGACGAGCCGCTCGACCAGATACACGGCCTCCGTGATGCGGAACGAACAGGCGTACGCCACCCCGCCGGGCGCCTTGTTCGTGTACACCGCCGTCATCGCGCAGTGCGCGGCCTCGATGTCGTAGCTACCGGTGAAGACGCCGAAGAAACCGGCCGGATATTTCACCGGGGCCGCCGTGCCGTTGAACGCACCGTGATCCGCCAACACCTTCGTGCGGATCGCGAGGATCTTGCCCTCGCTGGTCGCCGCGATCTCGCCGACCATGATGTAGTCGCGTGCGAAGCCCGTGCTCATCAGGTTCTCGCTGCGATCCTCCATCCACTTCACCGGTTTGCCCGTCACGAGCGACGCCACGATCGCACACACGTATCCCGGGTAGATCGGGACCTTGTTACCGAATCCGCCGCCGATGTCCGGAGACACCACCCGGATCTTGTGCTCCGGGATCCCGGAGACCAAGGCGTAGATCGTCCGGTGCGCGTGCGGGGCCTGCGACGTGGTGTACAGGGTGAGCTTGCCGGACACCCGGTCGACGTCGGCGATCGCACCGCACGTCTCCATCGGCGCCGGATGCACCCTGGGGTAGACGATCTCCTGCTTCACCACCACGTCCGCCTTCGCGAACACGGCCTCGGTCGCGGCGGCATCGCCTGTCTCCCAGTCGAAGCAGTGATTGTCCGTCTTGCCTTCGAGGTCGTCGCGGATCACCGGCGCATCGGGCGAGAGCGCGGCGCGCGCGTCGACGACGGGATCGAGCATGTCGTATTCGACGTCGATCAGTTCCAGCGCGTCCCGGGCCGAATACCGGTCCTCGGCGATGACGAACGCCACCTCCTGGCCCTGGAAACGCACCTTGTCGGTGGCCAGCACGGCCTGCACGTCGTTGGACAGCGTCGGCATCCAGGCGAGGTTCTTCGCGGCGAGGTCGGCGCCCGTCACCACTGCCGTCACCTTCGGGTGTTCCTGCGCCGCAGTGGTATCGATGCTCACGATCCGCGCGTGCGCGACCGGCGACCGCAGGATCGCCAGGTGCAGCATGCCGGGGAGGGTGATGTCGTCGACGTAATTTCCGAGCCCCCGGATGAAGCGGGGGTCCTCCTTGCGCAACATGCGACCGTGGCCGCAGGGCTTCTTGTCGTTGTCGACGATGTCGGCGCCGCCCGACGGCGGACGGGATTCGACGGTGGTCATGATGCACTTCCGGTGGGTGCGTGTTCCTCGACTGTCATCGGTGCGCCCTCGGCGCCCCGTGTCTTGTCCTCCTGGACCTCCGCGTCGAAGTCGCCGGCCGGTTCCGGCTCGGCGGCCTCGCCCGCCCGATGGTCCGCCGCCCACTGGATCGAGCGCACGATCGTGGTGTACCCGGTGCAGCGACAGATCTGCCCGGAGATCGCTTCCCGGATCGTGGCCTCGTCCGGGCTCTCCTCCCGGTCGAGCAGTGCCCGCGCCGTCATCATCATGCCGGGGGTGCAGAACCCGCACTGCAGTCCGTGGCACTGCATGAAGCCCTGCTGGACGGGATCGAGTTCGCCGTCGTGTTCGAGGCCCTCGACCGTGCGGACGTCGTGCCCGCTCGCCATCGCGGCGAGCATCGTGCACGACTTCACCGGATCGCCGTCCACGGTGACGACGCACGTGCCGCAGTTGCTGGTATCGCAGCCCCAATGGGTCCCGGTCAGGCCCAGCTGGTCGCGGAGAAAATGGACCAGCAGCATGCGCGGTTCCACCTCGGCGCTCACTGCCTCGCCGTTGACGGTCATGTTCACCTGCATGGCTATGCCTCTTCTCCGGTCGGCTCGTGCTCCACGTCGCTGCGGAGCACCCGGTCGACCGCTGTACGGAGTGTGCGGATCGTGAGTTCGGATGCGAGATGGCGTTTGTAGTCGACGGTGCCGCGTGCGTCCGCGACGGGCTCGCAGGCCTGCGCGGCCATCCGCCCGGCCTGGGCGAACGCCTCCTCGGACGGGGGACGTCCGGTCAGGTAGTCGGCGACATCCGAGAGTCCGGACGGATCCGGGTTGACCGCGGTCAGGCCGACAGCGGCCCGGGCGATCTCGCCGCCCTCCACCGTGACGGCCGCTCCGGCCGCGGTGACCGCCCAATCTCCGGTCCGCCGTTCGACCTTGGCGTACGCACTGGAGCTGTGACCGTGGACCGGTATCACGATCTCGATGAGCATCTCGTTGTGTACGAGCGCCGTCTCGTACGGTCCGACGAGGAACTCGGACATGGGGATCTCGCGGCGCCCACCGGGCCCGCGCACCACGCAGGTGGCGTCGAGAACAGAGCAGACAGTGGTGAGATCCTCGGCCGGATCGGCCTGGCACAGAGATCCGCCGATGGTCCCGCGGTTGCGGACCACCGGGTCGGCGATCACCTTCTCCGCGTCGCGGAAGAGTGGGAACGCCGCCGCGAGCTCGTCCGATTCGAGCAGCCGGCGGTGCCGCGTCATCGCACCGATCCGCAGCCTCGACCGCTCGGTCGTGATGTAGCCGAGTTCGCCCTCGAGATCGTTGATGTCGATGAGGTACTCGGGATTGGCGAGGCGAAGTTTCATCATGGGGAGCAGGCTGTGGCCGCCTGCGACGAGGCGGGCTTCGTCGCCCAGCCGGTCGAGCAGGGCGATGGCGTCCTCGACGCCCGTGGCACGCTCGTATTCGAAGGATCCTGGTACTTGCATTATGACCTACCTCACAAACGTGGATGCTCTCAGCCTCCGCAAGAACCGACGGTCCGTCAACCCCGGGTGAACCGCCCTAGTCGACGCAGAAATCGACGGGTTCCTCGTGGTGGATCCGACCGCTCGACTCCGCCAGCGGGCGCCCCGTGCCACCCCACCGGCGGGCGATGATCTCGGCGGCGATGGACACGGCCGTCTCCTCGGGTGTCCGGGCGCCGATGTCCAGGCCGATGGGGCTCGACAGCCGGTCGAGCTCGGTGTCGGTCAGACCGGCCTCGCGCAGGCGTTCGCGCCGGTCCAGGTCCGTTCTGCGTGATCCCATGGCACCGATGTAGGCGACGTCCGGGAGGCGCAGCGCCGTCTCGAGGAGAGGAACGTCGAACTTGGGGTCGTGGGTGAGCACACAGATCACGGTCCGGCCGTCGATCGCCTGGGCCTCGGCCTGGGCAGCGAGATACCGGTGCGGCCAATCCACCACCACCTCGTCGGCCGTCGGGAACCGCGCGTGCGTCGCAAACACCGGACGGGCGTCGCAGACCGTCACCCGGTATCCCATGAAGGCGCCCTGCCGGGCCACCGCGGCAGCGAAGTCGATGGCCCCGAACACGAGCATGCGCGGCCTCGGCGCGTAACTGGCGACGAACACCTCCATGCCCTCGCCGCGACGCTGACCGTCGGTTCCGTACGTCAGGACCGTGCTACCGCCCGCCGCCAAGAGGCCCCGGGCGTCGTCGGTGACCGCGGAATCGGCCCGGTCCGAGCCGAGCGAACCGCTCACGTGCTCGGGCCGGACGACCAGCCGGCGCCCCACCCGAGCCGCATCGGGGTGCGCCACGACGGTGGCCACCGCGACCGGCAGGTGGTTCTCGATGTCCCGGGCGATCTCACCGAGCTCCGGAAAATTGTCCCGCGACACGGGCTCGACGAAGATGTCGATGATTCCACCGCAGGTGAGACCCACCTCGAACGCGTTCTCGTCGCTGATCCCGTACCGCTGCAGCACCGGCGTGCCGGACGTCGTGACCTCGGATGCGAGTTCGTAGACCGCTCCCTCGACGCACCCGCCGGACACCGAACCGGACGCGCTGCCGTCGGGCGCCACGACCATCGACGCCCCCGGCGGTCGCGGCGCGGAGCGGAACGTGCGGACCACCGTTCCGACACCCGCCGTCCCACCCGCGGTCCACACCGCCATCAGGTCCGCCAGCACGTCGCGCATCAGCACCCTTCCCGCTCGAGTCCGACGTGTGATACACGCTCAGCTACAAGCCTATTCCGCCGAGGCGAGTTTGGCCCGGGAGACGGGAACCTCGACTTCGACCGGCGTCAGCGGGAACGGTGGCGTCCCCACCCCGGAGATCCGGTAGTGGCCCCACGGGTCGCGCTCCGCGAGCGCCGCGGGCACGTCCGGACCGTCCCCGATCGTGAGGAACAACGGGGCGCGGTTGCGCCGTTTCGCCGCGTCGACGCCGTCGCCGACGACGCGGCCGTACCAGTGGTAGAGGCCGTCCACCGGTTCGATGTGACCGTTCAGAAAGATCTCGACGGCCACCGCCAGGTCGCCGGACGTGAGCACGCCGGGCCCGCGGTATTCCGTGTCGTCCTCGCGCTCGGCGAGCGAACTCAGCTCGAAGTGCCGATCGTCGGGGTTGCGCATGCGCCGCCAGTAGGAGGCACTCGACCCGGGCCACGCCGCCCGATTGTGGCCGGTGGAATCGAGGTACCAGCTGTCGCAACCACCCGAATTCCACACCGAGCGCGCGAGTTTGCGGTGGACCACCCGGTTGAATTCGCGCTGCGCGCCCGCACGCACCTCGATCCGCGTCGCGTCGCGTCTCTTCATCAGCGCCAGGCATCGGGTGACGTAGTGCGCCTGGGCCTCGATGACGAAGACGATCGACTGATTGCCGCCACCGGAATTCGGCCCCATCATGAGGAAGAAATTCGGGAACCCCGCGACCGCGACACCGAGGTACGCCTCCATGCCGTCGCGCCACGCCCGCTGGATCGTCAGCCCGCGCCGGCCCACGATGTGCTCGTTCTCGAACCGGTCGCCGACGGCGAAACCGGTGCCGTAGACGATGACGTCCGCCTCGTGCATCGTTCCGTCCTCGGTGCGGATCCCGCGCTCGGTGACCGCCGAGATGCCCGAGGTGACCAGATCGACGTTCCCGCGTTGCAGGGCCGGGTAGAAATTGCTGGACACCAGAATCCGCTTGCAGCCGATGGTGTAGTCGGGGGTCAGGGTGGCGCGCAGTTCGGGATCACGCACCTGCCTGCGCAGCAGACCCCGGGCTGCCGACTCCAGCACCGTCATCAGCCGCGGGTGCAGGAACCCGGCGATCAGCGATTCGTGACTCCAGTAGATCGCACCGCGGTAGGCCTTCTGGACTCCGGGAACGGCATTGAACACCGCCTTCTCCCCGGCCGTGATCGGGCGGTCCAACTTCGGCAGGATCCAGTGCGGAGTCCGCTGGAAGACGTCGACCTGCGCGGCCGTCTTCGCGACCTCGGGAACGAACTGCACGGCACTGGCTCCGGTGCCGACGACCGCCACCCGCTTACCGGTCAGGTCGACCGAGTGATCCCACTCGGCGGAATGGAATGCCGCACCCGAGAACGACTTCCGGCCGGGAAGATCCGGGACGCTGGGTTTGTGCAGTGGGCCCGGACCGGCGACGACGATCCGCGGCCGGTAGACGGAACCTGACCTGGTCTCCACCCGCCACCGGTCCGTTCTCTCGTCGAACTCGTAGGAGATCACTTCGGAGCCGAACCGGATGTGCGGTGCCAGATCGTAGTCGCGGACCACCCGTTCGATGTAGTCGAGAATCTCGGGTTGCCGCGCGTACATTCGCGTCCATTTCCGGTTGGGCGCGAAGGAGAACGAGTACATCAGCGACATCACGTCGCAACCGCACCCGGGATACGTGTTCTCCCGCCACGTCCCGCCCACCCGATCGGCTTTCTCGAGGACGACGAAGTTCTCCTCCCCCGCCTCCTTCAGCTTGATCGCCATACACAATCCGGCGAATCCGGTGCCGACGACGAGGACGTCCGGCTCCGCGACCCCGGGTGTCACAGGAATCCTCCGCGCCGCCACAGCGCGCGGGACGTCGCTCGCATCAGACCGTTCTCCTCGAGGAACGCGGCCAGCGACTCGAACCCGCGTCGTTGATTCTCGCGAAAGTTCGGATTTGCCAGCGCCTGTCGACGCGCCTCCTTCGGATCCAGTCCGGCCCGCTCGTACATGGCCGGGTTGGTGAACAGCCGCTGGAACAGCGGGCCGCCGATCCCCTGCAGCGTTCCGACCCACAGCCGGTCGATCCGGTGGCCTTCTGCGACGCGGCGACGCACCCCCTCGCGCGCGAATCGGATGTGCCGGGACTCCTCAGTGACGTGGATCCGCATCAGCCGGGAAATCATCGGCTGCAATTGCGGGTCCTCGAGGACTCGCCGCTGCGTGGCGTCGAAGATCTCCTCACCGATCAGCGCGGCCACCCACAGCATGGTCCCGCGAAACGTCTTGGGCAGCAGGTTGACCACGACTGCCTGATGCCACCGGAGCTGGAAGGGCTTGGCGCCCATCTGCTCGATGGCGCGCCCGAACATCGTCATGTGCCTGCACTCGTCGCCCATCTCGGTGAGCATGTACCGGGTGTGCAGCGAGCTCGGGTCGTTGTGCAGCAGCGCGCGCAGGAGCGCCTGGTTGAGAATGTTCTCGAACCAGATTCCGACGCTGAGGATGTTCGCCGATTCCTGCCGGGACAGCTCGATGCGCTGCGCCTCGCTCATCCGGTCCCACATCTCGGTTCCCCACAGGGACAGGACCTGCGGCGGCAGGAAGTACTTGCCGTCGTCGAGGGGCGCGTCCCAGTCGATGTCGACGACGGGAGCGTACGAACGCTTGACGGAGCCCGCGAGGAGCCGGCCGGCGACTTCTTCCCGGGCGATCGTGTGTGAACGCTGAGACATCGCTGTTCCCTTCATCGAGCGCGATTCCATCTCGTTGCCGTTTATAGGTAAAACGTAAACCCGGGTGTGACGTAGGTCAATGGTTATCTGTGACTCGAGTTCACATTTGCGGCTTCTGTTTGCACCCACCCCACCCGAACAGCACAATCAGGGCCGTGAGGACGCAGCCGACGACACCGACCCCCGGCGAACTCCGGGAACGGATCCTCGATGCGGCCGAGGAATGCCTGATCGAACTCGGCTACAGCACCCGGCTTCACGCGGTCATCGCCGAGCGGGCAGGACTGTCCCGGCCCACGCTCTACAAATACGTCGGCGACCAGTCCGCCATCCTCGACGCCCTCTTCCAGCGGGAGATCTCGCGATTCTTCGTCGTGCTCGACCCGGTGCTGCGAGGACGGCAGAGCCGACTCCAGGTGCGATTCGTCGACGCCGTCGTGTTCGCCGTCCAGTACGCACGCGAACACCGGTTGCTGCAGAAGGGCTTGCGCGACGACCCCGAGGTGGTACTTCCCTGGTTCACGGTCAAGGCGAAGCCGATGATCGAACTCGGGGCGCAACTGCTGACCCCCCATTTCGAGCGCCTGTTCTCTCCCGACCAACTGTCGGGCGTGAGCCCCATCGCCATCTCCGAGTGGGCGTTCCGCATCATCGGCTCGCTCATCATCACGGAGGGGATCGTGGACACGTCCGACGAGCGGGCTCTGCGCGAGTTCGTCCGATCCCTGCTGTCGATCGCGTTCATGCCACAACCGGACGTTCATATTCCTTGACGCGTATATACGCGCAGGAGCATACTCACACCATGGCACCGGACGTGTTCACCGTGGTCGCCGAACCGCAGAGGCGCAGGATCCTCGAACAGCTGCGGGCCGGCCACGCCAGTGTCGGCGAACTCGTCGACCAGCTCGCACTGCCCCAGCCGACCGTGTCCAAACACCTGCGGGTGCTGCGACAGGCCGGATTCGTCACCTGCCGCACCGCGGCCCAGCAACGCATCTACAGCCTGCACCGCGAACCGTTCGACGAGTTCGACGCGTGGCTGCAGCCCTACCGCCGGCTGTGGACGCATCACCTCGATGCCCTGGAGCGGCACCTCGATTCGAAGGAGACCCCGTCATGACCGAGTCAGACGCACGACGCGACTACCGCCCCGGCCCACTGCGGCACGTCGAAGCACGACCCGACGGCACCCGATGGTCCCTCACCTTCGTTCGCGAGTTCACCCACTCGCCGTCCGCGCTGTGGACCGCGCTCACCGACCCCGGCGAACTTCCGCTGTGGGCGCCGTACACCGCGGACCGGAACCTCGGAACTGTCGGTCCCGCGACCCTGATCATGGTCGACGGGCAGAATCGCACCGAACTCGACGGCACCGTGACCCGGGCCGACTCACCTCACGTCCTCGAACACGCCTGGGGCGACGACGTCCTGCTCTGGACGATCGACGAAACCGACGCCGGCACGCGACTGACCCTGCGCCACACGGTCGACGACCAGCACACCGCGGCGATGACGGCCGCCGGGTGGCACATGTGCCTCGACGTCGCCGACGCCCTGCTCGACGGCAATCCGATCGGACCGATCGTCGGTGCCGAGGCGATGAACTACGGCTGGCGCGAACTCAACGAGCAGTACTCCGAACGCCTCGGCGTCGAACCGGTCGATCCGACGCTGCAGTGAATCCGTGCCGCGCGCCAACCGCTCGCCGTACCGTTGACGCATGGGACTGCAATGGGAAGCCGTGGTGGTCAACGCTCTCGATCCGACAGCCCTGGGACGCTGGTGGGCCGAGGCCCTGGGCTGGGGCGCCGTGACCGACTCCGACGGCGACGTCCACATCCGGCCCCGGGCCGACAGCCACCCGGAAATCCTGTTCGTGGCCGTTCCGGATCGGAAACGAACTCCGAATCGGCTGCATCTCGACTTCCGGCCCGACGATCAGCAGGCCGAGGTCGCGCGGCTTCTCGGGCTCGGCGCCCGGCACGCGGATGTCGGTCAGGGCGAGCAGAGTTGGGTGGTGCTCGCCGATCCCGAGGGCAACGAGTTCTGCGTCCTGTCCGGCCGGCGCTGACGCCGGTCAGGCCACCTTCGCCCGCAGGGTCCGCAGCGTCTCGTGCTGCACGACGAGGACCCGCCCACCGGGAGGCCGAGGAGGCCCGCGGTGTCGTGCACGGACAGCCCGTCGATGACCCGCAGCAGAACGATCTCCCGGGCGGTGGCGTCGAGATGGCGTAGCAGCACGGCCACTTCCGCCGGAATGTCCGGACTTCCGACCGCGCTGCCGTGGGCGTCCGCGACGGTCCGGCTCACGACGCGATACACCTCGCGGACAGGATGGTCACTGCGAGCGAGAGCCGGAAGTTCGCGCGCGACCGCGAGCAGCGCTTCGTGCGCCACCTCGTCCGCCGGCCGCGTGACCTGCGTGGAATTCCCCACGCGGGTACGGCAATAGCGCACTACCTGCGGCCACAGCGTCGTCATCACCCGCTCGACAGCCTCGCGATCCCCCGCCGCGGCGGCCGTCGCTGCCGAATGTAATTCCTCGTCGAGCACACTCATATGACCCTCGATCCCCCGACCTCGCCGTCTCCGGTCATCCGTCACGGCGCTTCCGTACTCATCTTCCGGCACACCAGGGGTCAACACATCCGGGAGATTCCGTTCATGCTGAGTGTTGTTTAGTGCATTCTGCATGAGTGTCCGGGTTACCCCGGTCACGTTCACCACTCAGTGGTGTTCCCGCAGCAATACCGTCAGCCCACCGAGCGGCGGGTCTTATGGTTGGTTTCTGTCGGGCGTCTTTTACGTCTCGTCCGCAACTCGCCGAAGACGCACCACCGTCAACCGCTGCGAGGGCAGCGAGGTTGAGAGCAGCATTGTGATCACGATCAGCGCGGAATCCGCACGCATCGCAGGTGAACACCCGAACCTTCAGGGGTAGTTTGGCTTTCACTACCTGACAGTTCGAGCAGGTCTTACTCGACGGATACCAACGGTCCGCCACCTGCAGACCGGTGCCAGCCCACTCGCACTTATAGGTCAGTTGTCGCCGGATCTCGGCGAACGCCGCATCCTGCAGAGCCCGGTTCAACCCCCGCTTGTAGGCGCCACCGGAACGGGTCATTCCCGCGACGTTGAGGTCTTCGACGACGACGGTATCGAAGTCCCGCACCAGTCGGGTGGTGAGTTTGTGCAGGTGATCGCGGCGACTGTTCGCGATGCGGATGCGCACCGCCCGGATCTGTTCCTGGGTGCGCAGCCAGCGCCGGGAGGGTTGTTGACCGGTGCGACGATCCGGGCCGACACGGCGGGACGCACGGCGCCCGAGGCTACGAAGTTGTTTCGCGTGCCTGCGTGCGTGCGTCGGATTCTCGATCATCTCCCCGTTCGAGAGGACTGCGAGGTGTTTGACCCCCACATCGACTCCGACCACCACACCGCAATCGCCGACCGCGGCGGAGGTACCGGTGGTGGCGGATGGCAGTGCCCGCGCGGGGAGAGCGATTTCGACCGAGAACGACACCTGCCACCGGCCCCGACGAAACGAGAGGGTCGCCGACCGAATCCGCGCCGTCCCGGCGATCGTCTTTCGTGCCAATTTGCGGGTCGATTCGGCAGACCGGACCACGCCGATCCGTGGTAGTTGGATGTGGCGTCGATCCCCGCTGTCGGTGACCAACCCGAAACTGCCGGTGGTGAACCGGCACGACAGCACCGCCCGTTTGCCCTTGAAGCGGGGGAATCCCATCGGACCTTTGCGTTTTCCGGATCGGGCGTCGGACCAGTTCGATAGGGCGGCCGCGCAGTTCGCGAGTCCGGAACTGTAGGCCTCTTTCGAGTTCTCCGGCCACCACACCTGCCCGGTGTCGGTGTTGACGGCGACGTCGTCTTTCACGGTGTTCCAGTATTTGCGCAGGCCGTACGCCGACCAGGACACCGGCGGCGTCAACTCCGCGTCCGGGATCTCGTAAGACCGTTCCGCAGTCCGTTGGTCGAGGTTCGCCTTGACCTGCGACAGTGCCCAGTTGTAGGCGAAGCGCTGCGCCCCACAGTGCGACCGCAACACCGACGCCTGCTCCGGGGTCGGCTCGAGGACAAAAACGTAGGCACGGATCACCGTCCGAGAAGAGTCCGCAACCTGGTCGAGCGCCGCGCCCGGAGCCGTGACGTGGTCACCGGGATCGGCGAGCACAGCTGTGGGCGTCACGACAGATCCGCCGCAGCGGTCACCGCAGCTGCGGCACTCCGGCGTGAACCACGCCGCCCGCATCGGCGGGCACACAGCGAGGCCTTCACCTCGGTCATATCGCGCACCAGATCATCACCACCCGTCGTCGGTCAACACAAGCACGGTACGACAGGGCACCGACAACACAGCCTCGATGAGGCCGAACCCGAACCTGGCGAGTCGGTCCCGATGCCGACGACACAATCGGATCAGCCACTTGCCTGCGAAATGTAGTGGTCGGAACCGATCTCGGTGACCGTCCTCGACACACCCAGACCCCGCGTTCCATATTCGGTCACACCACACCCCCGCCTGGCGTTCCAGATCGGCCTACTGACAGGACGACACCCGGCAACACGCACCAACGCACCCACCGCCGGGTCCCGACCGCCGGAACCCCCACCACAATCGTCTCCGAGAGCAAACAGTGAGCCTGGACCGGCAGTGCCGCCGCGTGGAACTACACCAACGGGGTCCGATACTGCACACCGGTGGCCCAACCCCGCAACATCACTGCACTAAACAACACGAAACGACATCAAACATTCAGAACACGCAGACTGTACGCAACCCCCTACATGTCCGGCTTCCTCCGCAGGTTCTTGGTCTGGCCGCGTTGTTTCTTGGCGTCGAGTCTTCGTCGGTGCGAACCCTTGGTCGCCTTGGTCGGACGCCGAGTGCGGGTTTCGGCGAGGACCGCCGCGCGCAACAACGCCGCCATCCGGGCCCGGGCAGCGCGCCGATTGCGCAGCTGCGAACGGGTTTCGGACGCCGTCACGGTGACCACCCCGTCAACGAGCCTGTGTCCCAACTGAACCTGCATGCGTTCGAGCTGGGACGGCGACAGCGTCGACAACGTCCACAGGTTCACTCGCAACTCCACCCGCGAGTCCGTGGTGTTGACGCCCTGACCGCCGGGACCGCCGGCGCGGGAGAACCGCCACTGCAACTCGGCGGCCGGAACGACGAGCGACCGCGTGACCTCGAGGTCGTCGGTGACCTCGCCGCCGGGAAACACCGGAGGAACTTCGCTCACACTCCCAGCGCCCGAGCGAGCACCGGCCAGGAATCGTGCAGGTCGTCCTGCCAGTATCCCCACGAGTGTGTGCCCGAGTTACGGAAACTTGCGGTTGCAGGTATTCCCAGTTCCCCCAGGCGATCCGTAAATCGACGGGTGCAGTAGTTGGTCACCGCTTCGATGGGACCACCCGCGTAGATCTGACGCGCGAGCGTCGCGACGTTCCCGTCGATCCCGGGGCCGTCCAGGGTCTCGTGGCGCCCCGGCAGACCGTTGCCGTTGGAGAGGAACAGTTCCGTTCCGCGCAGTTCGGCGGCGTGAACGTAGGGATCGTTCGCCGCCCACGCCGGATCGTCCGCCTTCCCGTACATGTTGGCCGGGTTGCCGTAGCCGTAGTTGTCCATGGTGATCTTGATGAGGAGCTGACCGAGCGGATCACTGGTCAGAGCGCAACCGCTGTAGGCGGCCACACCGCGGAACAGGCCGGGAGCGGCAATCGCCAACTGCAGAGCGGCCGTACCCACCCGTGACATGCCGGCGAGCGCGTTGACTCCGTTGGTGCCGAGGGCCGCGTCGACGACCGGCGGAAGTTCCTGAGTCATAAAGGTCTTCCACTTGTTCACCCCCATCACCGGGTCGGGGCTCTTCCAGTCCGTCCAATACGCGTTCTCGCCGCCGGACGGGCTGACGACGTTCACGTTCTGGTCGGCCAGGAACTCTTCGACATCGGTCTTCTCGCGACGGACCTGACCGTCGAGGAAGTACAGCGTCGGCCTCGGCACGCTCGTGTCGGCGGGGCGCTGCACGTACACCGGAACGACCCGCTGCATCGACGCCGAGAAGACGTGCAACGTCAGGTGTCTCGGATCGATCACGGTGACGTGATCGAGCGTCGACCCGTTCGGCGCCACCGCGGAACCGAGCGCCTGACCGGTGTCGACGATCGGATCGGCGGCCGCCGCACCGGTGCCACCGAGGCAGAGAGAGACCACGGTCACGGCCGTCACGGCCGCTGTTCGCAATTTCCCCCGAAAGATCTGTCGTGTCACGACCGTGTACCGCCCTCCACCCGCACGAATTCCGGTCCCGGGCATGCTAACAGTTCCCGCGATGCCGAGTAACGGAAGAGCCCTTCCGCGCGATGAACATCCGACCCCCCACGTTCATTGAAGGACCGGCATGACGCTTCCCCCGCCCTCACCACCTGCCACCCGCAAGAAGTGGCCCTGGATTACCGCCGGGATCGTCGTAGTCGTGGCCACGGTCTCATTCCTCAGCCCCGGACAGGACGACCAATCGGCCCAGGCCACAGCAGTATCCGCGTCCGTGACTCCCACGGTCGCCGATACGACGACCGTGCGTGCCGCGTCGAGTTCGTCGACACCGGTTCCGGTTTCGTCTGCGCTCGCCCTCTCGCCGGTCGAACCCGCCGCCGTCGGCGGCGCCGACGCGACCGCCGCGCTGCAGCAACTCGCCGGCCTCGAGATCAAGGGACGCGCACCGAAGACCGGTTACGACCGGGATCTCTTCGGCCAGGCGTGGACCGACGACGTCACGGTCGAGGGCGGCCACAACGGGTGCGACACGCGGAACGACATCCTCGGGCGCGACCTCGAACAGATCGTGTTCAAGCCGGGCACCCGCGACTGCGCGGTACAGACCGGAACGCTGCTCGACCCGTACACGGGCAACACCATCTCCTTCGTCCGCGGTGAGGGCACGTCGAATGCCGTACAGATCGATCACGTCGTCGCGCTGTCCGACGCCTGGCAGAAGGGGGCGCAGCAGCTCGACACCGCGACCCGCGTGAACTTCGCCAACGATCCGCGGAACCTGAAAGCCGTCGACGGCCCCACCAACCAGCAGAAATCGGATGGAGACGCCGCAACCTGGTTGCCCCCGAACAAGGGCTACCGGTGCACCTACGTGGCCGATCAGGTGGAGGTGAAGGCCGCGTACGGACTGTGGGTGACCCAGGCCGAGCACGATGCGATCGCCCGGGTTCTCCAGGACTGCGGGGCCGCGACGCCTGCCGTCGCGCCCGCTCCGAGCACCGTCACGGTCCCGGAAGCGGCTCCCGTTCCCGCTCCGGTACCCGCGCCCGCACCCGTCCCGTTCGTCGATACGGCACCGCCGAGCGACGTCTACTACAAGAACTGTTCGGCCGCCAAGGCGGCCGGTGCCGCGCCGGTCCACCTGGGCGAGCCGGGCTACGGCACCCACCTCGATCGCGACGGCGACGGCGTCGGCTGTGAGAGCTGATCCGGGCCTGGCGCGACACGCGCCGCCGTCACCAGTTAACCTGAACTGCCTGCAGGGACGTCGGGTACCTGTAGCGCTTTCGTACATGTCAGAAAGATGAGATCGGCATGACCACTGCACCCGACGCACTCGGGCACCCCCCACATACGGGCGAACCGGCAGTCGCCCGCACGTATCCGAAGCCGGCGTTGTCGGCGCGCGAAATCGAGGTTCTCCGCCACTGGTTGCGCGGCGACTCCAAGCTCGCCGTCGCCGCCGACCTCCACATCGCGCTCGGAACGGTCAACACGCACCTGACCCGCATCCGCGAGAAGTACGCGCTGGTCGGACGTGACGCATCCACCAAGACGGCGCTGCTGGTGCGGGCCCTTCAGGACGGGATCATCACGATCGCCGAACTCTGACGGCCTACGCCCTGCGCAGGGCGTCCCGGTCGATCTCGGCCACCGACGTCAGGCCACTGAGCCCCATCGTGAGGTCGAACTCGGCGATCACGTTGGCCGTGGCGTCCCGCGCACCGGCCTGACCTGCGAGGGCCAGGCCGTACAGGTGGGGCCGGCCGAGCGTCACCGCGTCCGCACCGAGCGCGAGGGCCTTGAAGACGTCTGCTCCCGTGCGGATTCCGCTGTCGAGGAGCAGCGTCAGCCTGCCGTCCACGACGGGCGCGATGTCCACGAGCGCGTCCAGCGACGACACGCTGCCGTCCACCTGCCGCCCACCGTGATTCGACACGACGATGCCGTCCACGCCGGCATCGAGCGCGCGCCTGGCGTCGTCCGGGTGCAGCACGCCCTTGAGGAGGATCGGCAGCGACGTCCTGCTGCGGAGGGTCTCGATATCGGCCCAGCTCAGCGACGGCCGGGAGTAGATGTCGAGGAACGTCTCCACGGCGGCCCGCGGTTCCGGCGACCGCAGGTTGTCGAGGAAGCGGCCCGGGAAGCGCCGGGTCATCGACACCAGTGACCGGATCGCGCCGAGCGTCACCTCGACGTCCGCCTTGCCGGCGGCAGCCGTGATCCGCTCGTGCACGATCCGGCGGAACACCGGATCGGACGTGTACTGCGCGATCCCCTGGCCCTGCGCGAAGGGCAGCGAGCCGAGGTTGAGGTCTTCCGGGCGCCAGCCGAGCATGGTCGTGTCGAGGGTGACGACGACGGCTTCCGCACGAATGTTCTCGGCGCGCTGGAGCAGGCTGTCGACGAGATCGTCGTCGGTGCTCCAGTACAACTGGAACCACCGGGGCGCGTCGCCCATCGCCGCGGCGCTCTCCTCCATCGGTGCGCAGCCTTGATTGGAGAAGATGTACGGCACACCCAGTTCGGCGGCAGCGGCGGCGATCGCCACATCCGCCTCGGGGCTGGCCAGTTCGGCGGCACCCACCGGGGCGAGCAGGACCGGGGCCGGAATCCTGCGCCCGAACAATTCGACGCCGATGTCGCGCTTCGAGACGTCGCGCAGCACCCGGGGAACGATCTGCCACTTGTCGAACGCGTCGCGGTTGGCCTGCATCGTGCGACCCAGTCCCGCGCCGCCGTGGACGTACGCCCACCCCTTCGCGCTCATCTTCCTCCGCGCGCGTCGCTCCAGCGTGTCGAAATCGGTGGGAACGGAGGGTGTGCGGCCGAGGACGCCGTCGCGGTAGATCAGATTCTGGCGGGCCCGGCCCGGGCTGTCCTGGTTCTCGCTCGCAGACATGCGCCGAGTCTTCCACAGCGCGTCGCGAACCGACGGCAGGTCGTCGGGACGCGTAGGTTTGTGACCGGCACCACACCGTGCGCTGCCCCGACCATGCCCTAGGAGACCGCGATGCCCGACCGTCCGTCCCTCACCGGCGCTCCCTGCTGGATCGATCTCACCAGTTCCGACCCCCAACAGGTCATTCCGTTCTACACCGGGCTGTTCGGGTGGAGGTCCGACACCAACGAGGATCCGCAGTACGGCGGGTACTCCATCTTCAGCAAGAACGGCAAACCCATTGCGGGCCTTGGTCCGCAACAACAGGGCAACCCGTACGGCAACGTGTGGACCACCTACATCGCGTCCGAGGACGCGGAGGCCACCGCCGCGAAGGCGGCCGAGGCGGGCGGGCAGGTGATGATGCCCGCGATGACCGTGGGCGACCAGGGCACGATGGCCATCCTCGGCGATCCCGCCGGCGCCGTGATCGGCGTGTGGCAGGCCGATCGACACGGCGGCTTCGGTCTCGTGGACGAGCCCGGCGCGCCCGTCTGGCACGAAACGCTGTCGCGGAACTACGCGGCGGCGCTCTCCTTCTACGCGGACGTCTTCGGCTGGACCTATCGGACTCTCGGCGACACGGACGAATTCCGGTACTCGCGGGCCGACCTCGGCGACCGCACGGTGGCCGGAGTCATGGACGCCGACTCGTTCCTGCCCGAAGGCGTCCCCTCGTTCTGGCAGTTCTACATCGGCGTCGACGACACGGACGCGGCGGTCGCGAAGGTGACCGAATTGGGCGGCAGCGTTCGGCGCGAACCGGAGGACACACCGTTCGGGCGGCTCGCGTCCGTCGCCGACCCGCTCGGCGCCACGTTCCAGATCACGACGCTGCAGTCCTGATCCGGTGACGGTGGCGTGCAGACCGCGCCACCGTCACACCGGGCCGAACGGCGCCTGCGCCTCCTTGGCGTCCCAGATGTCGAGGAGCGAGCGGAGAATCTCCTCGGACATGCCCAGGCCCCCGAGATGGCTTTCCCCGTGCATCGTGTGGAACTCGGCGTCGGGAAGAAGCGACACCATGTGCTGCCCGTGCCGGAGCGGAATGATGTGGTCGCAGTCGCCGTGCCACCACCGCACCGGGGTCTTCACCGCATTCACCCGGAATCCCCAGTCCCGCGCGAACAGGACGAGGTCGGCGAACGGTGCACTGAGCTGCTTACGGCCGCCGTTGAGCAGATCGTCGAGGAACATCGCCTTGAACTCCGGCCGCGCGAGCAGACGGCGGTCGCCCTCCGGCGACAGCCGCCCGTACAGGTCGATGATCGGCGACGCGAACGGTCTCGCCAGCCTGATCACGGAACTCGCCGCCAACCCGACGGGGACACCGCCCGCCGACAGCACCGGAGCCGCCAGGACGGCGAGATCCATCAGCCCGCTGCGGATCGCGTCGGGACCCTTCGTCGGCGCGACACCCCCGAGGATGCCGGTCGCGACCACGCGGTCGGGCATCGCGTACGCCGCGGCCAGTGTGTAGGGGCCGCCTCCGGACAGGCCGACCACGGCCATCTGATCGATGCCCAGCGTGTCGGCGACCGTCCGCAGGTCTTCGGCGAAGTCGATCACGGCGCCGTACCGGTGCGGCGTCGACGACCCGACCCCCGGCCGGTCGATTCCGATCAGCCGGACGTGCTCGCGTTCGGCGAACGCGCGCGCTTCCATCGGCACCTGCCGCCGCGCTCCGGGCGTGCCGTGCAGCCAGAACACCGCCCTGCCCTGTGCCGAACCGAACTCCGCGAAGCCGAGCCGACGCCCCTCGCCTACCGCGACCGTGCCCTCCAACTGCGGGCGTGCGATATCCACCATGCCCACAGCTTCGCACGTGACACCCGTCACGTTTCCGCCCGGGACCCGCTCAGCGGTGTGCGGTGGACGTGAACTGGTAGGTCGCGGCATCGACGATCTGCTCGGGAGACACCTCGATCTCGCCGTTCAGCCACGCCGTCATGAGCTCCGCGAGCCCACCCACGAACAGCAGCGCGGTGATCTCGTCCTGCGGCGACGACCACGCCCGGTCGCCGTAGAGTTCCTTCGATTCCTCCGCGACCAGCAGGGCGAACGCCCGCAACAATTCACGCCGACGCGTCCGCAGCGGTTCGGCGCCCGCCGATTCGATGATCGACACCCGCCCTTTCCGCGGGTCCGCCGTCAGGATCTCGACGAACGTCGAGATCGCGGCCCGCGCCCGCACCTCGGGGTCGCCGGTCACGGTCTGGAGGGTGACCCGCGTCGCCTCCGCGATCTCCGCGGCAATGCCCTCGATCACCTGCACCAGCAGGTCGTCCCGGCTGTGGAAGCTCTCGTAGAAATAGCGTTCCGTCAGTTTCGCCTCGGCGCAGATCGCGGTCATGGTCGCCTTCTCGCCGCCGACGGTGCCGAACACCTGCAGTCCCGCCTCGAGCAGTCGCGCGCGACGGTCCGCGGCGCGTTCCTCCGAACTTCGACCGCGGTACTGGCGCGCCGGCTGACTCATGACTCGATGTTGACAGACCCGCAGGTGTGACGCACACTACACACATCTGACAGAGGGTCCTGTCACATATGCCACGAGGAGGGCCGATGCCCAAAGTTCTCGCTGCTCCCCCACCGCAAAGCACCTTGCAACCCATCTCGGGCAATGCCGGATTCCCCGTCATCGGACACTCGCTGGACTATTTCCGCGACCCGATGGGACTGCTGCAGAGTCGCTGGGATCGCTACGGCCCCGTGTCGTGGCTGAGCATGGCCGGCAAGCGGTGGGTCACCGTGCTCGGACCGGACGGCTGCCAGACGGTGCTGCAGAACAAGGACCGAGCCTTCGTCAACAGCGACGGGTGGAGCGTGCTGATCGGGCCGTTCTTCCACCGCGGGCTGATGCTCCTCGACGGCGACGAACACCTCGCCCACCGGCGAATCATGCAGCAGGCCTTCACCCGGGACCGGCTGTCGCGCTATACCGAGGCACTCCATCCGGCCGTCGAGGAGGGGCTCGACGGCTGGCAGCCCACCCCGGGCTTCGCCGCGTACCCCGCGCTCAAGGAGCTGACACTCGATCTCGCCACGAGCATCTTCATGGGCGGCGCCGAGGGGTCGACGCCCCGGGAGATGGCCGAGATCAACAAGGCGTTCATCGACAGCGTGCAGGCCGCCACGTCGGTGGTGCGGTATCCCCTGCCCGGAACGCGGTGGAAGCGCGGCATCGACGGGCGCGCACGACTCGAGGAGTTCTTCCGCCGCTACCTGCCCGCGCGGCGAGCGGGTGCCGGCGACGACCTGTTCTCCGCGCTGTGCCACATCGAATCCGAAGACGGGCAACGGTTCAGCGACGACGACGTCGTCAACCACATGATCTTCCTGCTGATGGCGGCGCACGACACATCCACCATCACGCTGTCGACGATGATGCAGTACCTCGGTCAGCACCCCGACTGGCAGGAGCGGTGCAGGCGGCAGTCGGCGGCACTGGGCACGTCCACCCCGACCTACGGTCAACTCGACGAACTGACCGACCTCGACCTCGTCATGAAGGAATGCCTGCGCCTCGTTCCGCCGGTCCCGGTGGTCGCCCGCCGCGCGGTCGCGGACACCGAGGTGCTCGGCCACTACATCCCCCGGGGCACGTACATGTCGGTGGTCGTGCACTTCACCCATCACATGCCCGAGTACTGGCCCGATCCGGAGAGGTTCGACCCCGAACGGTTCGCACCCGAACGCCGCGAGGACAAGGTTCACCGGTTCGCGTGGGAGCCGTTCGGCGGCGGCGTGCACAAATGCCTGGGGATGCACTTCGCGGGAGCCGAAATCAAGACGGTCATGCATCACCTGCTGCGGCGATTCGACTGGCAGGTGAGCCCCGGCTACGTCGCCCCGCTCAACTACACCTCGCTGCCCTTTCCCTCCGACGGCCAGCCCGTGGACCTGTACCACCGTGTCGGCTGAGCCGACTCTCGACATTGCGGGCTGAGCCGATATCCCAAGTGCAGCCTGAGCCGATCCACCATAGTGGAAGTCATGACCGTTACGGCGCCCCCGCTCGACGTCTATTCGCAGCCGACACTATCTGCCCTGATGCCGTCCGTCCTCGCCGCACTCGGCGTTGCCGGCGAACCCAACCGGCTGCACCTGCCGGACAGCAGGCACACCGTGGTGTTCTTGATCGACGGCCTCGGCTGGACATTGCTGCGTCGCCACCGCGACCACGCCCCGTTCCTCGACAGCCTGACCGGACGGCCGATCCGGGCGGGCTTCCCCACCACGACCGCCACCAGCATCGCGTCGTTCGGCACGGGGTTGCCGTCCGGCGGTCACGGCATCACCGGCTACCAGTCATACGTTCGTGAGGTCCGCGGCACGCTCAACTGGCTGTCGTGGCGCGCGGGCCACAAGGGCGATGAACTCACCCGCCTGGTGCCCGAGGTCGTCCAGCCCGCACCGACCGTGTTCGAACGCGCCGCGGCAGCGGGCATCACGTGCACGACCGTGGTTCCCGCGAAGTTCGACGGGTCCGGGCTCACCCGCGCCGTCCTCCGCGGCGGCACGTTCACAGGAATACACGCGTACGGTGACCTGATCGCGCACGTCGTCACCGCGGCCCGGGGAGGCGAACGGACCCTCACCTACTGCTACCTCAGCGAAATCGACACGCTCGGGCACATTTACGGACCGGGATCCGAATCCTGGCTACACCAGGTCGCGCTCGTCGACCGGCTCGTCGAGAAGCTCGCCGCGGGACTCGCCGCGGCACAACCCGACACCACGCTGTACGTCACCGCCGACCACGGCATGGTCACCGTCGACGACGCCGACAAGATCGACTTCGATGCCACTCCCGCCCTGTCGGACGACGTGGTGGCGCTCGCCGGCGAACCCCGGTGCAGGCACGTCCACACCCGAGCCGGAGCCGGGCACGACGTCGCCGCCCGGTGGCGGAACGAACTGGGACACCGCATGTGGATCGGCACGCGCGACGAGGCCGTCACCGCGGGACTGTTCGGGCCGGCCGTGCGATCCGAGGTCCAGGGCCGCATCGGCGACGTCGTCGCCATCGCCCAGGGCGGCGTCGCGGTGGTCCGGCGCAAGGCGGAGTCGAGGCTGTCCGCCCTCCCCGGGCAACACGGCGCCCTCACCGACGACGAGTTGCTGATTCCCCTGCTGCGGGGCGCCACCACGTAACCCGGGCCGATCACCGGCCCGTGGGGCCACTCCTGATAGAAATGACGAACAGCGTTGATTTCAGGAGTGATTCATGCCCCGCTCTGCGGTACCGAACACCGGCTCCATCATCACGACCATCCGCACCAAGTGGCCCTGGATCCTCGCCGGGCTGCTCGTCGTCGTACTCGTCACGATGCTCTCGCCCGACCCCGACGACACCCTCGCCGCCGGAACCGGACCGGTCGCGCCCTCGGAAGTCACTGACGCACAACAGATACAGATGGCGTTCGCCCAGCTGTCCACCCTCGAGGTGAAGGGCCGGGCACCCAAGACGGGATACGACCGGGAACTGTTCGGTGCCAGCTGGACCGACAACGTGTCGGTCGACCTCGGGCGCAACGGCTGCGACACCCGCAACGACATCCTGCGGCGCGACCTGGTCGACATCACCTCACGGGACCGCACCCGCAACTGCGTTGTGCAGTCGGGCACGTTGCGGGATCTTTACACGGGCACCATCATTGCGTTCACCCGGGGCACGAAGACGTCGGACGCCGTGCAGATCGATCACGTGGTGGCACTGTCGGACGCGTGGCAGAAGGGCGCTCAGCTCCTCGACGCGCAGACGCGGGCGAACCTTGCGAACGATCCGCGCAATCTGCAGGCGGTGGACGGGCCCACCAATCAGCGCAAGAGCGATGCCGACGCGTCGACGTGGCTGCCCCCGCTGGCGGCGTACCGCTGCACCTATGTGGCGCGGCAGGTGGAAGTGAAAGTGGCGTACCGGCTCTGGGTGACGCCGCCCGAGCGCGATGCGATGGCCGCGGTGCTCACCGGTTGCGGCGCCCGGTGATCACGCTCCGGGTGGGGTGAGCCGATTCTCCGAGCCCGTGTCGACCGACGGGGTCGTCGCGCCGGAATCCCAGTCGACGGAGTTGTTGGACCCGGTCAGTTCGAGGGAGTCGAGGGACACGGCGCGCACGAAATTGTCGTTGCCACTCACCGTCATCGCACCGGAGTCGTCCACGGTCACGGAGTTCCCGCTGCCGCTGACCGAGATCCGCCCCGCCTGCTTGCCGAGTACGGTGACGGCGTTGCCCTGCACGTCGATCGACTCGACGACGTCGATGGTGGCACTGTTGCTGCGTCCCGAGATGGTGAGCGTTCCGGTCTGCCCGCCGGCGACGTTGGTGTCCTGACCGTTCACGACGACCGCGTTCGACGTCGCGACGTTCGCCGAGACGCCGTTGGCCTCGATGGTGACGGTGCCGCACTCGCCGTCGAGGACGACCCCGGCACCGTCCCGGTTGACGATCACGTCGCGGCCCGCGCAGTCACCGCCCGAATTCAGTTCCACCGCAGAGCCGGACACCGTCGAGGTACTGCCGCCGCCAGTGCTCCCGCCGCCGCAGCCCGCGAGGGCCACGGCGCCGGACATCAGCACGGCGACGGCGATCGACTGCCGGGTGACGCTCATCGACCCCTGCTTTCCTGTCCCCTCCGGGGCCGGGTCAGTCCTTCGCGAGTACCGGCATCGTCACGACCTGGGCCGCGTAGGACAGCCCGGCACCGAAGGCGAGCAGCAGGGCGGTGTCGCCGGGCTTGGTGGCGCCGGACTGCAGCATCTCCTCCATGGCGAGCGGCACCGATGCCGCCGACGTGTTGCCGCTCTCGGCGATGTCGTCGGACACGGGCACGTTCTCGGGGAGCTTCATGCTGCGCGCGATCACCTCCGTGATCCTCGAGTTGGCCTGGTGCGGCACGAACGCGTCGAGGTCGTCGACCGACATGCCGGCCTTCTCGACCGCCCGCAGTGCCACCTTGCCCATCTCGAAGGCGGCCCAGCGGAACACCGCGGTACCCGCCATCTTGATGTACGGGCGCGTGGCACCCGGCGTCGTGATGTATTCGTACCAATCGAGATCCTGCACGATGGCGTCGGCCTGGGCGCCGTCCGAACCCCACTCCACCGGACCGATGCCCGCGACGTCGCTCTTGCCCACGACCACGGCGCCGGCGCCGTCACCGAAGATGAACCGCGTCGAGCGGTCGGTGGGGTCGGTGGTGATGCTCATCTTCTCGACGCCCACGACGAGGGCGTAGTCGACGGATCCCCCGCGAACCAGGTCCGACGCCACGGTCAGCGCGGTGCAGAAGCCCGCGCAGCCACCGCCGAGATCGAACGCTCCGGGCCCGTTGGTGCCCAGGGCGTCGGCCACCACCGCCGCGGCGGGCGGGGTCAGCAGGAGGTACGTCGACGTGGCGACGATGACGCAGCCGATCTGCTCGGGATCGATCCCGCTCGCTTCGATCGCCTTACGCCCGGCTTCGATGGACATCGTGACGACGTTCTCGTCCTCCGCCGCGAACCGCCGGTTGCGGATTCCCGAGCGCGACTGGATCCACTCGTCGTTCGAGTCGATCAGTTCACAGATCTCGTCGTTGGTGACGACCCGTTCGGGCCGGTACACGCCGAGCCCGAGAAGGGCGGACTGCCGACCTCCAGCCACGGTGGCAATCTGCTTTCCCATCGATCGATCTCCTCATCAGGTCCCGCGTGGTTACGCGCAGTGTGGACTTGTCGCCAGCACACGTTACGTCGGCGACCGCCCAGCGGGTAGCACCGGTTCCTGTTACTCGTCGGTAATATCAGTTCGGCAGGGCAGCCGATGAAACGAACACGGCGGTCAAACCGACACTTTCGTAAGAACAGACTTGTTAGACTTCTGGCGATTTCCAGCAGTTGATCACCGGTAGGGGGAGTGGTCTCTTCGGGCCACGCAGTGCCGCCTGCTGCTAGAGATGGAGTGTCCTTCGTGAAGCGAACCAAAGCTCTTGCAGCAGCGTCGCTCGTCGGCGCAGCCGTGACGTTGATCGCATTCGCCGGCCCGGCCGCCGCGAATCCCAACGCCATCAATCCGATCCCCGGACTCAACGGCACCAACGGGATTCCGAACCTCACCGGACGCACCCAGGCGGTCGCGCAGCAGACCGGCATGCTCAGTCCGAACCGCACCCAGGACGCCAACGTCCTCGGCACCGACCTCGGGATCATGTGGGACAACGGCCAGGGCCAGGTCCTCACGGCGTTCGGCGACTCCGCCGGGCTCGGACTGCCCAACCTGCTGTCGGGCAGCCTGTGGGCCTGGCGCAGCAGCACGCTGTTCCGCAGCTCGGACGGCATCCTCGCGGACGGGATGAACTTCGACAGCTCACCCCGCGACATCTTCGGCCAGTCCAAGGAGCTCGTCCCGAGCCCGAAGATCCCGTTCGTCGAGATCAGCCGCATCCCCACCGCCGGCGTCGCCGTCGGCAACACCCAGGTCCTCAGCATGATGTCTGTGAAGAACTGGGGACCGGCGGGAACGTGGGACACCAACTACTCCGGTCTCGTGTACTCACACGACAACGGTGAGAACTGGGCCGTCGCCCCCGAGACGCAGCGCCCGAACGTCGGCGGCAACGCCAACTTCCAGATGAGCGCGTTCGTCAAGGCCGACGGCTTCGTCTACCAATACGGCACGCCTGCCGGCCGCGGCGGACTCGTCCACATCGCGCGGGTCCCGGAACCCCAGATCATGGACCTCGGCGCGTACGAGTACTTCGACGGCGCCAAGTGGATCAAGGGCAATCCCGACGTCGCCAAGCCGATCATGCCGGGCGGAGTCGGCGAATTGTCCGTCGCGTACAACGAGTACCTCGGCCAATACCTCATGCTGACCACCGACCAGTACAACTCCGTCGTCATGCGCCGATCACCGTCGGTCACCGGACCGTGGGGCCCACCGGAGGTGCTCGTCGACACCCGGGAGCTGCCCACCGCGTACGGCGCCTACATCCACCCGTGGTCGTCGGGGCGCGACCTCTACTTCCTCACGACGGTGCACAACAACTACAACGTGCTCCTCATGCGGACCACACTCACTCCGTAGCCCGGGTACTAGCGTCGGGGCATGGATGCAGCTGCCTGGGACGAACGGTATTCACAGAGCGACCTGGTGTGGGGCGCGCCACCCAACGCCGTAGTGGTCGAGCGGGTCACCTCGCTCCCCCGCGGCCGCGCGCTCGACCTCGCGTGCGGGGAAGGCCGCAACGCGCACTGGCTCGCCACCCGCGGCTGGGAGGTGACGGGGCTCGACTACTCTGCCGTGGCCGTCGACAAGGCCCGCCGGGTGGCCGCCGAAGCACCCCGCTCGGTCCGCGAACGGCTCGACTACCGCGTCGCCGACGTCACCGATGCAGACCTCGGCGGCGAGTACGACCTCGTCCTCATGATCTACCTCCATCTCGCCCCCGAGGAGCGTCTGCAGGTTGTGAACCGCGCCATATCTGCGCTGAAACCTGATGGAATCCTCATGATTTTGGGGCATGACGCCGTTAACTTGTCACAGGGAGTCGGGGGTCCCCAAGACGCTGAAATTCTGTACACGCCAGATGATTTGGTGAACTCGTTCGGCGGGCGGCTCGTCGTCGAGGTCGCCGAACGGCGATTCCGCGAGACGGACGCCGGAACGGCAATCGACGCGCTCGTCGTCGCGCACCACCCGAGTCTTGGCAGTCAGGTAAATCGGGCGTAATATCGCTGATGTTACCGACGAGTAATAACTTGGGCGGTACTAACGGATAGACCGCACCATCTCACTGGGAGAGACAGAAGACATGGGCCATTACAAGAGCAACGTCCGCGACCTGGAGTTCAACCTCTTCGAGGTACTCGGTCTCGAGCAGCCGCTGAGTGAAGGCGTGTGGGGCGATCTCGACGCCGACACCGTCCGCAACATGCTCAGCGAAGTTGCCCGCCTCGCCGAGGGACCGCTCGGCGAGTCCTTCGCCGATGCCGACCGCAACCCTCCGGTCTTCGACCCCGAGAACCACACCGTCACCCTGCCGGAATCCTTCAAGAAGTCGTTCCGCGCACTGTGGGACGCCGAGTGGTACCGCATGGGACTTTCCGAGGAAATCGGCGGCGTCCCCGTCCCCCGGTCCGTCGTGTGGGCCATCGGTGAGCTGATCCTCGGCTCCCAGCCGGCCGCGCACATGTACCAGGCCGGACCCGCATTCGCGGACGTGCTGTTCCACAACGGCACCGAAGAGCAGAAGAAGTGGGCCGCCACCGTCGTCGAGCGCGGCTGGGGTGCCACGATGGTCCTCACCGAACCCGACGCCGGCTCCGACGTCGGCGCAGGCCGCACCAAGGCCATCAAGCAGGACGACGGCTCCTGGCACATCGAGGGCGTCAAGCGGTTCATCACCTCCGCCGACTCCGACGACCTGTTCGAGAACATCTTCCACCTGGTCCTGGCCCGCCCCGAGGGCGCAGGCCCCGGCACCAAGGGACTGTCGCTGTTCTTCGTCCCGAAGACGCACTTCAACTTCGAGACCAACGAATTGGGCGAGCGCAACGGCGTCTTCGTCACCAACGTCGAGCACAAGATGGGCCTGAAGGTCTCCGCCACGTGCGAGGTCACCTTCGGCGGCCACGGCATTCCCGCCCAGGGCTGGCTCGTCGGCGAGGTCCACAACGGCATCGCGCAGATGTTCGACGTCATCGAGCACGCCCGGATGATGGTCGGCACCAAGGCCATCGCCACCCTCTCCACCGGCTACCTCAACGCCCTCGACTACGCGAAGGAACGCGTCCAGGGCGCAGACCTCACGCAGATGACGGACAAGGCCGCGCCGCGCGTCACCATCACGCACCACCCCGACGTCCGTCGCGCCCTCGCCATGCAGAAGGCGTACGCGGAGGGCCTGCGCGCCGTGTACCTGTACACCGCGGCGCATCAGGACGAGGCCACCGCCAAGCTGGTGTCCGGTGCCGACAAGGACCTCGCGTTCCGCGTCAACGACCTGCTGCTCCCCATCGTCAAGGGCGTCGGCTCCGAGCGGGCCTACCAGTACCTGACGGAGAGCCTGCAGACCTTCGGTGGCTCCGGCTTCCTGCAGGACTACCCGATCGAGCAGTACATCCGCGACGCCAAGATCGACTCGCTGTACGAGGGCACCACTGCTATCCAGGCGCAGGACTTCTTCTTCCGCAAGATCGCCCGCGACCGCGGTGTGGCACTCGCCCACGTCGCAGGCGAGGTCAAGAAGTTCATCGACAGCGAGGCAGGCAACGGTCGCCTCAAGGCCGAGCGCGCCCTGCTCGCCACCGCCCTCGAGGACGTCCAGACCATGGCCGCCACCCTCACCGGGTACCTCATGGGTGCGCAGGAGCAGCCGTCCGAGCTGTACAAGGTCGGCCTCGGTTCGGTCCGCTTCCTGATGTCCGTCGGCGACCTGCTCATCGGCTGGCAGCTCCTGCGCCAGTCCGAGATCGCGATCAAGGCCCTCGACGAGGGTGCCTCCGACAAGGACAAGGCGTTCTACGAGGGCAAGGTCGCCATCGCGTCCTTCTTCGCGAAGAACGTCCTGCCGGAACTGACCGCCACCCGCAGCATCGTCGCCAACATCGACAACGACATCATGGAGCTCGACGAAGCAGCGTTCTGATCGGGTTCACACGGCCCGGCGGCCGGGGTACTTCCCTGGCCGCCGGGCCTTTTCGTGTCCCGACCGGCCGACCTCGGGCACTCTTTCCCGGTCGACGCACCCCTTTTCAGCCCCCACAGGCAGTGCGCGAGCCGAGAAAGAGTGCGGGAGTTGTCCACAAGCTCCAGTTCATCCACAGCAGGCTCCTTCGGACCGGATTCTTCCGGTGGCTCCGGCGAGAATCGTTCCCATGGAACATGACCCGGGGGCAATGCTACGACGCCAGGAGGCGTTGGGCCGCGGCTACAGCGACGACGAGATCCGACGCCTGTACACACGTGGCGAGTGGCGGCGCATCGGGCGCGGCGCGTACCTCTCCGCGTCGATGTACTCGGCGCTGAGTGAGGAGGAACGTCATCGCTTCCTGATCGACTCGACAGTTCACGCCGTGTCGGACGACGCGGTGCTCAGTCACCAATCCGCGGCCGTCGTGTACGGGCTGCCACTGTGGAAGACGCCCCTCGACCGCGTGCACCTCACCAGAAATCGACGCGGAGGTGGCCGGATCAAACGGCGGATCACGGTGCACTGCGCCCCGATCGGAGAGCACGTGACGGTGGTCGACGGGCACTCGCTGACTCTCCCTGCGCGGACCGTGATCGACCTCGCGAGAACTCTGCCGTTCGAGCAGGCCGTCGTGGTGGGAGACGCGGCCGTCCGCAAGATTCGACGTCAGCCGAGAGGACCTGGAGGCCGAACTCGCCCGCGCTGCGCGTCGTCACGGCGTCGATGCGGCACGGAGGGTCGTCCGGTTCCTGAGCGGGCACAGCGAAAGCGTCGGTGAATCGCGAAGCCGGGTGATGTTGTCGAGTGCCGGGCTGCCCGCCCCGCCCCAGCAAGGCGAGGTGTTCGAACCCGGCGGGCGCCGAATCGGGCGGGTCGACTTCCACTTCGACGGCATCGTGCTCGGGGAGTTCGACGGACGCGTCAAGTACGGACGGCTACTGAAACCCGGGCAATCCCCCGGCGACGCGGTCTTCGCCGAAAAGCAGCGCGAGGACGCCCTGCGCGACCTCGGCTTCCAGGTGGTGCGGTGGACCTGGGACGAGCTCGAGTCCCCGGGGCAGGTGGCGGAGCGTGTCCGCCGCGCGATCGCGCGTGCCGCGACGCCACGAGGCTGGGTCACGCAGGCCCCGCTCCCGTCCGCCCAGCGGCTCACGTTGCGATCACTGTAGCCGCACCCTTTCTCGGTTCGCGCTCTCCTTTTCGGGCTCGAAAAGCGGTGCGCGAACCGAGAAGTAGTGCGTCTACTCGCCGTCGTTCGGCTTCGGCTTCGGGGTGGTGGTTTTCGGGCTTTCCGCCGGGGCGGACGGGGCCGGCGAGGCGGCGGGGGTGCGCTCGTCGGGTTTGGGTGCGGGGGCGGGTGCCTCGCACTTGACGATCGGGACGGGGTCGTACCGGACGGTCCTGGTGTTCCGGGAGATTTCCTGGCCGGTGGCGTGGTCGGAGATCACCCGGGTGTCGCTGGCGGTGAATCCCGGTGCGCCGCTGGAGGCGATGCAGTGATCGCCGGCGGGCAGGGTGACCGTGTCGGGCTCCGTCGGCTTGGTCCGGTTGCCGGTGATCGACTCGACGTCGACCGACTTGGTTCCCCAGAACCGGATGGTCAGATCCGAGGCGCCGCCGATGGCCTGGATCATCACACCCGTCTTGCCGGTGTTCCGGAACTGCAGGTCGATGGCGCCTTCGAAGACGGTGGCCTCGCGCGCCTCGGGGTAACGCGAGATGTAGTACGAGTGCTCGGTGTGCGCGACGTCCTCCATGCCCGCGAAATATGCGGCGTTGTAGAGCGTCGTCGCCACCTGGCTCACACCGCCACCGACGGCGGTGTCCGGGCGACCGTTGTTGATGATGCCCGACTCCACATAGCCCTGAGCCGTGCCGCGCGGGCCCGTGTACCCGTTGAGGGAGAACGTGTCGCCCGGCTTGATCAGCGCCCCGTTGATCTCACTGGCGGCGAGCCGGATGTTGGTACCCGACGCGGCAGAGAAGCCGCCGGTCGTGAACTCGCCAATCACTTCCTTCACGCCGAGCGCCTGCGCGGCCTCCGTGGTGAGGGCGGGCGGGACGGGTCCGTACACCGCGGCGGTGGTGTGAGAACCGTTGCCGCGCAACAACTCGGGCAGTGTCTCCAGCGTCTTGGGCCACTGCACCAGGTCGCCGACGACCGCGGGGACGACGGTGGGTGATCCGCCGTCGAGCGTGATCGTCGCGTCCTTCGGTGCGATCTCCGTCGAGACCAGCTGCGGGGCCAGGATGCCCGTGGCAGCCTCGATGTTGTAGGTGGGCTTCAGCCCGCCGTTGCCGTCCGGTTCGAAGCCGACGATGGCACCGATCTGCTGACGCGCCGCGGTCGCGACCTTGCCGTCGCGTCCGGTTACCACCAGATCGGCGGAGGCAGCGGGCGCCGCCACCTCGTCGAGCGCCCTCTGGACGCCTTCCTTCGTCACCGTCACGGGCACGACGTCGACGGGCAGGTCCACCGTCCGGCCGAACGCCCATTCCTCGGTCAACGCCGCCTCGGCGCCCTCGCCGTTCAGGTTCTGCCCGGTCGACGGGTCGACCGGAACCGGGGTCGGCCCCTCGAACACGACGGTCCCCTCGCGGGACGCGCGATCGGTCTCACTGCGGAGGCCGTCGACGGCGGACGCCAGCGCGGCCTCGTCGCGGGTCGACACCACACCGATCTCGTCGGTGGTGAAGAACGACGTGAGCCTCGTGAACGGGTTGAGCGGCTGCGAATCGGCCCGGTCGAGGGTGGCCTCCCAGTCGACCCCGAGCCCGGCGGCGGACGGAACGAGTTGCGTCGACACGTCGCCGGCCGTCACCGTCAGCGGTTGGTCGGCGCGCGGGCCGACCTGCGCCTGCAGAATGGCCTCGGCCGCCTCGCGGGACGAACCGCCCACGTCGACGCCTGCCACGGTCACCCCGCGCGGGACCTTCCCGGAGGACACCGCGAGGTCCGCGGCGTACGCGATGCCGATCAGGGCGATCACACCGCCGGTGACTGCTGCGATCTTCACCCAGGGCGCGCGGGCCGGGGTGGTCGGTTCTGCGGAGGGCTCGGCGGGCGCGGAAGGTTCCGGTGCCGGCTGCGGTGGGACCTGCGCCGCGGCGGCGGGCGCCACCACGGTCGGATCGTCGGCCGGTGTGGTGTACGCCGGCGTCGGCCCGGGAACGGGACCCGGCGGAATCGCGGGGATCACCTGAGTGACGTCCTCGTTCGCCGGCGGCTCCACCCACAACGGCGCGTCGGGAGCCTGCTCCTCGGAGCGTTCCCCCAGGTCACCGAGGTTCAGCTGCGTCGTCGGGGCGTCGTCGGCACTCGGCTGTTCCGCCGAATCCTCGGGAGCCGGAGCGTCCTCGGGAGCCGGAGCGTTTTCGGGTTCCGAGATCTCGTCCGGTTCCGGAGCGGGCGGGTCGGCCACATTCTCGGGTTCGACACTCTCGGGCGTCGCGGAAGGGTCCGGCGTCGACCGTTCGGGTGCCGTGCTCCCCTTGTCGCCGTCTTCGTCGTTCACCGTGGCCCTCTCACCGAGTTGTCCTTCGTGCGGGCCTCAGCTTGCCGTCGGTGCTCGTTGCATTTCAAGCGCGATCCGATCCGAGCGAGGCCCGGTCGAGACCCCCACGTCAGCGTACCGGCCGCCGGAAATGCAAGAGCCCCGCGCTGCTGCCAGGTCGGGGGTCAGGCAGCAACACGGGGCTGACAGGGATATCGCCAGCTAATCTCCAGCGTTACACCTGTTGGAAAAGAATTCGGGGATCCGGCCACCCCTCGTTGCCGGATCCCCGCTCGCACTGCGCGCACGCTGGCCTTTCCGGTCTCCCAGCTACCGGAAAGGCCAGTCGGATCACGCCTCTATGATTGCCGTCACACCCTGGCCGCCGGCGGCGCAAATCGAGATCAGGCCGCGGCCCGAGCCCTTCTCCGCCAGCATCTTGGCGAGCGAGGCGACGATGCGTCCGCCGGTCGCGGCGAACGGGTGCCCCGCCGCCAGCGAGGACCCGTTGACGTTCAGCTTGCTGCGGTCGATGGACCCCAGTGCGCCGTCGAGGCCCAGGCGTTCCTTGCAGTACTCGTCCGATTCGAACGCCTGCAGCGTCGCCAGCACGACGGACGCGAACGCCTCGTGGATCTCGTAGTAGTCGAAATCCTGCAGGGTGAGGCCGTTGCGGGCCAGCAGGCGCGGGATGGCGTACGTCGGCGCCATCAGGAGCCCGTCCTTGCCGTGGATGTAGTCGACGGCCGCGGTCTCGGAGTCGACGAGATGCGCGAGCACCGGAAGCTTGCGCTCGGCGGCCCATTCGTCGGTGGACAGCAGGACTGCGGACGCGCCGTCGGTGAGCGGGGTGGAGTTACCCGCCGTCATCGTGGCGTCGCCCGCCTTCACCCCGAAGACCGGCTTCAGCTTGGCCAGCTTCTCGGCGCTGGAGTCGGGCCGCAGGTTGTCGTCGCGGGTGAGCCCGAGGAACGGCGTCACCAGGTCGTCGAAGAATCCGCGGTCGTAGGCGGCGGCCATGTTCTGGTGGCTGGCGGCGGCGAGTGCGTCCTGGTCCTCGCGGCGGACGCCGAATTCCTTGGCCGTGATGGCGGCGTGCTCGCCCATGGAGAGCCCGGTGCGGGGTTCGCCGTTGCGGGGGATCTCGATGCCGAGCATGGACGGGCGGACGTTGCCGAGGAGCTTGATGCGGTCGCCGGTGCTCTTCGCGCGGTTCAGGGACAGCAGGAACTCGCGGAGTTCGTCGTTGACGCCGATCGGCGCGTCCGACGTGGTGTCGACGCCGCCACCGACACCCGCATCGATGCGGCCGGCCGCGATCGCGTCACCGACGGCGACGATCGACTGCAGTCCGGTGCCGCAGGCCTGCTGCAGGTCGAAGGCCGGCGTGTACGGGCTGAGGGCGCTGCCGAGGACGCATTCGCGCATCAGGTTGAAGTCGCGGCTGTGCTTGAGCACGGCGCCGCCTGCGACGAGGCCCAGCTTCTCGCCCTGGAGGTTGAAGCGGCTCACGAGACCGTCGAGGGTGGCGGTGAACATGTCCTGGTTGGACGCCTGCGCGTACTTCCGGTCGGAGCGGGCGAACGGGATGCGGTTTCCGCCGACGATCGCGACGGGACGCTGCTGCTTTCCGCCTGGCTTCGGCGCCGCTGCGGAGTTCGAATTGGTGCGAGCTTTGCTGGTCACTGACGTCTCCAAGGATCTGGTGCGATTACCTGTTGGCTACTATTCTTACTCAGGAGTAAGTTACTTGTCGACACCGCACTTCACTCGGTGCTCGGTGACTGACCGCCAAACGACGACAGAAGGTAGGACCGTGGCAGCCAGCAAGGGAGCTCCCGACCTCTATTCCCAGTTCCTCTCATCCGCACCCGGCGCGTTCATCGCCGCGAAAGCGGGACTGCCGCGACCGGAGAACCTGCGGCGATACAAGCACGGCGAACCGCCGCTCGCCGGTCCGGTCCTGATCGGCGGCAAGGGCCGCCTCGTCGAACCGTTGCGCGAACTGCTGTCCGACTACCCCGCCGCGGGAACGGGCGACGACACGTACGGCGCTTTGGTGTTCGACGCCACAGGCATCGGTTCGGTCACCGACCTCGAGCAGCTTTTCGAATTCTTCCAGCCGGTCGTCCGCAACCTCGCGCCGTCCGCGCGCGTCGTCGTCATCGGCACCACCCCCGAGGAGACGTCCAGCGTCGACGAGCACATCGCCCAGCGCGCGCTCGAGGGCTTCACCCGCAGCGTCGGCAAGGAGGTCAAGCGCGGCGCCACGGCTCAGCTCGTCTACGTCTCGCCGAAGGCTTCCGCAGGACTGTCGGGTCTCGAATCCACGCTGCGTTTCCTGCTGTCGGCCAAGTCCGCGTTCGTCAGCGGCCAGGTCATCCGGGTCGGCGCCGAGGATTCCGTCGCACCCGCCGACTGGGACAAGCCGCTCGACGGGAAGGTCGCCATCGTCACCGGTGCGGCCCGCGGCATCGGCGCGACCATCGCCGAGGTCCTCTCCCGCGACGGCGCGCACGTCATCTGCGCCGACATCCCGGCCGCCGGTGAGGCACTGTCGGAGACCGCCAACAAGGTCGGCGGCACCTCCCTCGCGCTGGACGTGACCGCGGACGACGCGGCAGACAAGCTCGCCGAGTTCGTCCTCGAACGGCACGGCGGCGCGGACATCATCGTCCACAACGCCGGCATCACCCGCGACAAGACCCTCGCCAACATGGACGAAGGTCGCTGGAACATGGTGATTGGCGTCAACCTTCTTGCGCCGCAGCGCATCACCGACGTCCTCGTCGCCAAGGGTGCACTGAAGGAAGGCGGCCGCGTCATCGACGTCTCCTCCATCGCCGGCATCGCGGGCAACCGGGGCCAGACCAACTACGGCACCTCCAAGGCCGGTGTGATCGGCCTCGTGCAGGCCTCGGCGCCGGTGCTCGCGACGAAGAAGATCACGATCAACGCCGTCGCACCGGGCTTCATCGAGACGGCGATGACCGCGGCGATCCCGTTCGCCACCCGCGAGGCCGGACGTCGCATGAGCTCCCTGCTGCAGGGCGGCGAGACCGTCGACGTCGCCGAGACCGTCGCCTACTTCGCGAGCCCCGCGTCCAACGCCGTCACCGGACAGATCGTCCGCGTCTGCGGCCAGAGCCTGCTGGGCGCCTGATGTCCGGCAAGGTCGTGCAACTCACGGAGAAGCCGGGCACGCTCGACATCTACGCCCGGGCCGTGCGCAGTGCGCTGCCGGTCATCGGCGCGAGCGGGCACAGTGCCCCGGACACGACGCTGGTCCTGAACGGCGTCCGCGTGGACCCCGACAACCTGGCGGCGTACGACCGGGTGACCGGTCTGCGTTTCGGCGACCACCTGCCGCTCACGTACCCGTTCACGCTGGTGTTCCCGGTCGTGATGAAGCTGATGGTGTCCGAAGGCTTCCCCTTCCCCGCCATCGGTTCCGTGCACGCGGAGAACGTCATCGAACAGTTCCGTCCCATCTCGGTGATCGAGCCCCTGGACGTGTCGGTGCACGCGGAGAATCTGCGTGAGCACCGCAAGGGACTCCTGATCGACGTGATCAGCGAGATCCGGGTCGGACGCGAACTGGTGTGGAAGCAGACGTCGACGTTCCTGCGTCAGCAGAAGACGTCGCTGTCCGGTCAGCCCGGCCCCGAGCCGAAGGCCGAGGAGGAGCCGCCGCGTCCGCTGCGGACGCTGCGGGTCGATCAGAAGACGATCGGCAAATACGCCGCGGTGTCCGGTGACCGGAACCCGATTCACGTGTCGACGTTGGGCGCCAAGGCTTTCGGATTCCCGAAGACCATCGCGCACGGCATGTGGAGTGCTGCCGCCGTCCTCGGGTCGGTGGAGGGCCGGATCCCGGACGCCGTCACGTACAGCGTGCGCTTCGGCAAGCCGATCCTGCTGCCGTCGACGCTGAACGTGTACGCCGATCAGACCGGCGACGGCTGGGATCTGTCGATCAAGCACCCGAAGAAGGGGTACCCGCACCTCACCGCGACGCTGCGGTAGCTGCTGCACGGGCGAATGTACCTTTCGACGCCGCCAAGGCGTCGAAAGGTACATTCACTCCGGCTTCTTCTTACCCGCGAGGCCGCGCCACGCCAGGGATTCCAGCAGGTCTGCGGCGGCGTCGACCTCGATCTCGCCGCCGGCGACGCGGTCGGCCACGGCCTCGCCCGCACCGACCAGGGCGATGGCGATCAGTTCGAAATCCTGCCCCGGCTCGGGATCCTTGGTGCTGGACTCGAGCAGGTGCGCGGTCAGCTCGATCAGCCGGTCGCGGCTCGATTGCACCGACCCCACGAACGCCTGCTGCCCCATCGCCTGGCGATACAGCACCATCCACGACTTGCGGTGCTTGCCCACGAACCCGAGAAACCCTTCGAGGGCCCGGCGCAGCTGTTCGCGCGGGCTCAGCCCCGGATCGCCCGCCGGAGCGAGTGCCTCGACGAAGCGCAGACCCTCCCGCTGGATGCATGCCGCGAACAGTTCGTCCTTCGAGCCGTAGTACAGGTACAGCATCGGCTTCGAAATTTCCGCCTTGGACGCGATCGCGTCCATGGACGTTTCGTGAAAACCTCTGTCGGAGAAGACGTCGACAGCAGCGTCGAGCATCTGCTGCTCGCGCACTGCGCGCGGCAGTCGCTTGGTGCCGCCGGCCATTCGTCCTCCATCATCGTCGAACCCGCTATCTTACTCTACGGTAATAAAGCGGGCCCGACCGGCGGACGAGAAGAATACCAGCACCCTGTCGCAGACCGGGCACTAGCAGGCCAGCACGCCCTTGGCGCGCGCCACGGTCAGGACCGCCTCGTCGACACGCTGCTGCGGCAGCTTGCCCGAGGCCACAACGCTTTCGAGGTGATCGAGGACCCGCGGGACGTCGTCGGTGGTGAGCCACAGGGCGACGTCGACACCGGATTCCAGCGCGGTCTCGACGGCGACCGTGATGTCGTAGCGGTCGGTGATCGCCTGCATGCCGCTGAGGTCGTCGGTGAAGATCGGGCCGGTGAACGGCGGCGCGCCGTATCCGGTGCCGCCGCGCAGCAGCGCCACGGCGTCGGGACTGATGCTGGCAGGGACCCCGGGGGCGGTCAGACCCGGCACCTCGAGGTGGCCGAGCATGACGCCGACACCCGTGGACACCAGGTTCCGGAACGGGACGAGGTCCTTCGTCTGCAACTGCTCGAGCGGCGGGGTGGTGACGGCCCCGGTGTGCGAGTCGCCGGACGCCGATCCGTGGCCGGGGAAGTGCTTGATGACGGGCAGGATTCCCGCGTCCCGCATCCCGCGCGCGTACGCGTCGGCGTAGCGGGTGACCACGGCGGGATCGTCGGAGTAGGAGCGGTCGCCGATGACGCTGTCGTCGGGCTGGCTGCTCACGTCCACGTCGGGGGCGAAGTTCACGGTGACACCGAGGTCCTTCAGTCCGCGACCGCGCTCGAGCGCCATCTGGTACGTCTGCTCCTCCGTCATCGTGGCTGCGGTCTGCCGGGCGGACGGATCGGCTCCGAGCAGGTTCTCGACGCGCGACACGCGTCCACCCTCCTCGTCGATCGTCACCATCAGGGGCAGCGACGACGCCGACGCCACCTGGGGAATCTCACGGTTCGCGAGCATGGCCTCGTCGGTCCAGCTCCCGACGAAGATCCCGCCGATCTGCTCGTCCCGGACCACCTGAGCCGCATCCGCGGTGCCGGTCACTCCCACGTTCAGCAGCTGAGCAAGCTTGCGCCGCAACGGCAACGACTGCAGAAACTCCGTCTCGCACGACGCCGGTGCGGCGGCGGGCGCTGCGGTGCCGGTGTGCGACGCCGGCTCGACGGAGGACGGCGACGGCGTCGCTGTCGCCGACGACGATTCCGCGACCGTCTCGCCACCACCCGACGAACATCCGGCGACGAGGCCGGTACAGGCAGCGAGCGCGAGTGCATACTTGATCCGCATGGGTTCGACGGTAGCCCAATTCGCCACCGGCACCCCCCTGGTAGGCCCCGAATCGGCGACCGCTGCCGCCCGTCTTGGTAATCTGGACACAGAGGAAGCCCGTACTCAGGAGGTCGTAGTGCCCGGTGGTTTGATGTTGATCGCCTACGACGGATCCGACAACGCCAAGCGTGCCGTGGAGTGCGCAGGTCGCTTCCTCGCCTCCAATCGCGCTGTGCTGGTGACGGTGTGGGAGCCGATGGTCCGCCAGGCCGCGCGTATGTCGGGCCTGTCCGGTGTGATGCAACCCGAGTGGGTGCCCGACGAGGAGACCGAGGACGTCGCGTTCTCCGACGCCAAGGTGACCAACGAAGAGGGCGTCCAACTCGCCGAGGCCGCCGGGCTCGCCACCGAGGGCCGCTGCATCGAGTGCACCAGCACGATCTGGACGGCCATCGTCGAGACGTCCGACGAACTCGCGGTCGACATCATCGTCACCGGCACCCGCGGCACCACCGGTCTGCGGTCGTTGCTGCAGAGCAGCGTCGCCGACCACGTGTTGCGCCACAGCCACCGCCCGGTGCTGATCGTGCCTCCCGGGAAGTAGTCCGGCCGCCCGACTACTGTCGGGTGACCATGGACGGCTTCCTTCTCTCCCGCGCCGACCGGACGCTGCGCACGTCCGGTGCGCGGCACGGGCACGACACCGCGGCAGCCGCTGTCGCGGCCCTCGCGAACGGTGACACCGAGCTGATCGTCGGAGCGCTGCCGTTCGATCCCGAACGTCCCGCCGCGCTGACCGCCCCGGAATCGTGGGAGTTCACGGACGGCCCGTGGCGCCCCGGCACCGTTCCCGACCTTCCCTCCGTACACCTCACGCGGGAGGTCCCCGACCCCGCCGAGCACGTGGCCCGGGTGCGATCACTCGTCGACCGCCTGCGCGAGGGCACCCTCGGCAAGGTGGTGGCCGCACGCAGCGTCACCCTCCGCGCAGACACCCCCATCTCCGCAGAAGCGTTGGCCGCGAGAATGATTCACCAGAATCCCACCGCCAACGGGTTCGCCGTCGACCTCTCCGCGGCCGGCGAGAGCTTCCGCGGACGCAGTCTCGTCGGCGCCAGCCCCGAGGTGCTGCTCAGCCGGCGCGGGCGACGCGTCACCTGCCGTCCCCTCGCCGGAACCGCGCCGCGGCGCACCGATCCGGAGGCCGACGAGAAGGAAGGTCGCGGACTCCTGGAGTCCACGAAGAACTTGGCCGAGCACGCGTTCGTCACGGCCTGGATCAGGGAGGTCCTGGCGCCGCTCTGCACCGAGCTGACCATCCCGGACTCCCCGGTACTGACGAGCACGCACGAGGTGTGGCATCTCGCGACCCCCATCGAAGGCGTGCTGCGCGACCCGTCGACCAGCGCGTTGAGCTTGGCCACCGCGCTGCACCCGACCCCCGCGGTGTGCGGCACCCCCACCGACCTCGCTCTCGCGACCATCCGGGACGTCGAGGAGGATCGGCGGTTCTACGGCGGCGCCGTCGGGTGGTGCGGCGGCGACGGCGACGGCGACTGGGTGGTGGCCATCAGGTGCGCCGAGATCGCCGCGGACGGACTCGAGGCACTGGCGACGGCGGGCGGGGGCATCGTGGCCGAGTCCGACCCGGAGTCCGAACTCGACGAGACGACCACCAAACTGCGCACGCTGCTTCGGGCGCTCGGAGTGCAGCAGAGCCCGTGAACTGCAGAAACGGTGGCCCACGAGCACCAATCAGCAGTTCGGCGGCCCACGGGTGATACCTTGACCCGAGCAATTCGTACGCGGGAGTAGCCGTGTGCGTCGATGGCACGACGGTGGGAGATGTCTGATGGGGAAGTTCCTTGTGCCCGGTGTGGTCAGCGCCGTGGTCGGTGTCGCTCTCGGCACCGTGGCGACGCTCGGCATCACTGCAGCCGCACAGGACAACACGCGTCCCGAGATCGACCGCAGCGGCAACGCGGATTCCTCGCTCCTGAACCAGGTTGAGTACGGCAGCCGCTGAGAGCGCCGGCTCAACAAGTTCCCGCACTTCCCCCGAGTCGGCGGCCATGTCGTCCATGGCGCCCTCGGCGGAGCCTCTGTCACGGCGGTGGCTGTTCGGCGCCTCTGTCGTAGCGTTTCTTCTCGCATTTCTCCAAACCCCCGGCCGGCTCGCCGCTGACACCAAGTACGACCTGTCCCAGAATCCGATCGGATTCCTGGAACGGGCCGCGCATCAGTGGAGCAGCCAGGCCCCCATGGGCCAGGTGCAGAACCAGGCCTACGGTTACTTCTTTCCGCACGGCGCGTTCTTCGCGCTCGGCGACGTCCTGAGCGTCCCGCCGTGGATCACTCAGCGGGTCTGGTGGGCCCTGCTGCTCGTCGCCGGATTCTGGGGCATCGTCCGTCTCGCCGAAGCACTCGGTGTCGGCAGCCGATCGTCCCGGATCATCGCCGGTGTCGCGTTCGCGTTCTCCCCCCGTGTCCTCACCACCCTCGGTTCGATCTCGTCGGAAACCCTGCCGATGATGCTGGCGCCGTGGGTCCTTCTTCCCGTGGTCGTCGCCCTCTCCCATGTGAGTGACAAAGCGTCCCGGGACACGCGATGGCACTCACCTGCACGGTTGGCGGCCCAGTCGGCGCTCGCCGTCGCGTTGATGGGCGCGGTGAACGCCGTCGCGACCGTGGCCGCGTGCCTCGTCGCAGCTCTGTGGTGGATCTCGCACCGGCCCAACCGTCGGTGGTGGGTGTTCACCGCGTGGTGGTTCCCGTTCCTGGCACTGGCCACGTTGTGGTGGATCGTGCCGCTGCTGTTGCTCGGCAAGGTGAGCCCGCCGTTCCTCGACTACATCGAGTCGTCCGGGGTGACCACGCAGTGGACGTCCCTCGCCGAGATTCTCCGCGGCACCGACAGCTGGACGCCGTTCGTCTCCCCCGAGCGGATCGCCGGCGCGGTCCTCGTCACCCAGCCCGCCGCGGTCGCGGCGACCGGTCTGATCGCCGCCGCGGGTCTCGCCGGACTGTGCATGCGGTCGATGCCGGCCCGCGGTCGCCTCACCCTGATCCTGTTCGTCGGTGTCGCCGGACTCGCGGCCGGGTACATCGGCGAACTGGGCTCCCCGTTCGCCGAGCAGGTGCGACTGTTCCTCGACTCCACCGGGGCGCCCCTCCGGAACGTGCACAAACTCGAGCCGCTCGTCCGACTGCCCCTCGTGCTCGGGCTGGCGCACCTGCTGGCGAAGGTGCCGCTGCCCGGGTCCGTGCCGGTGGCCCGGTGGCGCAGCGCGTTCGCGCACCCCGAGCGCGAACCGATGGTCGCGGTGACGAGCCTGGTGCTGGTCGCCCTCACCCTGGCGACGTCGCTGGCGTGGACGGGCAAGCTCGCACCGCGGGGCACGTATTCCGAGGTCCCCGGCTACTGGCAGCAGGCCGCCGCGTGGCTGGAGGACAACGCCGGGGGCACGAGCCCCGACGGTTCCGACGCGGAGCGGGCGCTCGTGGTGCCGGGCGCACCGTTCGGCAGCCAGCTCTGGGGTCTCACCCGCGACGAGCCGATGCAGGCCCTGGCGTCCACGCCGTGGGCGTCCCGCGACGCCGTCCCGCTCACCCCGCCCGGCACCATCCGCGCGATGGACTCGATCCAGCGGCTGATCACGGACGGCCGCCCCTCGGACGGCATGGCGCAGACCCTGCTCGGCCAGGGCATCCACTACCTCGTCCTCCGCAACGACCTCGACCCCGAGACGTCGCGGTCGACGCGCCCGCTGCTCGCGCACCAGGCCGTCACCGGCTCGCCCGGATTCACGCAGGTCGCGGAATTCGGTGAGGACATCGGCCCCGGCGACGTGGAAGGCCTGGTGATCGACAGCGACCTGCGGCCCCGGTACCCGGCGATCGAGATCTTCGAGGTGTCGATGCCGGACGGTTCGCCGACGACGAGCGGGCCGTACACCGCGAACCTCGACGGCGTCCCCCGGGTGCAGGGCGGTCCGGAATCGCTGCAACGCCTGCGGGAGAACGGCGTCCTGCCCGGGGCCGGACCGGTACTGCTGGCCGCGGACGCGAAGCGCGCCGGACTGCCGGTCGACGACGTCACCGTCACGGACACGCCCCGGAACCGGGAAACCGACTACGGCCAGGTCGACAACCACAGTTCGGCGCTGCGCACGCCGGACGATGCCCGCCGGACGTTCAATCTCGTCCCCGACTATCCGGTGGCGGACACCCCGCTGGTGGAGGGGCAGTGGGAGGGCGCGGCGTTGAGCGTGTCGAGTGCCGCGTCCGACGCCACGCAACTCGGCGGCACCTCCCCCGCCAGCAGCGCCGCCGCGACCGTCGACGGCGACCCGGCGACGGGCTGGTTCAGCAACGGCATCGAGCGGGCGCTGGGCCAGTGGCTCCAGATCGACTTCGACACTCCGCTCACCAGTTCGCTGCTGCACATCACGACCAGCCCGGCCGCGATCGGCGCCCCCGTCCGCTGGATGGAGGTGTCGACCCCCAACGGCAGTACCGCCGTGAAGGTGGATGCCCCGGGCAAACCGATCGCCGTGTCCGTCCCCGGCGGCATCACCCCGTGGGTGCGGATCACCGCGACCCGCACCGAGAATGGTTCCGCGGGAACGCAGTTCGGCATCAGCGAGGTGTCGGTCGAGGACTTCTCCCAGCGTGACGCCCCGGTCACCGTGCCGATCCGGTACCGGACCGTGTTGCCGCCCACCCCCGACGGCGCGTCCGTCTCGGGTTGGGATCTCAGCCAGGAACTCCCCGGCCGCAACTCGTGCGCCGATTCCCCGGACCGCGTGCGGTGCAGCAACGCCGTCGTCCTGCCGCCCGAGGAGGTCGGCACGTTCGAGAGAACGTTGTCGGTGCCCGAACCCACGGCGGTCACACCGCAACTGATGCTGCGGGCGCGGCACGGCGCGCCGCTGGAAGAGCTTCTCACCCAGCGGGATTCACCGTCGGCCCACGGCACCAGCAACATCACCGACCTTCGTGGGTCGGCGTTCGCCGCCACCGACAACGATCCGCGCACCAGCTGGTCGGCGAAACAGGACACCACCAGCGGCAAGGGCGCGAAACCGACTCTCACGATCGACCTTCCCGAACCGACGCTGGTCACCGGCCTGCAACTGACCCCCAGCCTGGGTGCCGTGCCCGCCGCCCCCGACCGGGTCGCCGTCGACCTCGGGAACGGACCGCAGGTGCGCGACGTGGACGAGGACGACGGGACCGTCACGGTCGAACCCCGGGTGACCGACCGGATCGTGCTCAGCCTCGTGTCATGGAAGAGCACCCTCGATCAGAACGCGCTGGGTTTCGCGCAGCTGCAGCCGGCCGGACTCGCCGAGGTCGGGGTGCTGGGCGAGGACGGCGTCCTGCTGCCCGGTTCGGGTCCGGCCGACGATGCCGGCGCCCGCCCGGTGGCGGTTCCCTGCGAGGAGGGGCCGGTCGTGACGGTCGGCGGGCAGCCGGTTCGCACGAGCGTCACGGCAACTGTCGGGCAATTGCTCTCCGGTGACCCGGTTCCCGCGACCCTCTGTGACACGGCCGGCCCCGTTCCGCTGGGAGCCGGATCCCAGGACGTGACCGTCGACCCCGGGTCGGCGTTCTTCGTCGACAGTCTCCGCCTCGACGCCGGACCGCAGGCCCAGGCCGTTCCGACCGAGCAGGTGTCGACCACCGCGTGGACGGAGAACCACCGGGAACTCACGGTGCCGCGCTCGGACGCCGAGCGCGTCGTCGTCGTCCCCGAGAGCACCAACGTCGGCTGGGTGGCCACCGCACCGGACGGCAGCGAACTGACACCGATCGTCGTGGACGGCTGGCAGCAGGGGTGGATCCTGCCCGCGGGAACCGAGGGGACGGTGACCCTCGACTTCCCCACCGACCACTGGTACCGCCTCGGGATCTTCGGCGGTCTGCTGCTGCTGATTCCGCTGATCGCTGCCGCGCTGTGGCCGCGTCGCGCACGTCAGCGCGATTCCGGCCCGGCACCCCGGACCTGGGGCAGCGCGACGGTCGGGTGGCTGGGAATCCTCGCTGCCGCCACCGTGATCGGTGGTCCCGTCGGCGCGATGACGACGGTCGTGGTGACGCTGCTGGCCGTGACCCTCGTCCGGCTACGCGGAACCGCCACCACGGCGCGCGTGCTGGTGGGGGTCGCCGGAGCGTCGACGATGCTCGGCATGGCGATGCTCTCCACCGGCCCGTGGCGGGCGCCCGGCGGGTACGTGGGGCACTCGTTCCTCGTTCAGTTCCCGCTACTGCTGGCGCTCGTCGCCACCGGGCTGGCGGTGCTGCCGCTCGGACGGTCGGCGCTCCTGACGCGCGCCTCCCAGCGTTTGACGGCGCGGCGAGCCGGTTCCTCCACCAACGCGTAGCTGGCCGACGCGACCGCGACGCTCATCACGGTCGTCAGGAACAGGATGTAGACGAAGTGGCCGGTGAACGGAACGAGCCCGAACACCGGAAAGACGATCGACAGCACCGCGAGGTGCCAGATGAAGATGCCGTACGACCAGCGGCCCACGGCGAGAGCGAGCGGACTCGCGAGGTAGCGGTGGCTGGATGTGTCGGACAGCACCAGCGGGGCCATCAGCGCGAAGCTGATGACGGCGCCGAGCGCCATCTTGACGGCGTACTGCCACGGTTCGGGACGCACCAGCCCCTCCGGGCCGGCGAGGTCGGTCGCCGTGAGGGCGAATGCCACAGCGGCGACGAGAAACATCCGGACGCGATGATGCGCCCAGCGGTGCATTCGTCCGGGCGGACTCACCGCCAGTTCGGCCAGCAACATCCCCGCTCCGAACCAGGGCAGGTACCCCGGCAGCCAGTTGTCGTGATGGATGCCGCCCGGCGTCGACACCGGCACGAATGCCCACGTCAGGCTCACCGCGATCAGCGCGAGAATCGCCGGAACACGCAGCCGCGCAACCGGACCCCGCAGCCCGACCAGCGCGAACGCCAGCAACGGAAGCACCAGGTAGAAGGCCACCTCCACCGACAGACTCCACATCTGGGTCAGACCGTCGGTGAGCGTGAGGGGCACGAACACCTGCACGAGTCCGAGATTCGCCCACCACGTGCGGTAACTCGCGTTCGCGGTGGGCAGGAACGTCAACACCACCGCCACGGCGACCCAGTACGCGGGCAGGATGCGCGTCGCCCGCGAGATCCAGTACCGGACGATTCCCTGGGCGGGGCCCATCCCTCGCGCCGCGCCGGCATGGCTGCGCCACAACAAGAATCCGGACAGCGCGAAGAAGACCGCCACCGCCAGATCGAATCGTCCCCAGATGCGGCCGAGGACGGGCACGTGCGTGGCACCGGTCTGGAACGCGACGTGCGTCACGAGCACACCCAGCGCCGCGAGACCGCGCATTCCCTCGAGTGCGGGAATGAAGCTGCGCGGGGTTGCGGTCGTGCGCGTGGTGGCCGAGGTGCTCATCACCAACAGTGTGCCTGGTCCCGGGGCTGTGACGGAAAACTCCGTCCGAGTCACTTCGATGGCGAACGGCCGATGCGTTTACTATCCGATGGGGCAAATGCGCGTTCGAGACTGTTAGTGTTTTGCCTCACGTGGTGTCGATGTGGGCTCCATGCGATCCGTGCAGCCGTGCTGCCGGTGGGGGAATCTCAATCGACAGAGTTGGGTTAGGAGAGAAAGCATGGCGGAGCGCTCAGGGCCGAGCCGGATACTTGCTTGCATTCTGGTGGGCCTCGGTGCCTTCCTCTTGGCCGTCGCAATCCTCATTCCGACCTATGGGATGAGCAAGTTGGCAAAGACGCCTTTGGATCTCGAGGCGACCACGATTGCCAAGGCAAACGGCAGTGTGCTCAACTCGCAGGCACTTCTCGCAGGCAAGGCCGAAGTCAACACGAATGTTCCGTTGGTGTCGCAGCGCTTCGTCACGTCCGAGGATCCTGCGGACGCCGACGTGGTCACCATCCAGAATGGTCAGACGCTCCGGCGCACCGACAAGCAGGGCGACACCGGATTGCTCACCGCGTTCGTGGACCGCGTCACCGTCGACCGCAAGACGGCTATGCCGACCAACGATCCGGTGGGCACGATCCAGACACAAGCGAACCAGCCAGCCGAGGAAGTTCCGCGTGACGGACTTCAGTACCGGTTCCCGTTCAACTCGGAGAAGAAGGCCTACCCGTTCTTCGACGTGACCGCGCGCACCACTAACGACATCAACTTCGTCGAGGAGACGGAGATCAACGGTCTGAAGGTCTACCACTACAACCAGACCATCGAACCCGTCGATCTCTCGAAGGTCGCCAACCTCCCCACCAACAAGTTGACTCTTCCCGCCGACACCTGGGGTGTTCCCGGCGGCACTCTGCCCGTCACCATGACGCGCTGGTACACCAACGTGCGCGACGTGTGGATCGAGCCCCAGACCGGTGTGGCCATCAAGGGTCAGGAGCAGGTTCACCAGTACTACGCCCGGAACAAGGACAAGCCTGAGGTCGACGTGTTGAAGGCAACCCTGCCGTTCGACGAAGAGACCATCGAGAGCCAGGCCGAACAGGCCCGGGACGGCATTGACCAGCTCAGCCTGATCGGCCGGACCATTCCGATCATCGCCGGCATCCTCGGTGTCATCGCCCTGATCGCAGGAATCGTCCTGGGTCTGCGCGGCGGCAAGGGCAGGCAGCCCGCGCACACCGCCGGCGACGACTACCCGCCGAGCGACGGTGGCCGCCACGTCGACCTGGACAAGTCGGAGGCTCCCACCGAGCAGCACGACTGGACCACGGACAAGACGGAAGAGATTCCCGTGCAAGATCCGCGCCGGTACGACGAGCGATAGAGCAGTACAGCCGGACGCCACGTAGTCCGGTCGCGAAGGGGACCTCGGTAGTGCACCGAGGTCCCCTTCGTTGTTCCCGGGGGCGGCTGTGCGGTGTCGCCCGATGTCACAGGCGGCTCGTCGGGTTGAACGGATGTCACATTGGGCGCGGGGCATCGCGCCGCGCGCTGCGCACGGCGAGAACGCCGGCGACCAGTGCCGTGCTCGACGCGACCGTCACGGCGACGGCGATGAACTGCCCGATCGTGGACGCGAGGGTCAGCATGCCGGTCATCTCGACGGCAAGACCGATCCAGGCGATCACGGCGAGGTACGTCCGCTCCCCCGCGATGGCGGACAGCAAGGCGCCCTGCAGGACGGCCAGGCAGGCACCGTGGAGCGCGAACAGCCACAGCAGCGACTGGACGGGCTGGTACGCGTCGCCGACGAGGAGCGGGACGAGGGGGGCGGCCACCGCGACGCCCGCGACGAGTACCGCACCGAGTCCGACGAGGACGGCGAGCGCCGACCGGATCGCCTGCGCGGAGTGCGCGGGATTCGCCATCCGCGGGTAGAGCACCACCCCGACGGCCTGCGGCAGCCAGAATGCGGCCTTGGTCGCGACGGCGCCCAGTGCGTACAGGCCGGCGTCGTCGTTGCTGAGCACGATCCGGGCGATCACGAGGTCCATCGACGACAACGCGATCAGCGCCAACTGCACCTGCGACGCCTTCAGCACGGCCGCGACGCCGATCCGGGTGCTCGACTCCCCGGTGATCCCCGAATCGGCGAACAGTCGCGCGCACAGCGCTACCAGTCCGGTGCCCACCGCACTGGCGGCGAGCGCGAGCCCCGGCCCGGCGCCGACGGCCAGCACCACGACCGCGGGAACGACCTTCGCGACACCCGCTGCCGCGAGGACGACGCTGAGCGGACCGAACCGCGCCGAGCCCTGCAGCAGTCCCTGCTCGGTGGCGAGCAGGACGAGGACGGGCGCCGTGACGAGCGCCGAGAACGTGGCGAGCATGCCGGTGTCGAGCGCCCACGACACGAGGGGGGCGAGCAGCATCGCCGCGACCGCGACGATCACCGCGCAGCGGTATCCCAGCAGCCGGACCGCGTGGGCTCCCTTACCCCGGACCACCTCGCGGGCGACGACGGTCTGCAGTGCGAGAGCGGGGACGGCGAGGACGAGCTGGGCCGCCAGCAGACTCGCGAACTCTCCGTAGCCCGCCGGTCCGAGCCAGCGGCTCGCCGGCAGATGCAGCAGGTAGGACGCGATGTTCGCGATCATCGAGCCCGCCGTCACCATCGTCACCCCGGCGACCGCCGAGCTGGTGAGGGTCTGGCGTGGCATGCGCCCCATGATGCACTACGTGCCGTGCGAGCCGGGTCGATGCACCACGTATCGTGACGGCCCATGACCGCCCGGCGCCGAGCACCGTTCGTCGTGCCGGGTTACAGCCTCCTTCTGGCGTTGCTGATCCTCGGGCCGCTGCTCGGGCCGGGCTATCTGCTGTTGCGGGACGCGGTCAGCACTCCCCGCTCGTATCTGACGGATTCGGCGCTCGGTCTCACGGATGCCGCCGCGCGGGCCGTGCCGCAGGACGCTCTGCTTGCGACGCTGAGCGTCGTCGTCGACGGCGGCCTGGTGGTGAAGGCGATCCTGCTTCTCGCGCTGTGGGCGGCCGGCTGGGGCGCGGCCCGGATGGTCCGCGCCGTGCTGCCGACGGCGGGGCTCGGACCGCGGCTCGTGGCCGCGACGGTGACGGTGTGGAATCCGTACGTCGCCGAGCGACTGCTGCAGGGGCACTGGAGCCTGCTGACGGGGTACGCGGCGCTGCCGTGGACGGTGTGCGCAGCGGTCGCGATTCGACGGGGTCACGGCCGGGGGTGGTTCGCCCTCGCGGCCTGCCTCGCGGCGGCCGGGCTGACCCCCACCGGGGTGTTGCTCGCCGCGGTGACGGCGGTGGCCGTCCTCGCACTACCCGGCGGACGATCGGCCGCGTGGCTCCGGGTAACCGGCGCGCTGGGCCTGTTCGTCGCCGCGAGCGCGCCGTGGCTGGTGGCCACGGCCCTGGCCGGAGGCGGCGGGGACGGCTCCGATCCCGCCGGGGTCGCGGCGTTCGCGGCGCGCGCCGAACCGGGGCTGGCGACGCTCGGCAGTCTCGCCGGCCTCGGCGGCGTGTGGAACGAGACCGCCGTCCCGGATACCCGGACCACACTGTTCGCCCTCGTCGGAACGGTCCTGCTGCTCGGCGTCGTGCTGTGTGGACTCCCGGCGCTGTGGCGGCGGCGACGGCATCCCGTGGTGGCCGCACTGACCGCACTCGCACTGGTGGCGGTGCTGCTGCCCGCACTCGGCGCGACCGCGTGGGGACTCGACGTCGGCCGTTGGATGGTGCAGAACGTCCCCGGCGCGGGGTTGCTCCGGGACGCGCAGAAATGGGTGGCGCTCGCGGCGCCGCTGTATGCGCTCGCCGCCGCGGCCGCGGTGCTGCGACGCCCCGGCACGTGGTCCGTCTCGGCCGTCCTGGTCGTGCTGCTCGCCCTCCCCGACCTCGCGTGGGGCGTCGGGGGCGCGCTGCGCCCGGTCCACTATCCGCCGTCGTGGCAGCAGGTAGCCGCCGAGGTGGCGCGCGACGCGCACAGCGGGGACGTCGCCGTGCTGCCCACCGGCATGTTCCGCAAGTTCTCCTACAGCGGTGCCGCTCCCGTTCTGGACCCCGCCCCGAGGATGCTGCCGGAGGACGTCCTGCAGACGGGCGAGCTGGTGGTGGCCGGTGGCACGGTGGAGGGCGAGGGGTCCCGGGCGCAGCAGGTGGAACGGGTGCTGCTCACCGGCGGTTCGGCCGCCGATCTCGCGTCGCTGGGCGTCCGGTGGGTCCTGGTCGAGCGCGACACGCCCGGACCGCGCGGCGAATCCGCGACCACCCTGGCCGGTCTGGAGCGACAGTTCTCGGACGAGCATCTGGAGCTGTACCGCGTCGGCGGCGACGTCGCGCGGCACGAGGCGTCCGATCGGGCACGGGCGACGGTGGTCGCGGCCCACGTGCTGTGGGCGCTGCTGCTGGCCGGCGGTCTACTCGGCGCGGGCGTGCTCGAGACCCGGACGCGCCAGCGCCGGCGACACCAGCCCTGACGTCCGCAGGCCCGCGGCCGTGCCCGCCAGCACCTCGTGGACGCCGTTCCCGGTGTGCTTCCAGGAGAACTCACCCGCGCGGACCCGCGCCTTCTCACCGAGCACCATGCGTGTCTCGGGGTCGAGCAGGAGGGTGTTGACGGCCGCGGTCAGTTCGCCGACGTCGGCCGTCGCCGCTTCCGCGCTGCCGACCAGGACACCGGTCACGCCGTCGACGATCGAATCCGTCAGCCCCTTGGAGCTGCGGTAGCCGACGGTCGGGACCCCGTGCTGGGCGGCCTCGATGACGGCCAGACCCCAGCCCTCCTTGCGGGACGGCATGACGTGCACCCAGGACTGCGACAGCAACTGGTGCTTGCGGGTTTCGTCGACGTGCCCGTGGAACGTGACGGCGTCGCCGATGCCCAGTTCGTGTGCGTGGTCGCGGAGATTCTGCTCCCACCAGCCGCCACCGATGACGTCGAGGTGCACGTCGGCGATCGTGGGGCGCAGCGCCGCGATCGCTTCGAGGGCGTCCTCGATCTGCTTGTGCGGCACCAGCCGGGACAGGACGCACACGCTGGGATGCGCGGTCCGGGTGTCGGCGCCGCCGACGTCCACGCCGAGAGGGATGTCGTCGGCGCCGTTGCGCACCACCGCGATCCGTTCGCGCTCGACGCCGAGTTCGACGAGTTCGTCGGCGGACGGCAGCGACACGGTGAGGTACTGGTCGTCCCGATGGGTGCGCGGCGACAACCGGGATTCCACCCACCAGCCGATCTTGCCCATCAATCGGCCCGCCACGGGCCACTGCTCGCGGTGGCAGTGATGCACGAGCAGCGTCACGGGTGCACCGGCGACGACGCGGGAGAAGAACGGGATGCCGTTCTGGGTGTCGATGACGGCGTCGGGCCGGATCCCTCGTAGCGGTCCGAACCCGAGCCGGCCCGCGGCGATCGCGGCGAGGGCGCGGGGGTAGACGCTGTACCGTCCGCCCGCCCGGCTGATCTCGATGCCGTCGACGGTCTCCTTCTTGGCGGCGCCGCGGTAACCGGCGGTGCGGAGGGTGACCTTGATTCCCCGCGCCGCGAGCTGGGCGCCGACCTCCTCGAGGTACCGCTCACTGCCGCCACCCTGAGGGTGACCGGTGTCGCGCCAGCAGAGCAGCAGAACCTCTCGCACGTTCATATACTCCTGTGGTCGGTGCGGTACATGTGGTCTCGGGGCGGGACGTTCCGCGCTGTAGTCCCCGAACACCCTATCGGTCGCGTTCCACCGGATGTTGCAGCCACCGCGAACGGATTGCGGCCCCGGCGGCGGCACTCGCTAAGGTTCAGTCTCGTGACGACGCCTCCCGTGACCCGGCGATTCGGTCGACGGGCAACCCTGAAGCGGTCGTTCGGCCTGCTCAGCGACTTCCGGCACGAACAGACCGCACCCGACCTGTTCTACGGCGCCCTCGCCCGCGACTCCGTCGAACTGATCGGCGACCTGTACGGCGGTCTCACCGAATCGGATCTCACCGGGACGACGGTGCTGGACGTCGGCGGCGGCCCCGGTTACTTCGCGGACGTGTTCCAGCAGGCCGGCGCCCGGTACGTCCCGGTGGAGCCGGATCCCTCGGAGATGCATGCCGCGGGTCTCGCCGTGGGCGGCGCGGTGCGAGGGTCGGGGTTGGCGCTGCCGTTCCGGACGTCGTCGGTGGACATCTGCTTCTCCTCCAATGTCGCCGAGCACGTCAGCGAACCGTGGGCAATGGCGGACGAGATGGTCCGGGTGACGAAACCCGGCGGCCTGATCGTGCTGTCCTACACGTTGTGGTGGGGCCCGTTCGGCGGCCATGAGACCGGGCCGTGGCATGCACTCGGCGGTGAGTACGCCGCTCGCCGCTACCTGCGCAAGAACGGCCGCGAACCCAAGAACCGGTACGGCGTCTCCCTGTTCAAAGTGGGTGCGGCCGACGGGCTTCGGTGGGCCCGCCGCGCCCCGGACGCGGACTTCCTCGCGGCCTTCCCCCGCTACCACCCGCGCTGGGCGTGGTGGATGGTGCGAATCCCCGGACTGCGGGAGTTCCTGGTGAGCAACCTCGTTCTCGTGATGCGGAAGCACTGACCGTGGTCGCGCTGGCTCTCGACATCGGCGGCACCAAGATGGCCGCCGGGATCGTCGACGCGGACGGCACCGTGCCGCATCCGGCGACTACCCCGACGCCGGCGACCGGCGTCGCCGACGCGTGCGCCGCCCTGCTGCGGGAGGTCGCGGGAGCGGCGACGATCACGTCGGTCGGTATCGCGTGCGCGGGACCGGTCGACACGGTCGCCGGCACCGCGTCACCCATCAACATCGACGAGTGGTCGGGCGGCTTCGGCCTGGTCGGCTTGGTGCAGGAACTTTTTCCCGGCGTCCCCGCGAGGCTGGCGATGGACGGCGCCGCCGCCGCTCTCGGTGAGCATCACCACGGTGCCGGGCGCGGTGTCCCCGACCTACTGAGCCTGGTCGTATCCACCGGCATCGGCGGCGGAGTGGTCCTCGGCGGCCGCATCGCCACCGGCCGGACCGGCAACGCGGGACACATCGGTCACCTGGTGGTCCCCGGCGGAACCGAGCCGTGCACGTGCGGCGGGACCGGGTGCCTGGAGACGGTGGCGAGCGGACCGTCGTCCGTGCGCTGGGCCCGCTCCCGGGGATGGCGCGGGACGACGGGCGTCGAATTGGCGAGGGCGGCCGCGGACGGGGACGACGTCGCCGTGGCCGCCCTCGACCGCGCCGGGACCGCACTCGGGCAGGCCATCGCGTCCGCCGCAGCCCTCCTCGACGTCGAGCTCGCGGTGATCGGTGGCGGATTCGCGCAGGCAGGACCGCCGCTGTGGGACCCGATGCGCAGGGCCGCCGCCCGCCACGCCCGGTTGTCCTTCGTCGCGAATCTGCGGGTGGTCCCGGCGGAACTCGGCGCCTCCGGAACCCTCGTCGGGGCGGGAGTGCTGGCCGTCGACGAGGGCTGACGCAGCGGGATCTCCTCACCTGTTCCGAAATTCTGTAACGTGTTCTAGTGTTCAGGGTCACACCACGTTCAGGAGAGGAGGTGACCGTGAGCACGAGCACCGCCCGATCCGCCGACGACTCCGATCACTCGTCCGAAGTCGCCCGGCCCACTGACTCCCGTCGCGATCCGGAGGTACTGCGAGACGCGCTGCAACGCTGGCTCGCCGCCCAATTGCCCGCCGACGCCGCACCCGAGGTCACGCACGTCCACCTCCCCGACGCCAACGGCATGTCGAGCGAGACCATCCTGTTCGACGCCACCTGGTCCGGCGAGGTTCACCCACTGGTCGCGCGGGTCGCGCCGGCCGACACGACGATGCCTGTCTTCCCGGAGTACGACCTCGACGGGCAGTTCCAGGTGATGGCGCAGGTCCGGGAGCACTCCGCCGTCCCGGTCCCGGTCGTCTACTGGTCCGAATCCGATCCCGGTCCGCTGGGCGCCCCGTTCTTCGTCATGGCCCGCGTCTCGGGGCAGGTCCCGCCGGACGTGATGCCCTACAACTTCGGGTCGTGGGTGACGGAGGCGACCGAGGAGCAGCGCGCGCTGTTGCAGCACAGTGCGGTGAATGTGCTTGCGCTGCTGCACGACATCGACCGGCCGTGGGAGCGGTTCGCGTTCCTGCAACTGCCCGGCTCGGGTCCCACCGTCACCGAGGCGCTCGCCGCGCACATCCGGCAGCAACGCGACTACTACGAGTGGACGACGCTGTCCGGTCCCCGGTCCCCGCTGATCGAACGCGGCTTCGCGTGGATGGAGGAGAACCTCCCGGACGACCCCTCCCCCGCCGTCTTCTGCTGGGGCGACGCCCGCATCGGCAACATGATGTTCGAGGACTTCCGGCCCGTGGCCGTACTCGACTGGGAGATGGCCGCACTCGGACCCCGCGAACTCGACCTGGGCTGGATGACGTACCTGCACCGGTTCTTCGAGGACATCGCCGCGGCCGCCGGACTGGACGGGATGCCCGACTTCCTGCGACTCGACGACCTCGCCGCGCTGTACGAGGAATTGACGGGTCACACGCCCCGCGATCTCGAGTATTACACCGCCTACGCGGCACTGCGGCAGGCCACCATCATGCTGCGGATCCAGGAGCGCGCCATCCACTTCGGACAGGCCGTCGCTCCGGAGGATCCGGACGACATGATCATGCACCGCGCGTCGCTGGAGGCGATGCTCGACGGCACGTACTGGGAGAAGATCCGATGACCGCCGACTACGCGGGAAATCCGCTGTCCCCGATGGACGACTACCCCATCCATCAGGTGGCCGAACCCATCCGGCGCGTCGCCACGTCCGACCGCAACTTCTACGACCGCTACTACTTCAACTGCTACCCCTCGGCCGAGTCCGACCTCTTCCTCATCATCGGTCTCGGGCAGTACCCCAACCTCGGCGTGACGGACGCCTTCGCGGTGCTCCGCCGCGGCGACGACCACATCGTCGTCCGCGGGTCCGCGGCCCTGGGACACGACCGCTCCGACAGCACCGTCGGACCGTTCCGCGTCGAGGTCCTCGAGGGTCTGCAACGCTTGCGCGTCGTGCTCGAGCCCGGCGACTACGACCTCTCCTTCGACCTCACCTTCGACGGCGCGATCCCCGCGACGCTGGAGCCCCGCCACTTCCGCAGGCAACTCGAGCGCGTCACCTTCGATACGAGCCGATTCGTCCAGACCGGCACCTGGGCAGGCGAACTCACGATCGACGGGCAGAGCCGCCCCGTCACCCCCGACACCTGGCGCGGCAACCGCGACCGGTCGTGGGGGGTGCGCCCCGTCGGCGAGTCCGAGCCGCCCGGACGGCGCGCGGTCGACGGGATCCAGAACTTCTTCTGGATCTACTCGGTGATGCAGTTCGAGGACTACTCCGTCTCCGTCGTCCTGCAGGAGGACGAACTCGGCAGGCGCATCGTCGAGGAAGCCGTCCGCATCTGGCCGGACGCCGACCGCGAACCCGAATGGCTGGGCCGACCCGAACACGAGCTGAAGTTCGAACCGGGGACACGGGACGTCACGTCGGCGTCGCTGAGTTTCCACCGCCCGACCGGCGAGGTCGTCACCGTCACCTGCGACCTGCTGGTTCCCAATTACATCGGTATCGGCACGGGGTACGGCCTCGAAGCCGATTGGCGTCACGGCATGTGGCAGGGCGAACTCATGGTGCAGGGACTGCGCAAACGAGCGTCCGAGATCGAACCGGGACTCCGGATGTTCTGCCCCGTCGACAATCTCACCCGCTTCCGGCTAGAGGACGGCGGCGAGACCGTCGTCGGGACCGGGCTGTTCGAGGTCGCGGCGATCGGCCCACACGCACGGTACGGATTCGACAGTTTCACCGACACCGCCTCCTGACCGGGGGAACGACACGAGGAATGGACTCATGACCGACTACGACAAGCTCTACATCGGCGGCAAGTGGGTGGCCCCGGCCACCGATCAGGTGCTCGAAGTGTTCTCCCCGGCAACCGAGGAACGCGTCGGCAGCTGTCCCGTCGCGTCGCCGGCCGACATCGACGACGCCGTCGCCACTGCCCGGCGGGCATTCGACGAAGGTCCGTGGCCGCAGACCACTCCCGCCGAGCGCGGGGAGATCCTCGCGAAGGCGGCGAAACTCATCGAGGAACGCGGCGACACCCTCAACGCACTGATCTCGTCCGAGATGGGCCAGCCGCCGGCGATGGTCGGGATGATGCAGCAGACGCCGTCGCTCGCGACCCTGAACTTCTATGCCGGTCTCGCGAACGAGTTCGAGTGGGAGCAGACCCGCACCGGCGTGTTCGGACAGACGAAGGTGCTGCGGGAGCCGGTCGGCGTGGTGGCCGCGGTCCTCGCCTGGAACGTGCCACTGTTCCTCGCCGTCAACAAGCTGTCCCCCGCGCTGCTCGCCGGCTGCACCGTCCTGCTCAAGCCCGCACCCGAATCTCCGCTCTCCACACACCTTCTCGCCGAGATCTTCGCCGAGGCGGGTGTCCCCGAGGGTGTCATCTCCGTCCTGCCCGGCGGCGCCGAGACCGGCGAATACCTGGTGTTGCATCCCGGGATCGACAAGATCACGTTCACCGGCAGCAGTCCCGTCGGCCGCAAGATCGGCGCCATCGCCGCACAGAACCTCAAGCGCTGCTCCCTCGAGCTGGGCGGCAAGTCGGCGGCCATCATCCTCGAGGACGCCGACCTCGCATCCACGATGCCGATGCTGGTGATGTCCGGGCTCATGAACACCGGGCAGGCATGCGTCGCGCAGACCCGGATCCTCGCCCCGCGTTCCCGCTACGACGAGGTTCTGGACGCCCTCGTGGCGGGTGCCGGATTCATGACCGTCGGCGATCCGTCCGACCCGGCCGCGCAACTCGGTCCGCTGATCTCCGAGAAGCAACGCGACCGCGTCGAGGGCTACATCGCCAAGGGCAAGGAACAGGGCGCCCGCGTGGTACTCGGCGGCGGCCGTCCGGAAGGCCTCGACAAGGGCTGGTACGTGGAGCCGACCATCTTCGCGGACGTCGACAACTCGATGACGATCGCCCGCGAGGAGATCTTCGGACCCGTCCTGTCCGTGATTCCCTACGACTCCGAGGACGAGGCGATCAAGATCGCCAACGACTCCGACTACGGACTCGCCGGCTCGGTGTACACCACCGACATCGATCACGGTCTCGCCGTAGCGAAGCAGATCCGCACCGGCACCTACGCCATCAACTGGTACGCGTTCGACCCCGGCTCACCGTTCGGCGGCTACAAGGCCTCCGGCATCGGTCGCGAGAACGGACCGGAGGGGCTCGAAGCGTTCTGTGAGACCAAGTCCGTCCTCATGCCGCCCGGTTACAGCGGATAGGCGCTCCGCGCCCGTGCGCCTTTCTGGTTGCTGCAGCTACCAGAAAGGCGCACAGGCGTTAGCGTGATCGGGTGACCGCATCGACTCCGGACACCACCCACGACGCCGATGGTGAGAGTGCACTCACCGTCGTCCTCGCGTTCGGCGCGAACATTCTGATCGCACTGGCCAAGACCGTCGCCGCGGTGGTCACCGGCTCGGCGTCGATGGTGGCGGAGGCCGCCCACTCGTGGGCCGACTCGGGCAACGAGATCCTGCTCCTGATCGCCAATTCGCGGGCCAAGCGCACGCCGGACCGCATCCATCCGCTCGGGTACGGGCGCGAGGCCTACGTGTGGTCGATGTTCGCGGCGTTCGGGTTGTTCGCGCTGGGCGCGGGGGTGTCCGTCACGCACGGCATCCAGGAGCTCGTGCACGCCGAGCCAGCAACGAACTTCGCCGTCGCATACGTCGTGCTCGGTGTCTCGTTCGTGCTCGAGTCCATCTCCTTCCAGCAGGCGTACCGACAGTTGCGCGCCGAGGCCATCGCCATCGACCGCGACGTCCTGGCCCACGCACTCCGCACGTCCGACCCGACCACCCGGGCCGTGTTCGCGGAGGACGCCGCGGCGCTCATCGGTTTGGTCGTCGCGTTCGTGGGCGTTCTGCTGCACCAGATCACGGGATCGGCGATCCCCGACGCAATTGGCTCCATCCTGGTCGGGATCCTGCTCGGCGTCATCGCGCTGATTCTGATCGACCGCAACCGGCGATTCCTGATCGGCGAGGAGGCATCCCCCGCCCTGCGCCAGGCCGGCATCGAGGCGCTCGAGGCGCTGCCCGAGGTCGACCGGGTGACGTTTCTGCGCATGGAGTACCTGGGACCACGACAGGCGTACCTGGTGGCGAGCGTCGACCTGGTCGGTGACTACGCGGAGTCCCGTGTCGCCCATACCCTCCGTGACCTCGAGGCCCGGCTCGAACGGAACTCGCACGTCGTCCGCGCGATACTCACCCTGTCGACAGAGGACGAGCCGACGATCACCCTGTGAGATCGCCGGCTCGCCGCCGTTTCTGCGGTCTAGCTGCCGAACTGGACCCCGCCCAGCGGGCCGCCGACGAGGACGATCTGCGGCATCGTGGTCTGGGGGTTGGCGACGGTGCTCAGCGACAGGCATTCGCCGATGACCGCGTACGCGCCGTCCGGAAGCTCCGGTGTGGTGAACGTCTTGACCGCGTTGCCTGCGGCGTTCGCGACGACGCGCTCGATCGGGTTGGTGGCCCACGCGACGAATCCCGGTTCGAGGACGACGGTGGGATCGGCGAGGACGGCGGGCAGCTTGGTGGCGTCGAATGCCACTGCACCGCAGGACTGGGCGTCCAGCAGATTCAGGACGTTGGGGTTGGTGACGGTGATGTCGAGGGTGTTTCCGTCGACCGCGGTCACCACGGTGGGAGGCTGGACTTCCGTCGCTGCGGATGCGGTCGCCGGCATGGTGACGGCTACGGTGGCGGCGGCCGCGGCAGCGAGTGCGGCACCTCCGGCGAGTCGTTTCATGCCCCTACTGGTCCCTGTCTGCATCTGCAATCCTTTCGTCGGGTGCGAGCTTCGAGAATCGAGGCTTTACAAACCGAATGGTATGCGTTTACTGCAGAATCCTCCCCTGAAACGACGAATGTCACAGTGGTTCAGTCGGACTGAACCACTGTGACATTCGGTCACCGGGGGGACTAGCTCAGGCGCTGCTTCAGGGCCTCGAACTCATCACGGATGCCGGAGGGAACCTTCTCGCCGAGGAACTCGAACCATTCCTCGATGAGCGGCAGCTCCTGCTTCCACTCGTCGACGTCGACCTTCAGCGCCTCGTCGACGTCGGCGGCGTCGACGTCCAGGCCGCCGAGCTCCAGATCGGCTGCGGTCGGAACGAAACCGATCGGGGTGGACTCGGCGCCGGCCTTGTGCTCGATACGGTCGACGATCCACTTCAGCACGCGGGAGTTCTCGCCGAAACCGGGCCACAGGAAGCGGCCGTCGTCGCCCCGACGGAACCAGTTGACGTAGAAGATCTTCGGCAGCTTCTCGGAATCCGCGTGCTTGCCGAGGTTGATCCAGTGGTTCAGGTAGTCGCCGGCGTTGTAGCCGATGAACGGGATCATGGCCATCGGGTCGCGGCGGACGGTGCCCACGGCACCCTCGGCGGCAGCGGTCTGCTCGGACGACAGCGTCGCACCGAGGAACGTGCCGTGCTGCCAGTCGAAGGACTCGCTGACCAGCGGAACCGTGGTCTTACGGCGTCCACCGAACAGGATCGCGGAGATCGGCACACCCTGCGGGTCGTCCCACTCCGGCGCGAGGATCGGGCACTGCGACATCGGGGTGCAGTAGCGCGAGTTGGGGTGCGCGGCCTTCTCGCCCGACTCGGGCGTCCACTCGTTGCCCTTCCAGTCGGTGAGGTGCTGCGGGTCGCCCTCGAGCCCCTCCCACCAGACGTCGCCGTCGTCGGTCTGCGCGACGTTCGTGTACAGCGAGTTGCCGGCCTCGAGCGTCTTCATCGCATTCGGGTTCGACCCGTAGTTGGTGCCCGGCGCGACGCCGAAGAAGCCGTACTCCGGGTTGACGGCGTACAGGCGGCCGTCCTCACCGAAGCGCATCCACGCGATGTCGTCGCCGAGGGTCTCGGCGCGCCATCCGGGGATGGTCGGCTGGATCATCGCGAGGTTGGTCTTGCCGCAGGCACTCGGGAACGCGGCCGCGATGTAGTACGGCTTGTCCTCCGGGGAGATCAGCTTGAGGATCAGCATGTGCTCGGCCAGCCAGCCCTCGTCGTGGGCCATCGCCGACGCGATGCGCAGCGAGTAGCACTTCTTACCGAGCAGAGCGTTTCCGCCGTAGCCGGAACCGTAGCTCCAGATCTCGCGATCCTCGGGGAAGTGGGTGATGTACTTGGTGTCGTTGCACGGCCACGGGACGTCGGCCTGACCCTCTTCGAGAGGTGCGCCGACCGAGTGCAGCGCCTTCACGAACGGCTTGTCGGTGCCGAGCTTCTCCATCGCGGCGGAACCCATGCGCGTCATGATGCGCATGGACACGACGACGTACTCGGAGTCGGTGATCTCGACACCCAGCTTCGGGTCGTCCGCACCGAGGGGACCCATGCAGAACGGCACCACGTACATGGTGCGTCCGCGCATGCTGCCGCGGTAGAGGTCGGTCATGAGCGACCGCATCTCGGTCGGGTCCATCCAGTTGTTGGTGGGCCCGGCGTCGATCTCTTCACGCGAGCAGATGTAGGTGCGGGACTCGACGCGTGCGACGTCCGACGGGTCGGAGTTGCCGACGAACGAATTCGGCTTCTTCTCGTCGTTGAGTCGCGTGAACGTACCGGCCTCGACGAGCTGCTCGGTCAGTCGATCCCATTCTGCGTCCGAGCCGTCGGCGAAGACGACGCGATCGGGCTGAGTGAGTTCGGCAACCTCTCGAACCCAGGCGAGCAGCTCACTGTGCTCCGTGGGGGGCGTGCCGTCAGTTCCGTTCAGACCGGGAATGGTCGCTGAGGTCATCAAACTCTCCTGGGGTGAGCCGGAACCGGACCATCTGCCGTCCGCTGAGAGAACCTCGCAGCGAGTGCCAGACGGTCCGATTTCCCCTCTCGGCGGGGTCCAGCCAGGCCGTCCATGCCACATGGAAGACGCGGGCGCCGGGTGTCCTATCCCTAGAGGTTAACGCCGCGAGTCCCATCTCGGGGAATCGGGTGCGGTTGGAATGGTCACAGAAACGATTCAGTAGAGCTACCAGGGGCCTTTCCCGCGTCTGCAGTGCGGATTTCGGAGGTGTTCAGCCGTTACCGAGAGTCCCACCATCGGTCTGCTGCCAGTGCACGACGCCGTCGCCGTCGCGGCGAAACTCCCAAGACGCGTACTCGCCGTCCTCGTGGATCATCGTCAGATGGTCTGCGTCGCCGTCCGAGTCGAGGTCGGAGGCGATGACGACGGCGTCGCCCGCGTCGAAGGTCTGGGTGTCGAGGACGCCGTCTCCGTCGATGTCGTGGGTCGGATCGGTGAGCGCGACCGCCCCGGAATCGTGACCGAAAGTGTTCGGATCGACGTCCGGCACGTCCGGGACCAGAAAACTCTCAGTCGTCGCCACCGCGGTCTCCCTTCACATTTCGGACCAGTTTCCCGCACAAATCAAGACATATCAAGATAATTCAACACGATCCCACACGAAAGCGGGCGAACACCGGTCAGGTACCTATGTATTCAGACGTTCGATGCGGCGATTCGGTTCCCCCGACTGCCTGCGGACCTCCTGCAGCCCCCGGTCGACGGCCCCGAGGTCACGTTCACAGGACGACAGCTGCCCGTTGCGCCTCGCGGCGAGGCGACGCAGTTCACCCTCGATCTGCGCGACCCGCTCGTCGACGTCCCGGGCGCAGACCCGGCTGTCGGCGATGATCGCCTCACTCGCCTGAGCCTCGGCCGCGAGCAACCGAGCGAGGACGAACTGCTCCCACTGGGACCGCACGTGCACCAGCGCCTCGGTGGCCCACTGCCGCACGTGGGCACGCTCGGCGACGTGCCCGCGCGCCCGGGTCAGCCACCACGCCGCGACGGCTCCCAGCGCGAGGGTGAGCGGGATGGTCGCGATGTCCAGCGCGGGCACCATCGACAGCGGCGAGACCACCAGCCTGCCCAGACCGAGCCCGGCGGACGCACCGATCAGGATCGTCATCCGGTCTTCGAGTCCGCGGTGTCGCGGCTCGGGCCCGTCCGGCGCAACCGGCTCCGGCAGCGGAACGGCGGTGTCGGCCGCGGACACGGTGACGCCGACCCGCGACCGCAGGTCGTCGAGGCGCGCGGCGACCGCGGCATCGACCGCACCACTTCGCTCGCGCACCATTTCGGCCAGCCGGTCGGGGTAGCCCTCGAGCGTCCCGCGGCCGGCACGGTCGATCTCGGCGCGCGCGGTCGTTCCGGCCGCGCGAAACTGTGCGGCCACCTCGTGCATCAACTCGACCTTCGCGAGCTGGACCTGACCGCGGAGCTGCGCGACCCGTTCGGTGCGCCTGCCGTCCCGCAGCGTCATCGCGCGAACCCGCTCGGCGCGCAGTTCCGCGCCGGGCTCGGTCTCCCGCACGGACCGGGCAGTGGCCGCGATCATGCGCCGGGTCTGCTCGAGCACGGCCTCGGTGACGGAACGCGGGTCGGGGGCCTGGGCGCGGACGGCACGCAGGAGTGCCGCGAGCAGCGCCTCGGTCCCGGAGCCCCCCGCCGCCACCGGGTGGATCTCTGCGTCGGCGAACCGCGCCGCATGCCGGGCGAGGAGGGCCCGGTTGCGTTCGCTCACCCCTGCCCAGTTCCAGTGGACATCGGTCTTGGAGAGCGCGAAGACCACCGGACAGGCCGGTCGCGCGACGACGTCCAGAACGGACAGCTCCTCCCGTCCGAGTGGTGCCGCGGCGTCGAGCACCATCAGGACCACGCGGGCGTCGATCGGGTCCTCCACGAATGTGAGCGCGGACGCGTCGAGAGCGCGGAGCCCGCCCACGAGCGTGGTCTTCCCGGAGCGCCGCGGCCCCGCCACGAACACACCGCGCTGCGAGGCTTCACCGGACTTCAAGCGGGCGACGCCGTCGGGTTCCATCGCGTCACCACGTCGACGGTCTCGGCGGGCAGATCCGACAGCTGTTGCGTCGTCACGTTCCGGGGCTGCCGCTCAGCTGCTGCCAGACCCGAACGTAGTGACGCCGGACGTCGACGACCGCCCGGCGCCGGCGGGCCGTCGGTTGCCGGGCGAGTTGCGCCCGCCACCAGTCCGCGCACCGGGCGGCGTCCGCGGCGCTGGACGGCGACCCTGGCGCCTCCGCGACGCAATCGGCGAGATGAAGCCTGGCCGCGGCGGCCGCGAGCGCGGCAGCATGGTCGCCGGCGAGATACCGCTCCAGCACGTCGCGGGATGCCGGGCTGCGCGCCGCCTGCGACCGCAGTGTGTTCAGCAGGGTCTCGGCGCGGCGTGCCCGGGATCGTGTGACCCGATCGGCGACGGCGGCCGACACCGCGTCGATCCCGGACTCCGGTGCCGGCCCTTCGATCGCGAGCGTTCCGATGAGGGGCAGAGCCGGGAGGCCGCCTTCCTCCGAGCACTCGGCGGCACGCGCGGTCGCCGTCGCCCAGGCGTCGGCTGCCGCGCGCGACGCGCCCAACGTGTCCGACTTGTTGAGGACGAACAGAGCCTGCGCCGGATCCAGCGTCCGCGCGGCGTCCCGGTCGGCGTCGCGCACCGACTCGACGAGGACGTAGACCACGACGTCGCCATCCAGCGTGGGGTCGGGCGCGCCGGGCACGTCGACGGCGTCCGCTTCCTCCACGACGGCGTCGGCGATCCCGTTCGCGGTCAGCGCCGAGGCCACGGTCGACCTGCCCACACCCGCTCGACCCGCGGTCTGGACCCGGATCGGCGCCCGAAACGCGGCCACGGCGCCGCGCACACGGTCGCCGGCAACCCCGTCCAGTGCCGCCACTCGTTCGGCGAGATCCGCCAGTTCCCCGCCCCCGGCATCTGCAGTGCCCATGACGCAGTCACCCCCCTTCGTCCCGCGCCGATTCTGTCAGACTCGCCCCGAATCGGCGTGGGCAACCGTGCAGGCTGGGCACCGGATTATCGAAAAAGTCTCAAGGTGAACTTCAGACCCGTATGCCGGAAACGCCCCTCATGCGTGACAATGGTCCGGTGAACCACGCTGATCAGGATGCACCCGCCGTCCCCGAGGAGGGGCAGACGAAGGACTCGAAGGGGTCTCGTCTCCACCCGAGGGTGACCAGTTTCCGCTCGCGCAGGGGCGCTCTGACCGCTGCGCAGCAGGAGTCATGGGACCGGCAATGGCCCGAGATCGGCGCGGACGTCTCGGACAATCGCCTGGATGCGCCGTCGTGGTTCGGCCGCGACGCCCCTCTGATCCTCGAGATCGGCTCGGGCACCGGTACCGCCACCGCGGCGATGGCGAAGGCCGAACCCCACGTGAACCTCATCGCCGTCGAGGTCTACCGGCCCGGCCTCGCACAGTTGCTTCAACAGATCGAACGGGACGAGATCCCGAACATCCGGGTCCTGCGCGGCGACGCCATGGATGTCCTGGAGAACATGATCGAGCCGGAATCGCTCACCGGAGTCCGTGTCTTCTTCCCGGACCCGTGGCCGAAGGCCCGCCATCACAAGCGGCGCCTGCTGCAGTCCCCCACTTTCGCCCTGATCGCGAGCCGGCTGAAGGCCGGTGGTGTGTTGCATGTCGCAACAGATCACGCCGAGTACGCCGAGGTCATCGCCGAGGCAGGCAACGCGGAACCCCTCCTGACCTCCCTCGACTGGGAATCGCCGATGACGCACGAGCGTCCGGTGACGAAGTTCGAGGACAAGGCCCACCAGGTCGGCAGTGCGATCACCGAGTTGATTTGGGGGAAGATCAGGTCATGAGCGTCAGCGAGCAGTACTCCGACATAGCCGGCGCGGTCCCGGCAGGCACCGCCGTGTCGTCAGGATCTCCCGTGGCAGGTGCACGTGACGGACGCCACCAGAAGCGGGTCCTCCTCGTCTGGGACGCCCCGAACCTCGACATGGGCCTCGGCGCCATCCTCGGCGGCCGGCCCACGGCTGCCTACCGGCCACGATTCGACGCGCTCGGCCGCTGGCTGCTCTCCCGGACCGCGGAACTGTCCGCGTCCGGCACCGACACACTCGAACCCGAGGCGACGGTCTTCACCAACATCGCGGCTGGCAGCGCCGATGTCGTGAGACCGTGGGTCGAAGCCTTGCGTAATGTGGGCTTCGCGGTGTTCGCCAAGCCGAAGATCGATGAGGACAGCGACGTCGATTCCGACATGCTCGACCACATCGCGCTTCGTCACGGCGAGGGGCTGGCCGGTGTCATGGTCGCCTCCGCCGACGGTCAAGCGTTTCGCGAACCGTTGGAGGACATCGCCGCGACCGGCATTCCGGTCCAGATACTCGGGTTCCGCGAGCACGCCAGCTGGGCGGTCGCGTCCGACCTTCTGGACTTCGTCGATCTCGAGGACATCCCCGGCGTGTTCCGGGAGCCACTCCCTCGGGTCAGCCTCGACACACTGCCCGACGAGGGTGCCTGGTTGCAGCCGTTCCGACCGCTTTCCGCCCTGCTCGTCGGGCGGAAGAGTGCTGCCGAGTAGGAGTTGATCAGTGTTCGCGAGCTGGGGAAGCGTCGTCTACCGGGCCCGATTCACCGTCATCGGCATCATGGTTGCCTTGTTGCTCGGTTCGGCCGCGTACGGCCTGGGCCTCGAGAAGCATCTCAGCCAGAGCGGCTGGGACGATCCGGGCTCGGAGTCGGTCGCCGCGGCCAAGCTGGCTGACGGCACCTTCGGTCGCGACACCAACAGCGACGTCGTGGCGCTCTATACGGCGCCCGAGGGCAAGACGATCGAAGACCCCGAGTTCCAGGCGAAGGTCGTCGAAAACCTCGAACGGCTGGCCGCGGAACACCCGGACAAGATCCTCAAGATCAACGGCGGTTACTTCAAGGTCGGCAGCGCACCGCAGCTGGCGTCCGCCGCGGACGCCGACAAGCAGCACGCGATCGAGAGCATCGCGATCGTCGGCGACAACGACACCGAGGTCACGGCCAATTTCCGCGACGTCAAGGACGAGTTCTACATCGACGGCGTCGACGTGCAACTCGCCGGACTCCAGCCCGTGTCGGGTGCGCTCAACGACACGATGGCCAAAGACATCAGGCGAATGGAGATCCTCGCGATCCCGGCCGTCGGCATTCTGCTGTTCTTCGTGTTCGGTGGTGTCGTCGCGGCGGCGCTGCCGCTGATCATCGGCGGCCTGACCGTGGTCGGGGCCAACGGCGTCGTCCGGTTGATCACCAACTTCACCGAGGTCAACTCGTTCGTCGCGCCCGTGGTCTCCCTCGTGGGGTTGGGTCTGGCCATCGACTACGGGTTGTTCATCGTCAGCCGGTTCCGAGAAGAGATGGCGGAGGGGTACGACACCCGCTCCGCCGTCCGCCGCACGGTGATGACCTCGGGCCGCACCGTGGTCTTCTCGGCGACGATGATCGTCGCCAGCCTCGGCGGTCTGCTGCTGTTCCCGCAGGGCTTCCTGAAGTCCGTCGCCTACGGCGCCATCGCGACTGTCGGCCTGGCGGCGCTGACGTCGATCACGATCCTGCCCGCGATCCTCGGCATCCTCGGCAAGCGCATCGACGCCCTCAGCCTCGACCGTTTCCGTCAGACCAAGAACACCGAGGAGATCGAGGCGAGCATCTGGGGCCGGCTCACCCGCTGGGTGATGCGTAACCCGCTCAAGGTCACCATCCCGATCGTCGTCGGTCTGCTCCTACTGATCGTGCCGCTGACGGGCATCAAGTTCGGTGGCATCAACGAGACCTACCTTCCCCCGGACAGCTCGACCCGCGCCGCGCAGGAACAGTTCGACGAGATCTTCCCGAATCTGCGCACCGAACCGGTCAAGCTCGTCGTGTCCGACGCCGACAACAAGGCGCTCGGCCAGATCATCAAGGAAGCCAGTGGCGCGCCGGGGCTGATCGAGCGATTCACCCCGGAGGGCGCGGCCAAGGACGGTGTGGTCGTCCTCAAGGCAGGCCTCGTCGACCGCAACGAGTCGAAGCCGACCATCGACTATCTGCGCGCCATGGACAGTCCGGACGGCGTGCAGGTACTGGTGGGCGGCACCCCGGCGATCGAGCAGGACAGTATCGCCGCGCTGCTCGACCACCTGCCCACGATGGTGATCTCCGTCCTCGTCCTGACGACGCTGCTGATGTTCCTGACGTTCGGCTCGCTGGTGCTGCCGATCAAGGCGGCGTTGATGAGCGCGCTGGGCCTCGGGTCCACGCTCGGCATCCTGACGTGGATCTTCATCGACGGTCACGGCTCGGAGTGGTTGAACTTCACCCCCGGCCCGATCATGTCGCCGGTGCTGGTGCTGATCATCGCGATCGTCTACGGCCTGTCCACCGACTACGAAGTGTTCCTGCTCTCGCGCATGGTCGAGGCGCGGGCGCAGGGGGCCAGTACGACGGAGTCGATCCGCATCGGCACGGCGCACACGGGCCGCATCATCACCGCGGCCGCGCTCATCCTCATCGTCGTCACGGGCGCGTTCGGGTTCTCGGAACTGGTGATGATGAAGTACATCTCCTACGGCATGATCGCCGCGCTGATCATCGACGCGACCCTCATCCGTATGTTCCTCGTGCCGGCCACGATGAAGCTCCTCGGCGACGACTGCTGGTGGGCGCCGGCGTGGATGAAGCGGATCCAGGAGAAGACGGGTCTCGGTGAGCCCATCCTCGACAACGAGCTGATGCCCACCGACGTCCCGGAGCTCACCCCGATCGGTGCCGTCCCGCCGCAGCGCAAGCTCGCGGCGCCGCCCGCACCCCGGAAACCGGAACCGCTCACCGAGCCGATCCCGTTGGTCACCGCACGGGCGCTGGCCGCGAAGATGTCCGAGGACGACGCGAAGGCGCGCCGGGCGCAGAACGAGGCTCGCCGGTCGGCGACCGGCCGTCCCGCTCGGGCACCGGAGGAGATCGAGGACACGCCGACCGCGGAACCGCAGACCACTGTGCTGCCGCAGCCTGCTCCGCCGCGTCCGGCCCCGACGCAGTCGCGTCCCACACCGCAGTCGCGGCCCGCACCGCAGTCGCGTCCTGCTCCGCGGCCCCGTCCGGCGGCCCCCGCCCCGGGTCCGGCCACCGAGTCGCGTCCGATCGAGAGTTGGCTCGCGGACCTCCGGTCCACGTCGGCCGCCGAACCGCGGCCGATCTCCTCACCCGCCGAACCGCGACCCAGTGCGTCGGCGCCGTCACTGCCGACCCGCTCGCCGCGCTCGGTGCCCGCACCGTACGAGCAGGAGACCCCCCAGTCGTCTCCTGCCCGCCCGGTGCCGCCGATTCCGTCGAGGCGCCGTGCCGCCGAGCCTTCGGAACCCGTGAACGGCAGCAGGCGCAGCAACGGCTCGCCCGCGAACGGAACCCCACCCAACGGCGCCCCGACCAACGGCTCGCGTCGCCGCAGCGTCGAGGAACCGCCCGTCGATCCGGACGACGCCTCGAGCGGCAGGCACCGCGCGGACGACGGCAACGCCGTCAGCGTCAGCGAGCTCATCGCTCGGCAGAACCGGCGCTGACGGAGCCGTTCGGCGTTCCCCGTCCGGCCTCCCGCTCCGCGAACTCACGCGCGTAGCGGGTGCCGGCGAGGAGTAACAGCAGACCGACCACGAGGAACGCGAGGACGCGGAACAGGCCGTCGAGGGTGGCCAGGTCGAACAGGAACAGTTTGGCCAGCGCTGCGGCGGTCAGTCCGAGCCCGACGCCGAGCGCGGTGTGCGCGTAGTCGCGGCGGGCCAGTCCGAACACCAGCGCCGCCGTTGCCGCCGCCATCCACGCGATGGTCGCAGCGCAGTGTCCGGCGATGAATCCTGCGGACGTCCCGGTGAGCGCCGTTCCCGCGGACACCGTCGCGGTGGTGACGGCGTACAGGATCACCAGCCCGGCGAGCACCCACCACGGCTGGGCGGTGTTGTCGCTCAGCAGCTTCAGCGTGTGCGCGTACCAGACGAACAGGAACACGGTTCCCGCCAGCACCAGCGAGGACAGCACCGTGGTCACCCCGAGCGAGTCGAGCGCGCTGTACTCGTCGACGAGAACGAACGGCGGCGCGGTGATCACGAAGGCGAACCCGCCGACGACGGTGAACACTGCGCCGACGGCATACGCGATCCGCGACCCCGCCTGCCCGCCGATGGTGAGGAACAGTGCCGCCACCCCGAGCAGGACGAGCGGCGCGAGGTCTTCGCTCGAACCGATGAGGCAGGCCTCGAGCAGAGCGAGGGTACCCACGCCCGCGAGCGCGATCCGTGCGTGTCCCGGCAACGACCGCGCCGACGCGAACGCGGCAAACATCGCGGCGGCCAATGCCAGCGCGATCAGCGTGGACCCGAGCCGGTCGAAGAGGTGGCCGATCACCAGCGTCGGGACGGCCGTCGTGACGATCATCGCGGTCGCAGTGACGTCACGGGAGTTACTGCGCAACAGGATGATCGACGAGACGAGCCCGAACAGGGCGACCAGGGCGGCGGACGCGAGCAGCCAGAACCTCTCCGGTCGGTCGGACAGTCCGGAACTCGCGATCGCGATCAGCAGCGCGATCACCACCGGGCACGTCCGTGCAATCGCCAGGTACAGCCAGTCGCGACCGAGTTGCGCGGGGAAGCTGGCGACCTGGATGACGAACAGGAACCCGATGAGGGTGAGCGTGATGCCGTCGGTGAGGACGGGTGCGAGCACGGCGGCGCCGGTCACCACGAGCAGCGCGAGGGGTTGCGAACCCCACCTGACCGCCAGTGCGACACCGGCTCCCGCGATCCCGAGTGCCACGACCATGGCGAGCACCGGCAGCAACCAGTGATAGACGACCGCCACGGCCACGACGTCGAGGTAGGCGCCGGCAATACCCGTCGCCGCGAGCGCGATCCCGCCGACCCGGCCGCCGGGCCGTCCGAAGACGCGGGTACCGGTGTAGACGAGACCGGCCGAGAACAACCCGCCCGCCACGACGCGCAGTTCCGGACCGAAGAAACCGGCCTGCGCCGCCAGCACGAGCAGCATCACGACACCGATCAGGGTGACGGCGACACCCGCGACGGCCAGCACGCGGCTGATCACCCCGTCGCGCTGCCACCAGGGTTCGCGAGCCACCCGGGGCGGTGGCGCCGGAGCGGGACGGTACGGGACGGCCGGTGCGGGCGGCGGGGGCGGCTGGGCGACCGGGGGTCGGTACATCGGCTGCGACGCCGGCTGGGGTTGCGGCTGGGGTTGGGGTTGGGGTTGCGGCTGGGGTTGGGGTTGCGGCTGGGGCCGCGGGACGCTCGCGAGCTGCGCCTGCAGGACGGCGAGGTTCTCACCCACGTGACGCATCTGCTGCCCGAGCGCCGAGAAGTCACCGGAGAGCTGCGCGACCAGCCGGGGGTCGATCGAAGGAGTACCAGGTGTGGACATGGGTCAATCGTCCTGCGGCGACGGCACCCACACATGAGTAGGCCTACTCGAGAGACCTGCGTCGTGCTACCCGAACATTCGGCGAATCGAGGTGCCGAAAGGGTGTTTGGCCGTCACGTTCCCGAACCTCACCTTGCCTCGCACGACGACGTGCAGCGGGCCGATGGGCGGGCCGGTCCGCACCTTGTTGGTCGCGGAACCACCGACCGTTTCCACGCCGTTGAGGTCGACCGTCGCCTCTTCCGGCACGATCAGCGAGATCGTGCTCGCATAGTCGTCGATCGTCACGTGCACCACCTGCGTGGTCATGACGGCCCGCGTGAAGTCGAGCGTCACCGTCGACAGCCGGGTGTTCACCTCGAGGGCGGGGGGAACGTTCCACGAGCCGGTGCGGCTGACCGACGACATCCGGCCCCGGATGACCTCGCCCGGCGGTGGCGCGGGCGACCGGTGCGCGACCGGCGGAACCGGCGGAACCGGCGGCGCCGGTCGAGACACATACGGCTGGTCGGGGTACGGCGGCGGCGTGAAGTCGGAGATCAGCTGGATTCCCGGCAGATCCACCAGCACGACGTTCAGCTCTGCCCGCGTCTTCGCGGCGAGTGCCGTGTCCATCCGTTCGGTGAACTCACCGAGCGAGAGCATCCCCTGGCCCACCGCCCGCTGCAACAATTCGCCGACGTGTTCGCGCTCCGCATCCGATACGCGTAGGTCCCGTGCCTCCATACCGACCAGGCTAGCGCCCGTGAGTACTTGTTAACCGCCCGCGGTTAACAAGTACTCACGGCTACTCGAGGCCCTGCTCGATGGCGTACCTGGTCAGCTCGACGCGGTTGGCCAGCTGCAGCTTGCGGAGCGTGGCCTGGACGTGGTTCTCGACGGTGCGGTGACTCAGCGACAGCTTGGTCGCGATCTGCTTGGCGCTGAGCCCTTTCGCGACGAACCGCAGAACCTCGGTCTCCCGTTCCGTGAGTTGAGGGATGGCAGGACCCTGCTCGTCGGCGGGCGCACTCGACATCCGGCGGTACTCCCCCAGCACGAGTCCGGCAAGCCCCGGTGTGAACACCGCCTGCCCCGCCGCGGTGGCCCGCACCGCGTCCAGCAGCTCCTCCACGGACGCGCTCTTCACGAGGTACCCGGACGCACCGGCCTTGACGGCGTCGAGGACGTCGTCACGCTCGGACGAGGCCGACAGCACCAGCACCCGGCTGTCCGGCGACACCTGGAGGACGGCGGCGGTGGCCGCGGCGCCGTTTCCGTCGGGCAGTTGCATGTCCATGAGCACGACGCCGGGACGGGTCGCGGCGGCCCGACGTCCCGCCGCGGCGACGCCGTCGGCCGTGGCGACCACGGTGAACCCGGCGCCTTCGAGGTCGCGGGCCACCGCGTCCCGCCACATCGGGTGGTCGTCGACGACCATCACGGTGATCTGCTCGCCAGTCTCCGTCTCACCCATGCGTTTCGTCTCCCTTCGGCACGCGGATCTCCCATTCGGTGCCGTGACCGGGTTCGGTGTCGAGTTCGGCGGTGCCGCCGAGCGCGCCGACGCGGCCCAGAATGGATTTCGATACTCCCATGCGGCCCTCCGCCTCCGCTTCGGCCAGCCGTCCCGGGGCGATTCCGCTGCCGTCGTCGCGGACGCTGACGATCACCTCGTCGCCCAGATCCTCCAGCAGCACGTACGCCCGGGCGCCGGTCCCCGCGTGCAGTGCGACATTGGACAGTGCCGTGTCGACGATCGCGACGAGTTCCGTCGCCCGGTCGCGCTCGATCGTCACCGGATGGGCCGGGGTCGACACGGACACCGTGGTGCTCGCCCGCGTGCCCAGCAACAGTCGCAGATCGATCAAGCTTCCACCCAGATCCGACGCCACACCCGCGCCCTGCTCGGAGATGAGCATGCGCAGCGCCACCTCCTGCTCGCCGGCGAGATCCGCGAGTTCGGCTGCGGGTCCCCCGATCTCGTTGCCGCGGCGGCGGACGAGCGCGAGCACCTGCAGGACGCCGTCGTGCACCTCACGGGCGAGTCGTTCCCGTTCCTCGGTGGCGGCGGCCAACCGCACCGCCTGCTCCAGTTGGGCCTGCGCACGCCTCGCGGTGGTGGTGGCGAGCCCGAGCGCCAGCCCCACCGACACCAGCACCGGCGCCGTCGCGTCCCGCCACAGGTCGAGGTTGACCTGGTCGCGCACCACCGCGCTCACCGTCGCCATCAGCACACCGGACGCCATCCCGAGCCACGGCCCGCCGAAGACGGCGGCGGAGATCACCGCGTTGGTGACCCACAGCGTCGTCGGCAGCGTCTGATGGTGGTTGTACCAATCATGATCGGCGACAAGGCGAGTCGACGCCATCAGCGCGATGACGATCAGCTGGTCGGCGATCACCACCTGGTAGCGCGGGACCTTCCCGTGGGACAGCAGGACGGCCGAGAGTCCCGACCACACCGCCATCAGGGCGACGAGGAACCAGCTCAGCCGCTGATGGGTGTAGTACTGCACCGACACGATCTGGTAGCTGATCGCGTACACCAGCGTGACGAGGCGGAACGCCTGCGCCGCCCGCCACAGCGGTGCGTCCGGCTGGGTGTCGAGCTCGGTCGCGGCCCGCGGCCGGTAGTGCAGGCGGGTGCGGTGCTCATTCCGGTCGGTCATGGGTCTGGGCGGTGTCGTCGAAGTGCGGGTCGTCGAAGTGCGGGTCGTCGAGGCGCGGGTGGGCGGGATGCGGCGGGTGCGGGACGTCGGCCTCGGCGGGATAGAGCGGGACTGCCGGGTCGTCGACCTCGAGTGCGTCGTAGGTGGCCTCGGGATCCGCGGACATGAGCGAGCGCACCGCCGTGTTCAGCAGCGCGACGATCGGCACCGCCAGGAGGCCGCCGACGATCCCGGCGAGCACGATGCCGGTGGTGATGGCCAGCACCACCGCGAGCGGGTGCAACCGGACCGCGCGGCCGAGCAGCAGGGGTTGCAGCACGTGGGCCTCGAGTTGCATCACCCCGATGATGATGCCGAGCACGATCAGCGCGGTGAGGAATCCCTTGGTGACGAGGGCAACCAGCACAGCGAGGAACCCGGTGAGGAACGCACCGACGATCGGGATGAACGCACCGATGAACACGAGCGACGCCAGCGGCAGGGCGAGCGGAACTCCCAGAATCGCCAGTCCCGCGCCGATTCCGATGGCGTCCGCGGCGGCCACCGCCACCGTGGCCCGGACGTACCCGATCAGCGAGCCGAACCCCTGACTCCCCGCCAGCCGGACCCGTCGCCGCGACGCGGTGGGGACGAGGCGGGTGACGAACTCCCAGATCTGAGATCCGCCGTAGAGGAAGAAGATGAGGGTGAACAGCGTCAGCAGGGCTCCGGTGAAGATCTCGCCGACGACAGTGGCGGTGGTCAGTGCCCCACTCGTCAGCTGCTGGCGGTTGTCCTGGATGGACTTCACCACCGAGTCGCCGGCCTGCCGGATCTGATCCTCGCTGAAGTGCAACGGGCCGTCCGTGAGCCACCCCTGGATCTGTGTGACGCTCGCCTCGAATTGTTCGGTCAGGCCGGGAAGACCTTCGATGAACTGCTCGACGACGAACGTCATGATCCCGGCGACGATGCCGATCGAACCGATGAGGACGACCAGGACGGCAGCCGACCGCGGCACGCCCTTGCCCTGCAACCAGTCGACGAGCGGCACCAGCAGCGCCGACGAGAGCAGCGCCAGGCCCACCGGAATGAGGACGGTGTCGAGCCTGGTCACGATGTATCCGAGGGTCAGCAGGCCCGCGAAGATGACGAGGAGCCGCCACGTCCATTCGGCCGCCACCCGCACCACCGGGTGCACGGACGCCGAGGGGTGACCCCCGCCCTGTGTTACCGCGGCAGTGTCCGAGCGTTGCTCGTTCGCGTTCACGTGCGGAGCGTATCGAGGTTCGGACAGTGCCGGGCGATTCGCGTGCGAAACACGCGCGCAGGGCACGCATATGCGCCTTTTAGGGGACGTGTCCTACGCCACCCGGTACACCCCCCGCTAAATTGAACGGCGTGCGGAAATCCTATAGAGCGATCGCGGCGACGGTCCGCAGCAGATGGCCGCTCTATATGGTTTCGATGCTCCTCGCCAATTTCATCGGCGCCATCCTCGTCTTCGCGTTCGTGCGTTACGGCGTGCCCATCCCCGAATCGCAGGAAATTATCGCCGACCGGGTCCGCAACGTCGCGATCTTCGGTGGCTATCTCGCGTTCGCCGCCGTGGTGAGTCTCACGGCCGCGGCGATGATGCTGAGGTCGGTAGTCCGCTGGCAGTTGCGTGGGGGTCCGCCGACGCGCAGCGAGCAGATGTCGGCGCTGCACGCACCGCTGCGACAGGCGATCGTGCACCTGGTGCTGTGGATCCTCGGCGGCATCATCTTCGTGCTGCTCACCATCACCGAGATGCCGGAACTCGCGGTGGCGGTGATCGTCACCGTCTGCATGGCCGCGACCACGACGTTCGGTTTCACCTACATGCTCGGCGAACGCATCCTGCGTCCCGTGGCCGCCCGCGCGCTCAGCGAGGGCGAGTTCGACCGGACCATGGCACCCGGTGTCGGTACCCGGATGGCCATGACGTGGGGTCTCGGAACGCTGATGCCGGTCATCGGCATCATCCTGCTGTGCGTGACGCAGATAACCACCGACCTGGTGTTCTCCCCGAACGCGCTCGCGTGGGCGATCATGCTGCTGTCGATCATCGCGATCGCGCAGGCGTTCGCGCTGTCGATGCTGACGGCCAGCCAGATCTCCGACCCGATCAAACAGCTGCGACGGGCCATCGAACGCGTCCAGCGCGGCGCCACCGACGTCCGGGTCGAGGTGTTCGACGGCAGCGAGATCGGGCGACTGCAGGTCGGGTTCAACCGCATGATGCGCGAATCGGATGAACGGCGGCTGCTGCGCGAACTGTTCGGTCAGCACGTCGGTGAGGACGTCGCACGGCGGGCCCTGCAGTTCGGTACCGAACTCGGCGGGGAGACGAGGTTCGTCGCGGTGCTGTTCGTCGACATGGTCGGCTCCACCGGCGCCGCCGCGGAGCGTCCCCCGGGCGAGGTCGTGAACCTGCTCAACGAGTTCTTCCGCGTCGTCGTCGACGTGATCGACCGGCACCACGGCTTCGTCAACAAGTTCATGGGTGACGCGGCTCTCGCGATTTTCGGCGCCCCGCTCGACCGCCCCGACGCACCGACGGCGGCGCTGGCGGCGGCCCGGGAGCTGCGGTTCGCGCTGAACGAGATCACCGGCCTCGACGTCGGTATCGGCGTCTCCGCAGGCCTCGCCGTCGCCGGCAACATCGGCGCCGCCGAACGCTTCGAGTACACGGTGATCGGCGACCCCGTCAACGAGGCGTCGCGGCTCACCGAACTCGCCAAGCTCCACCCCAGCCGTGTGCTGGCCTCGACGAGCGCCCTGTATTTCGCGGACGACGACGAACAGGCGCACTGGGAACTCGGCGAACAGGTCCAGTTGCGGGGGCGCCGCCGCAACACCCATCTGGCTTGGCCGGAGGACTATCCGGAGTAATCCGCTACCCGTTGGTTACGCTGGCCAGGTGGCCCAGCCTCGATCCGACCCGCCCACTGCCGAGCCTCCTCGGCAGCGAAGCCGATACTGGTGGATCAAATGGCTACTCGGCGCCGGCCTCCTGGCCCTGCTGACCGTCGAGGGCATCTACCTGTGGCCCACCCTCAGCGACTCGTGGAAAGCACTCACCGAGATCCACTGGGGGTGGGTCGCGGCATGTATCGCAGCCCAAGCCGTCTCCCTGAGCGGGTACGGCGCGGTCCAGCAGCGGCTGCTGCAGGCGGGTGGTGTCGTCGTCAGCCAGCTGAAGTCGGTGTCGGTGATCTACGCGAGCACCGCGATGGCCGTGAGCCTGCCGGCCGGTCAGGTGTTCTCGACCGCCTTCACCTACAAGCAGACCCGCAAGTGGGGTGCCACCCCCATCGTCGCGTCCTGGCAGCTGGCGATCTCCGGAGTGATCGCCGCGGGCAGCCTCGCGCTGCTCGGCGCTGCAGGCGCGTTCGCGGTGGGCACCAAGGTGAGTCCGGTCACGCTGGCACTGTCGCTGGTGGCCGCGTTCGGACTGTTCTACGGACTGCGATACATCTCACGTAACCCCGACTCGATCGAGTCGATCGGACACTGGGTGCTCACCCGGTACAACAAGTTCCGCAAGAATCCCCCCGAGACGGGTGTCGAACGGTGGAAGGAGATCCTGAGCCAGCTCGATTCGGTCGAGCTGAGCCGCAGGGATTCCGTCATCACGTTCGGGTGGTCGGCGGTGCACCGGCTCGCCGACGTCGCGTGCCTCGGCTTCGCCTGCTGGGCGGTGGGCGCGGAACCGTCGTTCGCGGGTCTGCTGATCGCGTTCGCCGCGGCCAAGGCCGTGGGCAGCATTCCACTCGCGCCGGGCGGGCTGGGGTTCGTCGACGGCACCCTGATCGCGACGCTGACGGCGGCGGGAGCCACCGCGTCGCAGGCCCTCGCGGCGGTGTTCGTCTACCGCGTCGTGAGCTACATCCTCGTCGCGATCGTCGGCTGGGTGGTGTTCTTCATCCTGTTCCGGCACAACCAGCACGAGGACCTGGAGATGGACCTCGAGTTCGAGCGCCGGGAGCAATCGTCACCGACCACCAAGCGCACGAAGCACACCGGGGACCCCGAGCCCGACTCCCAGCCGTGAGTACTTCTTAACCGCCGGACGTTGACAAGTACTCACAGGCGGCGAAGCCGCATGATCCGGACGGCCTGCTCGGCGTCGCCGTCCGCGATCGCCTCCACCAGCAGTCGGTGGTCGTCCGCGTCGGGCTCACTGTGCGCGGTCAGGTCCAGCACGTCCATCAGGTCGAGCATCGCTTCGCGCAGCCGCGGGACGAACGTCTCGAACAATTCGGTCAGCACCGGGTTGCGCGCCGCGACCACGACCGCGCGATGCAGGGCGATGTCTGCGTCGACGAACGCGGCAGCCCCGGTTCCGGACGCTGCGGACCGGGCGTCCAGGGCCTGGCGGAGCGCCGCGACATCGTCCTCGCCGCGCCGGGCCGCGGCCAGCCGGGCCGCCTCGATCTCGACGGTGTTACGCACCTCGACGACGTGCCGGATCTCCTCGGTCCGGAGCACCCGGTCCCAGCCCTGCCGTGGCGACGACCCGCGGAGAAAGACGCCGGCCCCTTGCCGCGACTCGAGCATGCCGAGGCCCGCGAGCATCCGGACGGCCTCGCGCACCGTCGACCGTCCGACGCCCAGTTCCGCGGCCAGTGTGGTCTCGCCGGGAAGCTTGGCGCCGACCTCCCATTCACCGCTCTCGATCCGAGAGCGCAGCAGGTCCGCCGCCTGGTCCGTCAGCAGGTGGCGTCGTATCGACGAGGTCACTCAGAACTCCTCAGGTTGTCTGATGAGTGATTTTCTCCTTGTCTAGCGCCGTGGCGTTCCGTGGACTTCTCCTCCACTGCCGCGGCGGGGCCTGAAGGCCGGCACCCTGCCGCGGGGTTTCGCCGCGTCGGTCGTCTCGTGCACCCCCTTTCCGAGGAGCAGACCGTGATGACCAGCACCGTCCCCACCTGGAACACCCACCAACCCTCGCCGATGCCCTCCGATCGCTACCGCGCGATCTGGGACCGCGTTCCCGTCCCCGACCTCGACCGCACCTGGCCGGCGCGACGCACGACCACCGCCCCGCTGTGGGTTCCCGTCGATATGCGCGACGGCAACCAGGCCCTCGCCGAGCCGATGGATCCGGAGCGCAAACGCACGTTCTTCGAACTGCTGATCTCGATCGGCTACAAGGAGATCGAGGTCGGATACCCGTCCGCGAGCCAGACCGATTTCGACTTCGTCCGCGACCTCGTGCGTCTGGACCTGGTGCCCGAGGACGTGACGATCGTCGTCTTCACCGCGGCCCGCGACGATCTGATCGCCAGGACGTACGAGGCGGTCGAGGGACTGCGGAACGTCGTGGTGCACATGTACACCGCGACGGCGCCGACGTGGCGCTCCGTCGTGCTCGGCAAGGACCGGAAAGCGCTGCACCGGTTGATCTTCGATGCAGCGCAGGAGGTGGCACGCGGCGCCGGCGATCATTCGGGCCGGCGGTTCGAGTTCTCACCCGAGGTGTTCAACCTGACCGAGCCGGACTTCGTGCTCGACGTGCGCAACAGCCTGACCCGACTGTGGGACGCGAGCCCCGACCGTCCCGTGATCCACAATCTGCCTGCCACGGTGGAGGTCTCGACGCCCAACGTGTATGCCGATCAGATCGAGTACGTGCACCGGCATCTGGAGCGGCGGGAGTCGGTCATCCTGTCGGTGCACCCGCACAACGACCGCGGCACCGGGGTCGCCTGCGCCGAACTGGCGGTGCTGGCGGGTGCGCAGCGGGTCGAGGGCTGCCTGTTCGGCAATGGTGAGCGGACCGGCAACGTCGATCTGGTGACGCTGGCCCTGAATCTGCACGCGCAGGGCGTCGACCCGATGATCGACCTCTCGGACATCGACACGGTGCGGCGAACCGTCGAGTACTGCAATCGGATTCCCGTTCACGAGCGGCACCCCTACGGCGGCGACCTCGTGTACACGGCGTTCTCCGGTACCCATCAGGATTCGATCAAGAAGGGATTCGCGGAGCATCGGGCGTCCGCAGCAGCAGCAGGGCTGGATGCGAGGAGCGCACCGTGGGCGGTGCCGTACCTGCCGATCGACCCGGCGGACGTGGGACGCGACTACCAGGCCGTCATCCGCATCAACAGCCAATCCGGCAAGGGGGCATCGCGCACCTGCTGCAGACCGAATACGGTGTCACGCTGCCGCGGCGGCTCCAGATCGACTTCGCCGCGAAGGTGCAGGAGGCGGCGGACACGTCGGGGCTCGAGATCACGGCCGAGGAACTGTGGACACTGTTCTGCGCCGAGCACGGCTATCGGGGCGGCCTCGGCCGCTGGTCCGTCGAGCACGGCGCGGACGGTGACCGGCTGTTCGTCGTGTTCGACGTCGACGGTGTGGAAGTGTCGGGCGAGGCGGTGGCCACCGGCCCCGTCGAGGCGATGACCCATGTCCTCGCGTCGAAGGGCGTGGACGTGGACGTCCTCTCCCTGACTCAGCACTCGCAGAAGTCGGATAGCGACAGCGCGGCGATCACGTTGGCGGAGTGCCGCGTCGGCGATCGGACGGTGTGGGGCATGGGCTCACATCAGTCGGTGACGGCCTCCGCGATCCGGGCGGTGTATCGAGCCGTGAGTACTTCTTAACCGCCGGACGTTAAGAAGTACTCACGGGCGGCGAAGCCGCAAAGGAGCGAATCGCCTCCGCCACCACGTCCGGCCGGTCCTCGGGCATCAACGTGTAACTGTCCTCGACCTCCCGTAGTTGGGCGTGCGGGTACAGTTCCGCCAACCGCCGGCCGTGGTCGCGGGGCATCACCTTGTCCTCGACGGCCCACAGCACGAGGACCGGCCGGTCGAAGCTCCGGTTCGCTTCCGCCCAGTCCAGCAGCGTCGACTTGGGTGGCAGGGATGTCGTGTACTTGCGCAGGTCTCGCCGCACCCGGCGGTCGGTGGTCGCGGGCCGGAACCAGCCGTCCATCACCGGTTTCGGTACCGGTCGCTTGCTCATCCAGCCCCACGCCGCCGGCGCCCGGCGCATCGCCCGGAATCGCAACGCCTGCATGGTCAGGGCGAGGCCACCGGGGATCGCCACCGCGACACCTATCGCGCGACCGGGAATTCCCGGCGGATAGTTGTCGAACGCCTCGCACGGCGTGAGGACGAGCGCCGCGACGCGGCTGGTGTCACCGAGCGCGATGAACACTTGCGCGCCGCCCCAGTCGTTCTGCACGAGTGTGACGTCCGCGAGGTCGAGTCGCTCGAGGAATTCGCCGATCAGCAGTCCGAGGCCGCGCAACGAGAGGTCGGCGTCCTCGTGCATCGGAATGCGGTGCGCGCCGAGCGGGAGGATGGGGAGGATGCAGCGGAAGTCCGGAACGAGCCGCTCCACCACGTGTCGCCACACGGTGCCGTCGATCGTCAGTCCGGAGATGAACACGAGGACGGGGCCGTCGCCACCGGTGTCGTGGTACTCGACGGTGCCTGCGGAGAGGTCGATCTGCTTCATGGCGCTCACTCCATTTGATAGATCGTTCTACTGAAATTCACGTTACGATCAGGTAGGCACCGAGCGCAACGGTCGGAGGCAGGAAAGTGAAAGACACGAAGGCCCGGATCCTCGGCACCAGCGGCGAACTCTTCCGCCGCAACGGATACACCGGGACCGGACTCAAACAGGTCGCGGCGGAGGCGCGCGCCCCGTTCGGGTCGATCTACCACTTCTTCCCCGGCGGCAAGCAGCAACTCGGCGAGGAGGTCATCCGCTCGTCGGGCGAGGAGTACGCCCGGCTCGTGTTCTCCATCCTCGACGCGCATCCCGACATCCTCGAGGGGATCGAGGTGGGGTTCCGGTTGGCGGGCGAGACCCTGGTGGCCACCGATTACGCGGACGCATGCCCGATCGCCACGGTCGCACTCGAGGTCGCGAGCACCAACGAGGTGCTCCGCGTGGCCACGGCCGACGTATTCACGAGCTGGATCGACTCGGGCAGCGCCCTGCTGCGCGCCCGCGGATTCGCCGAGACCGATGCGCGGCGTCTGATCCTCGGCTTCGTCACCAGCCTGGAGGGCGCGTTCGTCCTGGCCCGCGCACTCCGCAGCACCGAACCGCTCGATGCCGCCGGCACCACGGTCCTCGCCGCCGCGCGGGCCTGCCTCCCGTCGCGCGAGTGACAGGCGTCACACTCGGGTTGCGGAAGAAATCCACCGGGTTCATAGTTGAACCTACAAGAACTTGAACATTCAACTAATTGAGTCGACGATCCGAGGAGTTTTCATGACCACCGCCACCGCCACCCTGCCCAACCTCACCGCCGGAACCTGGGCCATCGACACCGTCCACTCCACCGTCGGCTTCTCCGTCCGCCACCTCATGGTCAGCAAGGTCCGCGGCACCTTCAACGACTTCACCGGCGCGATCACCGTCGCCGAGGACGGCACCGCCGCCGTCACCGCCGAAATCCAGGTCGCATCCATCGACACCAAGAACACCGACCGCGACGCCCACATCAAGTCCGCCGACTTCTTCGACGCCGAGCAGTACCCCACCGCCACCTTCACCTCCACCGCCGTCCGCGCCAAGGGCGACGACTACGTCGTCGACGGCGAATTCACCCTCCACGGCGTCACCCGCCCGGTCGAGCTCGCCCTCGAATTCAACGGCGTCAACCCCGGCATGGGCAACGGCCCGGTCGCCGGCTTCGAAGCCACCACCGTCCTCAACCGCAAGGACTTCGGCATCACCATCGACATGCCCCTCGAAGGCGGCGGAGCCGTCGTCGGCGACAAGATCACCATCACCCTCGAGATCGAGGCCGGCCTGCAGGCCTGACCCATGGGCGTCGATATCAGCGGTAGTGAACGAGTGCCCGTTCCGACCTGGGACTGTCGTTCGCTCGCAGTCTCAGATTCTGGTGATCGGTGGGATGACGTACGTCTGATCCAGCACTGATGGTGCGGGCTCGTACATTCTGAGTACGGGCCGGAAGTCTCCTGCGGGAGAGGGCAACCAGTTCGCGGCCGCGGCATCACTCGCGGGTTTGGTGTGGCTGATGGTGATGGTCAACGACCCCTCCTCGTCGCGCACGATCCCGGGGGTGCGATCACCGATCGAATAGCGGTTGATCGGGTTGCTCACCAGGAAGAAGTCCGGCACCGAGTACATGGTCAGCGACCAGAATGCGTCAACGGGCGGAGTCGGATCGAGGCGGAGTGTGTACGTATTCGAACCGGTGAGCTGCCGGCCCTGATCGTCGAGGTAGGTCATGATGTATGCCGCCTCGTAGGGGTGATTCCCCCAGAGCCCTCCCTTGGCTGCGGCAGCCCGCTCGATGATCCGCAAGGTCGGGTCCTCGATCTTGAATCGTGCGTCGTCGAGCGAACCGACTTCGAAGAAATCGAGGTTGTAGTCGAAGGCGTGGAACGTCAGCTTCCAGCCGTTGACTTCGGGACTCGACCCCTTTTTCAGTACCGTGTCCAGATTTTGACGACCGGCAGCTAAGCCTGCCCGCAGAGCTGCCGCCGTCTCGTCGTCCGGTGACGAGTAGGGAGTGGGGCCGGATCGGTCGATTCCGAGCGGTGCGAACGAGTCCTGCAATGCGCGATCGCGTGTAGCCGGCGGGAAGGCCTGTGACCACAGTCGTAGCTTCTCGAAGAACCGAAGGTCGGTGCCGACCGTCGGATCCGGCGACGGGAGACCCGCGGGTCGGGTGCCGGCGTCGAGCACGGTCAGAGTGGTCGAATCCTGCAATGCATGAACAGCCGGAAGGTCGTCGTCGCCGGAGCATCCCCACCTGCCGACGATCGAGGCAATGGTCGTAGGGAACGTGATGACGGTGGCGTCGCCCGGTTCGCCGGCGTTCCAGCCCGGCGGCACCAGCAGGAAATCGGCGGCGGCGGTGCCGGTGGCGCGGTGGCCAACGTACGCGAAGTTGTTGGTCCAGGCGTCGACGAACTGCAGCACGTAGTACCGGCCGGCAGTGTCCGGAACGTGCAGGGCGACAGGTCCCACGGACAGATCTATCTGGGCCATCGAGTACACGGTGTCGTTGTTGATGGTCACGAACGTGTCTGCCGGGCCGGCTAAGGCTCGCGCATGGCTGAAGGTGTTGAACCCTGCTGCGGGATTCGCTCCGACTCCCTCGTGGACATACCGGTGGACCTGGTCCAAGTTGAAGACGAGGGGAAATCCGTAGATGTAGGCATGAGATGCCAGATCGGACAACGTCTGGTTCGTCACGGCAATCCTGTTCTTCGTCTCGGATACGCGTCGGGTCTCCATACCGGCCCGACTGTGGGCGAGCCGTACGATTTACAACAATGCGGTGATCAGCCCCGGTCGTGCATCACCCGATGCGGATGAGGAACCTGCGAGCGTTCCCACGTATCGACCCGCACCGCGTCATCGTATGAACGCCGTGCCCTTCCACGATCGGTGACCGCACGACCGTCAGCTCGCGACGCGTTCCGGCCGGCGCGGTCTCGCGATCAGCGCGAAGTCGATCAGCCGGAACTGTGAGAAGGCACCACCTCTAGGCTGGCCGTGTGAAGAAGTACCTCCCCGCGCTCGTCCTGGACGTCGTCGTCGTGATCGTGTTCTGCGCCATCGGCCGCCGCAGCCACGACGAAGCCAACGCACTGACGGGTCTGGCCACCACGGCGTGGCCGTTCCTGACCGGCCTGGCGGTCGGCTGGCTCGCCACCGTCGCGCTCTACCGCGACAAGTTCGACGCCTTCCTCATCGTCCCGACCGGCATCGTGGTGTGGCTGTCGACGCTCGTGGTGGGCATGCTGTTGCGCGTCGTCAGCGGCCAGGGAACGGCGTTCAGTTTCGTCCTCGTGGCGGGCACGGTGCTCGCCGTGTTCCTCCTCGGCTGGCGGGCCGTCGCGAAGATCGTGACGAAGTCGCGCGCCACCACCCGATAGCGGCGAATCCGCCCCGACGGCACACGCACACCCGCTCGAGGTGAGACAGTTTTCCCATGAGTGACACCATCGATCCGGCCCGGGACGAGAAGCGGTCCGACCGCAGCTTCTTCGGCCAGCCGTTCGCCCTCGCGAACCTGTTCGGCGTCGAGATGTGGGAGCGGTTCTCCTTCTACGGGATGCAAGGCATCCTGATCTACTACCTCTACTATTCCGCCGCCGACGGTGGCCTCGGAATCGCCGAGTCGTCCGCGACCAGCATCGTCGGCGCCTACGGCGGCACGGTGTATCTGTCCACCATCCTCGGCGCGTGGATCGCCGACCGGCTCCTCGGCTCCGAACGGACCCTGTTCTACAGCGCCATCCTCGTCATGCTCGGCCACATCGCCCTGGCCGTGTTCCCGGGGCTGTGGGGGGTGGGCATCGGCCTGGTCTGCGTCGCATTCGGTAGTGGCGGGCTCAAGGCCAACGCCACATCTCTCGTCGGTGATCTCTACGACGAGGACGACGACCGCCGGGACGCCGGATTCTCCATTTTCTACATGGGTATCAACCTCGGCGCCCTCGTCGGCCCGTTGCTGACGGGCTGGGCGCAGGACTCCATCGGATTCCACGCCGGCTTCGCGCTCGCCGCGATCGGCATGGCCCTCGGACTGATCCAGTACACGCTCGGCCGCAAGCACCTCCGCGGCATCGGTGCGGAACCGCCCAATCCCCTCCCCCGCGCTCAGCGGCCCAAGTGGATCGCGATCGGCGCCGCCGCGGTCGTGGTGATCGCGGCCCTGTCCCTGACCGGGGTGATCACCGCGGCCAACATGTCGGACATCGTGGTCGGCCTCACCATCGTCGCGGCGATCGGCTACTTCGCGATCATGTTGTCGAGCCGCCGCATCACCGCCGTCGAGCGCAGCCGCGTCTACGCGTTCATCCCGATGTTCATCGCCAGCGCGGTGTTCTGGTCGCTGTTCCAGCAGCAGTTCACCACCGTCGCGGTGTACTCCGACAAGCGACTCGACCGCAACCTGTTCGGCTGGGATTTCCCGCCGTCGTGGGTGCAGTCCATCAACCCGGTCTTCATCATCATCTTCGCCGGCGTCTTCGCGGCCGCGTGGACGAAGCTCGGACCCCGTCAGCCGTCGTCGCCGATCAAGTTCGCGGCGGGCACCGTCATCATGGGTATCGCGTTCCTGGCGTTCATCCCGATGTCGGGTGGCGGCGCGAACAGCGCACCGCTGCTGGGTCTGGCCGGAATCCTGTTGCTGTTCACGTTCGCCGAACTGCTGCTGTCCCCGGTCGGGCTGTCGCTGTCGACCAAGCTGGCGCCCGAGGCCTTCCACACCCAAATGGTGGCGTTGTTCTTCCTGTCCGTCGCCCTGGGCACCGCCATGGCGGGCACACTGGCCGGCTACTACGACGAGAACAACGAAGTTCCGTACTTCACCGCGGTCGGGCTGGGCTCGATCGCCGTCGGTGTGCTCCTCGCCATCGGGTCACCGTGGATCCGGCGTCTGATGAAAGGTGTGCACTGAGCGTCGTCTCAGCGCACCCACAACCACGCGGCCAACCCGAATCCCGCGATTGCGATGACGACGCGGAGGACGGACGGTGGTATCCGCCTGACGACGGGCGGGCCGCACCAGCCACCGGCCAGGGCGCCGATCGCCATCGCGGCGGCGGCGCCCCAGTGGACGGGGCCGAAGATCGCGAACCCGATCGCCGCCACCAGGTTCGCGACGCCGAGGAGAAAGCTCTTCAGGATGGTCGCGCGCCAGATCTTCTCCGAGGTGAGGATCAGCGCGATCGCCAGGAAGATCACGCCGGCGCCCGCGCCGAAGTACCCGCCGTAGATGGCGACGGCGAACAGCGACACCGAGTACGCGCGTGGCATGTCCCGCTCGCCCGCCAGCGCGCGGAGCCGGGGCTGCAACAGCAGCGCCAGCGCGGCGAACGCCACCATGAACGGAACGATCGCCTCGAACGACCCCGCCGGGGCCACCAAGAGGATTCCCGCGCCGACCAGGCCGCCCGCAGCCGAGTACAGCGCCCAGCGCCACAGCTTGGGGCCGGTGTCGGCTACCTCCCGCGTCGAGTTGGACAGGGCGCCGACGCCGACCGCCACCATCGCGACCGTGTTGGTGACGTTCGCGGTCACCGGCGGAAGACCGACCGCGAGAAGTGCGGGATACGACACGATGGACGCCAGGCCGGTGACGAAGCCGACCAGTCCCGCGAAGAACCCCGCTACGACGAGAAGACCGATATCAAGCAGGGACACAAAGAAGAAACTTACCCTTGCTCACTTACTCCATCAGCGCGGACGGCCCCGCCATTCCCTCAGTTCGCCGGCTTCGCCATCACCGTGTCCTCAGTTCGCCGGCTTCGCCATCTCACGGAACAGCATGTCGGTCATCTTCACCGCGCGGTCCCCACCGTCGGCGTCGGCGACGAAGACCGCGAAGGCCAGGTCGCCGCGTGAGCCGTAGAACCAGCGGTCGTCGCCGCTCGCACCGTTCATGCCCATGAGGTCCGGGTAGCCGTTGAGGAACGACGCCCCGCCCCGCACCACGTTGTCGCGCATCATGCCGCGGAGCTGGTCGTTGACGTTCGCCGGAAGCGGCTGAGCGGCCACATCCGTGGTGCCCGGCTGCCCCTGGACGATCATCGGTGTCGGCGCGCTGCCCCGCGCGATCGACGCGGCCAGCATGGCCATCCCGAACGGCGTCACGGCGGGCAGGTCGCTGTCCTGACGGTTCATCACCTGGTTCATGCCCGACTGGTCGGCGGTGAAGACGGCGGTCTGATGGTCGAGGCCCGGGATCTTGTAGTTCATGCCGAGCCCCAGCTGATTGCCTGCCTTCTCGATGTCCTCGATCGACAGCGACGACGGGTCGACGCCCTTCTGCAGTCCGGCGGCCTTCTTCACCAGGTCGAGGTTCGATCCGGCCGGGTAGAGCCCCTGGAACGCGATCGGCCCCTGCTCCATCGCCTGGTTGTTCTGCGCGGCGGCCAGCACGGCGCCGGAGGACGGCTGGATCGCGACGATCGTCGCGGGGGTGCCGACACTGACCACGGCTTCCTCGGCTGCCAGCTGCAGGCGGGAGTCCATGGTCGCGACGATGTCCGGTCCGGGCGGGCCCTGGAAACCTGCCTGCGGAATCAGCGTGCCGTCGGGGTCCACGAGGTGGACGGCCCAGCCGGCCGTGGCATCCCGGTTGGCCTGCCACACCTTGCGCAGCGGATCCAGCAGCGGTGTCGTGATGCGCCGATCCGCCGTGATCAGCTTCGGCGTCTTGATGGTGATGACGCCGGGGATCGCAAGATCCTGCTCGAGGAACTCCCAGTCCTGGTCGCGCAGCAGCACGGCGGTGACCTGCTGGCCGGGCTTCTCGGCCATCTCCGCCATCATCGTGTCGGACGTCACGAGGGGTGCCACCGGCTCGAGGACCTCCGCGAGACGCCGGGTGGTCGCGACGGGATCGGGCATCGTGGCGGGATCGAGGGTGACCGAGTTGATGGTCTGCTCGTTCATGAGCAACCCGCCGAACGCGTCGAAGACCCGCGGCGGAGCGGCGTCCGTCCGGTCGTAGCGGACGATACGCCCGTTGCCCAGGTCGGGCGCGAGGATCGACGGATCCCAGGAGATGCGCCAGCCGACGGACAGGTTCCGCACACCACCCTGAACCTGGTAGGTCCAATCCTTGCCCTCACCGAAATGCCAAGCGGCACCAACGGTGAAGAAGCCGGAGTCGGAGCCGAGATCCATGAACTGGGTCAGGTCGAACTTGGCGTCCTCGGGTTTGAGACCGTCGAACATCTGCTGAATCGCCGTCTCCGCGGCGTTGGGATACGAGGTCTGCGCTGCCGCGGCAGCGGCGTCGCCCTCGTTCAGCGCGTTGACGAAGTCGTCGACGACCGACTGAGCGGTCGCCTCCTCTTTCGACAGCACACACGACGCCAGAATCACCGCCAAAATGACTGCCGACGTCAGGGCGATCACGTATCTGTTGCGGCGGCCAAGCGATCGTCCATTCCCCATGTCCACCATCTTGCTTTCAGTCACATGCGTAACAAGCACCATTTGCCTACGAAGGAGTTACGGTTGAGCCACAACTTATCCCCGAACAGCAACGCGCGAACGGGTTTATCGAAGAAAACGCCCCGCAGCCTGCACAGCAGGGGCCGAACTGTCACCTGTTGCTATAAAAACGGCAAATGCTAGGTCGTCCTTGATTCCGACGAACCAGCCGTGTGCGGGACCATTTCCCGACTCGGCCGTGCCCGTTTTGCCGAGCAGTCCCGGAATGTCCTGCAGCGCAGTAGCGGTACCGCCCGTCACAGTTTCGCGCATCATCGTCCGGAGGTCGGAAGTGACGTTCGCAGGCACGGTGGGCGCCGTCTTGTCGGCGGTTCCCGGTTGGCCTTGCACGATCATAGGCGACGGCGTCGAACCGTTCGCGATGGAGGCGGCCACCATGGCCATTCCGAACGGCGTCGCGGTCACCTGCCCCTGCCCGATCCCGGACTCGACACGGGCCGCCGGACTGTCTGCGACGGGCACGTTGCCGGTCACGGTCGTCAGCCCGGGCGTCACGTAGTCGACGCCCAGCCCGAACTGCAGCGCGGCTTGCTGCAGGGCGTCGGGCGGCAACCCGACCGCCAGCCGTCCCATGGTGGTGTTGCACGAACGGGCGAACGCGGTGTGCAGCGGGACCGCGCCCAGGTCGAATTCGTCGTCGTTGGGGATCTGCCTGCCCTCGATGTTCTCGGTGCCGGGGCAGGGCAGAACGGTGTCCGGTGTGGCGGCACCGGCCTGCAGGGCCGCGGACGTGGTCACCGTCTTGAACGTGGATCCCGGCGGGTAGAGGCCGGTCAGCGCGATCGGGCCGAGTGCATCGGCCGGAGCGTTCTGCGCCACCGCCAGCACCTCGCCCGTGGAGGGTCGCAGGGCGACGATGGCGGCCTGCTGCGGGACGTCGGCGAGCGCCCGCTCGGCAGCCATCTGCATCGGGAGATCGAGGGTCGTCGCGATGTCGGGGGCGTCGGGCCCCTGTTCACCGGCGATGCTCTTGGCCGCGCCGTCCTGACCGACCAACTGCACCGCCCAGCCGGCGGAGGCGTCCTGCCCCTCCTGCCACAGGTCACCGAGGCCCGCCAGGGTGGGTGAGGCCAACGCTTTGTCGGTGCTGAGCAGCCTGGTCTGCGGCGCCAGCGTCACGCCGGCGAGTTGCCGCAGCTGCGGTTCGATCGGCGCCAGGTCCTCGGCGCGCAACGAGATGGCCGTGACCGGCTTGCCCTGGGCGCCGGCAAGATCCTGCTGGAGCGAGGCCGCGGTGATCGTCGGCGCGATGGGCGACAGCAACGCCGCCACCGCCGCGGTGTCGGCCCCCTGTTCGAGGTTGACCAGCGTCACGACCTGTTGTTCGAGGATCGGTGCCCCACCCGCGGCGAGGACCTTCGGTGGCGTCCCGGTCGTGGTGGTGTACCGGACGGTGGTGTCGTCGGTGAGACCGGGTGCGAGCACGGCCGGGTCCCAGACGATCTTCCAGTCGTCGCCTTCCTTGGTGGCGTTGCCGGTGGTGCTGTACTTCCACTCCTGCCCCGGGGCGAACGGCCACGACACGTCCATCGTGAACGTGCCGCCGTCGTCGCCGGACTCCTGCACGTCGGTGCGGGTGAACGTCCCGTCCTTGTTTCCGAGCCCGTCGTACATCGCCGTGATCGCGGCGGTGGCGGCGGCCGGATCGGTGGTGAGTTGGGCGGCGGCCTGCACGTCGTCGCTGTTCAGGGCGTCGGCGAACTGCTGCGAGACGGTGTCGGGCTGGTCCGGTCCGAAGAGTCCGCAGGCGGAGAGCACCGTCGCGAGGACGGCGATTCCGGCCGCTGCCTTCCGGGTGGGGGTGGGACGGATGGGGCTGTGACGAACGGTTGAGGTGCGCACGGACTCGATCATGCCTGACGTGGTGGCGCGCTTCGAATAATCGGTGTAATCATGTAATCAGTGCTGCATCGCAGTGATCGCGGCACCAGGGTCCCCAGGAGGACGCCATGAGAAACACACAAGGTCCGGGCCCGCGCCGCTTCGGCCGGCCCGGTGGATGGCAGCAGGCGGATGTCCCCGATGCGAGCGACGCGGCCGAATGGTTCGCCGGCCGTCTTCCCGACGACTGGTTCACCGGCCCCGCGACCGTCGAGGTCGACCGCGAGGAGATCGTGGTGGTCGGCGAATTGCCGCCCGTCGAGTCCGCCGACTCCGGTTCCGAGGCGGCGATCGACGGACGCATCTCCCGATTCCGCGAAACGACCCGGGGCGATCGGATGCGCATCGCCGACGAGGCCGAGAGACGATACGGGCGCAAGGTCGCGTGGGGCGTCAGCCTCGACGGCCACAAGACGCTGTTCACTCACCTCGCCGTTCCGGTGATGACCCGGCTCCGCCAACCCGAACGCAAGGTTCTCGACACGCTCGTCGACGCCGGTGTGGCGCGGTCGCGATCGGACGCCCTGATGTGGACGGTGCGCCTGGCGGGCCAGCACAGCGAACAGTGGCTCGCCGAACTCCGCGACGCTATGGCGAAGGTGGACGAACTCAGGGCCGACGGCCCCCAGATTTAATTCGATTGCGCGGGCATCGGCGCCGTCCTATCGTGAACGGCACCGATGCGCACCGGGCGCGTCTGACAGAGGGGAACGGTCCATTGCTCCTGACGAGGTAGTCACGCGAGTCTTCATCCGCACACACCTCGGGAGTCCCCTATGGCCCAGTCATATCTGTCCCTGTCCGACCTCACGTTCACCTGGCCCGACGGCGAGCCGGTCTTCGACAGCCTCGACGCCGTCTTCGGCCCCGGACGCACCGGGGTGGTCGGTCTCAACGGTTCCGGTAAATCCACCCTGCTCCGGCTGATCGCCGGGCGCCTGCACGCCGACCGCGGGTCGGTGACGGCGCAGGGCGAGGTGGCGTATCTGCCGCAGGACATCACGCTCGATCCCGCACTGAAGGTCGACCGGATCCTGGGCATCGCCGACCTCCGGGCGGCGTTGCACCGCATCGAGTCCGGCGACGGCACACCCGAGGATTTCGATGCCGCGACCGGCCGCTGGGACATCGAGGAGCGGGCGGTGTCGACCCTGCACCGGCTCGGTCTCGAACGCGTGCTCGGCAGCACGTCCGATCTGGATCGCACCGTCGGCACCCTGTCCGGCGGTGAGACCGTGCTGCTCGGCCTCACCGCGCAGCTGTTGAAGGAACCGGAGGTGCTGCTCCTCGACGAGCCCACCAACAACCTCGACAGCGCGTCCCGCAGCAAGCTCTACGAGGTGGTGCAACAGTTTCCGGGCACCCTGCTGGTGGTCAGCCACGACCGTGACCTGCTCGATCTCATGAATTCCGTCGCGGAGCTGCGCGGTGGTGAGATCCGCATGTTCGGCGGGAACTTCAGTGCCTACCAGGAGATCGTCGAGGCGGAGCAGGAGGCCGCGCGGGCTGCGGTGCGCGATGCCCGCAGCGACGTGCAGAAGCAGAAGCGGGAGCTCGTCGAGGCCCGCATCAAGATCGACCGTCGTAAGCGGTACGGGCAGAAGATGTTCGAGAACAAGCGCGAACCGAAGATCGTGATGGGACTGCGGAAGCGCCAGGCGCAGGAATCCGCGGGGAAGCTGCGAAACAACCACATCGCGAAAGTCGACGGGGCGCGGGAGTCGTTGACGGAAGCGGAGAGTGCCCTGCGGGAGGACCGCGAGGTGCGCATCGACCTCCCGGCCACGGAGGTGCACTCGGGCCAGGAGGTGGTCTCCGTCCGGGACGTGAGCCTGCTCAGCGGACAGGAGGTGTCGCTGGACGTCGTCGGTCCCGAGCGGATCGCCCTCGTCGGACGCAACGGCGTCGGGAAGACGACCCTGCTCGACGCCGTCGTGGCCGCGGGACCGCGGGTTCCGTTCAAGGCCCTGCCGCAGCGACTCGACGTGTTCGACGAGTCGCTGACGGTCGCCGAGAACGTGGCGGCGGCGGCGCCCCACGCGTCGCAGGAACAGATCCGCGCGCAGCTGGCCCGGTTCCTGTTCCGGGGCAACGATTCCGACGTGCTCGCATCGGCGTTGTCGGGCGGGGAACGGTTGCGGGCGGCGCTGGCGACCATCTTGCTGGCCGAACCCGCCCCGCGGCTGCTGTTGCTGGACGAGCCGACGAACAACCTCGACCTGCCGAGTCTCGCCCACCTCACGCAGGCGCTCCGCAGCTACCGCGGCGCGCTGATCGTGGTCAGCCACGACCGGCAGTTCCTCCACGACATCGGCGTCACCCGGTGGCTGGAACTGACCGACGAGGCCCTTCGGGCTTGTGCGCCTTTTCGGTAGCCCCGGCTACCAGAAAGGCGCACGGGCGGAGCCTAAAGCGTGATCGCGTCGAGCCGGGTCTTGATGAAGTCGGCCGACGTGACGGGCCCGAGCCCAGCCACGGTTCCGATCGGCGGTTCCAGAGGTGTCACCTGCGCGTCGTGGTTGAGTTCGTAGAAGTAGATGAGCGACACCAGGTCTTCTTCGGGGGCGTCGGCCTGCGGCGGCAGCACGCGGTGCCGGCCCGACGGCCAGCGCTTGCCGCTCCAGTACTCGAGGAGGTCGCCGATGTTGACGGTGACAGCGTCGGGGTCGTAGGGCGCGTCCTCCCAGCCGCCTTCGTCGGTGTACACCTGGAGTCCGCCTGCGCCGGGTTCCCGGTCCAGGACGGTGACGGTGCCGAAGTCGGTGTGCGGCCCGATGCGGAACTGGCCCGGCTCAGGCTCCCCCACCGACGACATCGGCGGGTAGTGGTTGATGTTGCACGTCCACGTCGGGCGGTCCGCGAGCCCGTCGAAGGGGTTGACGGGCAGCGCGAGTGCCGACGAGAACAGGGCGAGGAGGTCGTCCGAGAGCCGGCGCATCGCCTCGGTGTAGGTGGTGAGAAGGGCGCGCAGTTCCACCACTTCGGCGGGCCACACGTTGGGCTTGAACCACACGTCGTCGACGAGGGGATCCCCGGTGCACGTCTCGGCCCCGACGGCGAACGTCTCCTTGAGGTCCGGGGGCGTCTCGGTGCCCTCGGCATAGCCGTTGGCCTCCATCCCGGGCCCGATCCAGCCGCGTTCGCCCACGATCGCCGAGTACCGCGCCTTCACCTCTTCGGGAAGTGCGAAGAACCGGCGCGCTGCAGTCCGTACGTCCGCGGCCAGTTCGCGCGTCACCCCGTGGCCGCGGACGAGGAGGAAACCGGCGCGCTGCAGTCCCTCGTCGACGTCCCGGGCGACGGCCGCGGCGGAGGGTCCGCCCGCCCGCCAGAGTGCGATGTCGACGGTGGCGATCGGGGTCATTCGGCTACTCCAATGTCTTCGTTCCAGAGTTCGGGCTGGTTCTCGATGAATTCGGTCATGAGGTCGATGCAGTGTTGATCGCGCAGGACGGTCACGTCCACGCCGTTCTCGCGGAGCCATTCGTGGCCGCCGGTGAACGTGACGCTCTCCCCCACGACGATCGCGCCGATGTTGAACTGCCGGACCAGACCGCTGCAGTACCAGCACGGTGACAGGGTCGTCACCATGATCGTCGAGCGGTAGTCGCGCTGGCGCCCGGCGGCCCGGAACGCGTCCGTCTCACCGTGGACGGACGGATCGGCGTGCTGGACCCGTCGGTTGCGGCCGCTGCCCAGCAGGGTTCCGTCGCCGGCGAAGAGCGCGGCCCCGATCGGTATCCCGCCCTCGCGTTTGCCGAGTTCGGCTTCGGCGATCGCCACGGTCAGCAGTTCCTCGGGGTCGAGGGCCATCCGCGCAGAGTTCACAGAGATCGACATGCCTCTACCTTGCGTCTCGGACGGCGCGACCACAACGGACACACTGTGGTAACGAACGGGCCTTAACCTGTACAGACTGTCCGCCTCCCGAGGAGGGTTCGACGATGTCGTTGACCGTGCGCGAGTTGCTCCGGAACCAGTTCTTCAGCGCGAACCCGCAGGTTCTGGCCGGGAAGTCGCAGCTCGGCCGCACGGTGCGCTGGGTACATTCCAGTGAAATCTACGAGATCAGCCCGCTGCTGTCCGGGGACGAGTTGCTGCTGACCACCGGGCTGGGTCTGTCCGGTGTGGATCCCGGCACCCGCAGGCACTATCTCCGCGAGGTCGGGGAACGCAATGTGGCGGCCGTGGCGATCGAGTTGGGCCGGACGTTCGACGCCGTTCCGGGCGACATGATCGAGGAGGCGGCCGCCCTGGACCTGCCGCTGATCGCGCTACGGACAGTGGTCCCGTTCATCGAACTCTGCCAGAACGCCAATACGGAGATCATCTCCCGGGAGGTGTCGGCCCTGCGGACCCAGAACGAACTGTCCCGCGTCCTGGAGGCCGAACTGATGGCAGGCAACGGGGTGGCCCGGTTGCTCGAGCGCATCAGCGAGGCGAGCGGCTGCCCACTGATCGTCACCAGCGGCAGCGGGGCGCTGGTCGCGGCGCACGGCGTCGACGACGACCGCGCGGCCTGGGCAGCAGCCGACGCCGGAACCGTCACGGCCACAATCCATTCGCGGGACGGTGCGTGGGGGACGTTGACGGCCGGGCCGGGTTCCACGATGAACTCGCCCGTGTTGCGTGCGCTACTCGAACGGTCGACGGCGTCGCTCGGGCTTGCACTCACCTACTCGGGCAGCCTCGCGGGACGTCCGCAGCGCGCCGCAGCCGCGCTGGTGTCGGACTTGCTGGACCGCAACGACGTTCGGCAGATCGACCTCACCGTGCGGTCCGCCGCGGCGGGGTTCCATCCCGCGCCGGGCAACCGGGTGGTCGCGGTCGCCATCGATTCGCCGGGTTCGCGCATCGCGACCCGGTTGCTGGATTCGGCCGCCAAACTGCTCGGGCAGCCGTGCCTGCGTGCGGAGGTGCACGCGAGCACGTTCGGCCTGATCGCGGTCCCCGCACCCGTGGTCGACCCGGTGGGGACTGCCGTCGACTGCTTTCAGGAATCTTTGGCGTCCAACATCACCGACGGGGTGACGGTGGTGGTCGGCGATCCGTGCGACTTCGCTCCCGGAGACGTCGGCACCGCGCTGCACACCGCCCGCTCGGGACTGCGCCTCGCGATGTCTGCCCGGCGGTCGTGGCTGTCGGGCCGGGTAGTGACGACGACGCGGGAACTCGCCCCGGAACTCGCGCTCGATCGGCTGCCTCCCGACGTCAGGGAGCGGATGGTCGCGACAACCATTGCGCCGCTGGTGGAGTGGGATCGAACCCATTCGAGCGACCTGGTCCGTACCCTGGAGGTGCACCTTCGGCACGGGTGCAGCGCCACCAGTTCGGCGTCGGCGCTGCATCTCGGCCGGCAATCGCTGTACCAGCGACTCGAGCGTATCCGGACCCTCCTCGGATACGACCCGGGTTCGCCGTCGATGTACGGTTCGCTGCTACTTGCCCTGTGCGCCAACAGGTTGGCCACGTGAGATCTTCGCACCGTTGATCGCGAGGTACAGCGCTCCGGCCAGCACGAAGCCGACGAAGAACGTGATGTCGCCGAGTTCGGGTACCGCGCGCACCACGTAGCCGACGAACTTCTCCTGATTGGAGAACAACAGAACAGAGCCGACGAGGGCGATCACGAACGCGGTCAGACCACCCCAGTTGCTGTACTCGCGGTTGTACAGGAGGTTGTCGATCCGCTGTCCGCGGCGCAGATACTGGTCGGCGAACATGATGCCCAGCCACGGTCCGATCCAGTAGGCGACGATGAGCAGGAAGGCCTCGTAGCTCGCGGCGGCGTCGGCGAGCGCCCACCACGCCACGAGGAATCCGACGACTCCGAACATCATGGTGACCACCGCCCGCTGCGTCTTCAGCGGCAACCTCAGCCCGATGGTCACGAAGGCCATCGACCCGGAATACACGTTGAGGGCATTGGCGGCGACCGCCCCGAGTGCAATGGCGAGCAACGTCAGATTCGCCAGTGCCGAGGGCAGATTCGCGGTGAACGCGTCGGTCGGGTTGTGGGAGGACGGTGCGCCGATCGTCACGGAGGCGGCGCCGACGACCGACAATGCGACACACGAGACGAACAGCCCGGCCGAGGCGAACAGCCCGGTGCGGACCCTCGACACGGTGGCCGGCAGATACCGGGTGTAGTCGGCGGCGTACGGCGTCCAACCGGCCGCGTAGCCGAACGCCGTTCCGACGGTGAGGAGGAACCCGCCCATTCCGCCGACACCACCCTCGACCGCGGGCGCGCCCGGGTTCGACTTCGCGAGTATTACCACCGCGGTGATCGCGAAGATCACGGCCAGCACAGGGAACGCGTAACGCTCGAACGCCTGGACCAGGTTGTGCCCGAAGAACGCGAACACGGTCTGGACGACGACGATCACGAGCAGTGAGGGCAGGGGCGCCAGACCGGTCAGCGTGTTGAGTGCGAACGCGCCGCTGACGCTGTTGGTGGCGAACCAGCCGACGCCGCACATGATCGACATGAACGCCGACGGAAGGGCGTTGCCCCAATACCCGAAGCCGAGGCGTCCGAGCACCATCTGCGGAACGCCGTGCAGGGGACCGCGCGCGGACAGAACGTAATGCGCGGCAGCCCCGAGACCCGTCCCGAGGACGAGCCCGAGCGTCGCCTGCCAGAACGTCATCCCGAACACCGACACGGACAGGACGCCGATGAAGATCGTGGCGAACTCGAGGTTCGGCGACATCCACGTCCAGAAGAGTTGGCGTGGAGTTCCGTGGCGGACCTCGTGCGGAATGAACTCGTTTCCGCCCGGTTCGACGGCCAGGACGCGGTCGCCGTACTCGCGTTCGGCAGCGGTCGCATCGCTGGTGGTGCCCTCGGTAATTGCCATAGAAGCACTGTGTTCGCCCAGGCCGGCGCCGACAACCGACAATGTGTCCGTCAAACGTGCGCTCGGGGCGGACAGATCGACGGGACGCAGTCGCCCCGGGTCTTGCGTTGGAGTGCACTCCAGGTCGTACTGTTCAGTCATGGCCACCCAGTTGGAGCAGTCGCCCGGAGCGTTCGCGAGCATCTCGGAGGTCTCGGCCATCACGGGCCTCACGCAGGACACCCTTCGCTGGTATGAGCGCGAGGGGATGATTCCCAGGATCGCGCGGGGTTCGGACCGTCGTCGCCGCTACAGCGAGCGGGACGTGCGGCTCATCGAACTGCTGGTGAAACTGCGGACCACGGGCATGCCGACCAGTGACATGCAGCGTTTCGCGGTGCTGCTGACCGGGGGCGCCGAGACCCACGAGCGGCGGTTGGCGCTGCTGCTCGCGCATCGCGAACGCATCCTCGCCCAGCAGGCGAGGCTCGACGACGCCCTGGCGGCACTCGACACCAAGGTGGATCACTACCGTGCCCTCATCGCAGGGACCGACGAAGACCCTGCCCGACAACGACGAGGAGAAGCATGACCGACATCGGTACGACAACCCTGGGTGACGCGCTCACCGTCTCCGACATGGGTTTCGGAGGAATGGCTCTCACACCCGTCTACGGCGGGGTGGAACCGGGGAAGGCGCTCTCGACACTGCATCACGCGGTGGATCTCGGAGTGAGTTTCCTCGACACCGCCGACGTGTACGGGGCCGGCGACAACGAGCGGTTGATCGCGCAGTTACTGAGGGACCGGCGCGAGGAAGTCACGCTGGCAACCAAGTTCGGGATTGTGGGGGATCCGAGGAAGCGGAGCGAGGGCGGCGCCTCGACCCGCGGCGACCGCGCCTACGTCCACGAGGCGGTGGACGCCAGCCTGCGCCGACTCGGCATCGGCACGATCGACCTCTACTACCTGCACCGCCCCGACCCGTCGGTTCCGATCGAGGACACCGTCGGTGCGATGGCCGAACTGGTGGCGGCGGGCAAGGTGCGACACCTCGGACTGTCGGAGGTGACGGCCGGGGAGCTGGCGTCCGCGCACGCGGTGCATCCCATCACGGCAGTCCAGTCGGAGTGGAGCATCTGGAGCCGCGACGTCGAGGCGCGGGTCGTGCCGGCGGCGGCCGCACTGGGTGTCGGGTTCGTCCCCTACTCGCCGCTCGGCCGGGGGTTCCTCACCGGGACCGTCACCGGCGTCGACACCTTGGCGCCCAACGACTTCCGCCGGACCCTCCCCCGGTTCGCGGCGGGCACGCTGCAGCGGAATCTCGGCGTGGTGGACGCGGTGAATTCGGTCGCAGGCGACCTGGGTGCCACGCCCGCACAGGTTGCGCTGGCGTGGCTCTACGCGCAAGGCCGCGCGTTCGGACTTCCGGTCGTACCCATCCCCGGAACCCGCAGTGCGGAACGGGTGACGGAGAACGCCGGTGCTCTCGGTATCGAACTCGATGCGGCGCAGCTTGCGGTGCTGAACTCGGCCGGGGAGCATGTGGAGGGTGCGCGTTCGGAGGATCTGCAGTGGGTGTCGGAGGGCCGCGACTTCTGAGTGATGCAGACTGGGCGGGTGCAGCACGCTACCAATCCCGTCGACGGTGTCCGGATCGCGTACAAGACCGTCGGCGACGGTGAGCCGCTCGTTCTCCTTCACGGCACGGCGCTCTCCCACGCGATCTGGCGGGGTTTCGGCTACGTCGCCGCGCTGCGTGACCGGTACCGGCTGATCCTGGTCGATCTGCGGGGCCACGGGCGCAGCGACAAGCCGCACGACGAGGACGCGTACGCGATGGATCTGGTCAGCGGCGACGTCCTGGCGGTCCTCGACCACCTGGACCTTCCCAGCGCACATGTTCTCGGGTACTCGCTCGGCGGCCGGGTCGCGCTGGCGTTGGCGGTCGGGGCGCCCGAACGACTGGAGAGCCTGATCGTCGGCGGCGGCAGCAGCCGACCGCAGGCCGGCGCGTTCGACCGCCTGTTCTTCCCGGGCTGCATCGACGTCCTCGAGCGGGACGGCATGGATGCGTTCCTGGGGCAGTGGAATGCCCGGCGCGCGTGGCCGATCGACGCCGGCACCCGGGCGGCGTTCATAGCGAACGACGCGAAGGCACTCGCCGCGTACATGCGGCGTTCCGGTGTGGAGCCGGGTGTGGACGACGACGTCCTGCGCGGGATCGCCGTCCCCACCCTGCTGTTCGTCGGTTCGAACGACTCCGAGCGGATCGGCGACACCCAGCGGGTGGCGGCACTGATTCCCGGTGCGTCGCTGACGGTCCTGCCCGGGTTCGACCACTCGACGACGGTGGCCGCGAGCACCGAGGTGCTCGCGGCCGTCGAGCCGTTCCTCGCCTCGGTGTGACCCCTACATCCATTCGACCAGCTGGATGATCACCCCGTTGGGGTCGCTCATCTGGAAGTAGCGTTCGCCCCAGGGCTCGGTTTCGATGGGCGTCACGATCGGGACGCCCTCCGCCTGCAGTCGCTCGTATTCACCGTCGATACCGTCGACGACGAGCGCGATCAGCAACCCCTGGCCGGCGTCACCGGCAATCCGCGCTGGCTTGAACGTCTCCAGTCCGGTCTTCAGGAAGACCAGATTGAAGCCGACGTCCGCGCGCTTCAGTGACACGAAGCCCTCTGCGGCCATCTCCTCGACGAAGCCCAGGTGGGACTTGGCGAACTCGGCCGACGCACTGGGGTCTGCGACGTTCAGCGACAGTGCGCTCGCGGTGACCTTCACGGTGGTGTCCTTTCGTTGACGACACCCCACTAACGTACACCGTACGACATTTGTTCCCGAGGGCACGTCATCACATCGCCAGCAGACCCTTCGCGATGTGCGTCACCTGGATCTCGTTGCTGCCTGCGTAGATCATCAGCGACTTCGCGTCGCGCGCGAGTTGCTCGACCCGGTACTCGGCCATGTAGCCGTTGCCGCCGAACAACTGCACCGCCTCCATCGCCACCTCCGTAGCCGCCCGCGAGGAGTAGAGCTTCATCGCCGACGCCTCCGCGAGGCTCACCTGATCGCCCGCCGCGGTGCGCTCGATGGCGTTGAAGACCATGTTCTGCACGTTGATGCGGGCGATTTCCATCTCCGCGAGCTTGAGCTGGATGAGCTGGAACTGGGCGATCTCCTTACCCCACAACTTTCGGGACTTGGCGTAGTCGACGCACAGCCGGTGACACTCGTTGATGATGCCCAGCGACAGCGACGCGATGCCGATCCGTTCGGCCGCGAAACTCTCCTTCGCGCTCGACTTGCCGTCGGACTTGCCGCCGTCCTCGGTCTCGCCGAGCAGACGGTCGCGGGTGAGGCGCACGTTGTCGAAGAACAGTTCCCCGGTGGGTGAGGAGTTCATGCCCATCTTCTTGAACGGCGCACCCTGGGTGAGCCCCTCCATGCCCGCGTCGAGGACGAACGCGAGAACCTTCCGGTCCCGGCGGTCGACGGACGAGTCTCCCTCGTCGAGCTTCGCGTAGACGATGATGACGTCGGCGTAGGGGCCGTTGGTGATGAACGTCTTCTGCCCGTTGAGGATGTAGTCGTCGCCGTCGCGGCGCACGTACGACTTCATGCCGCCGAACGCGTCCGAGCCGGAGTCGGGCTCGGTGATGGCCCAGGCTCCGACCTTCTCGAACGTGACCAGTCCGGGTAGCCAGCGCTCCTTCTGCGCCAGCGTCCCGCGACTGCGGATGGTGCCCGCCGCCAGCCCGAGGCTGACCCCGAGCGAGGCGACGAGTCCGAGGCTGACGCCGGCCAGTTCGGCGTTCATGATGACGCCCATGCTGCCCGCACCGCCGAGGCCGCCGGACTTCTCCTCCTTCGCGCCGGACGCGGCGTCCCCACTTCGCTCGCGGTCCAGCGACTTCGTCAGCGCGTCACGAGCCATCTCGTCCAGGCCGAAGGTGGCGAAGAGTTTGCGGATGATGTCGAACGGAGGCAGCTCGCCGGTCTCCAACTTGTCGACGTGCGGTCGAATCTCCTTGTCGATGAAGCCGCGGATCGCGTCGCGGAACATCAGGTCGGTATCTGACCACTCATACATGCCGGGCACTCCAGTCACTGAGAGACAAACGGTTGCCGCAAATATAGAACACGTTCCTATTCTTGGACAGGTGTGCCGGACGGCGCACCCGTTCGGAACGGCACCGGAGCCCCTTCGGCCAGCACCACGTACGCGCGACGCCACGGGTCCGTCCCGACGAGCGTCCACTCGTGCCCGCTCCCGGCGGTGTCCTCGGCCAGCAGGACGTCGCCCTCACGGAGGCGGAACTGCTCACCGTTGCGGGTCCGGAAGTCGAGGGTGCCGCTGAGGGTCAGCACGAGTTGCCGCACCGGCGCGGTGTGCCAGTCGAAGGATCCGCCCGAAGTCGTCTCCTCGAAGCTGACGTGGGTCACGTCCACACCCGCGGTGCAGAGATCGCCGTTCCGCCCCGGGTCCATGGCGAGGAAACCCAACTCGACGTGGGATGCATCGTCCGCCCCGGTCCACAGCCGCACACATCGAATCATGCCGAGCCACCTTTCGTTTCACCGATCCCGAGCCACTTCGACCTCAGCCGGTCGAGGGTGCCGTCCGCGGCCAGGGTGCGCTGCGCCGACTCGATGCCTTCGCGCAGCGCGTGATCACCCGTGCGGACGGCGACGGCGATCTCCTCGCGGGAGATTCCCCGTTCGACCACTTCCACGTGCGGGCGGTCCCGGACGAGCCAGGTGAGGACCGGCGCGAGTTTCATGACGGCATCGCACCCGCCCGAGGACAGGTCGTCGAGGGCTTGGCCGATCCGGTCGTAGGCGTACACCCGGATCGCACCCGCGCGGCCCTCCGCGACCAGCCTCTCCACGATCGGCTGACTGGTGTTGCCGTGCTGGACACCGACGGTCAGACCACCCAGATCGTCCACCCCGCGCACTCCGGGATGCCGCGACGTGTCGACGGCGAGGGACTGACCCGACACGAGGTACGGAGCGCAGAAATCCGCGCGCCCCCGCCGCTCCGGCGTCACGGTGGTTCCCGAGGCGATGCAGTCGAATTCACCGTCCGTCAGCGCGTCGAAAATGCCGTTGAAGTCGGTGCCCCGGTACGGGACGAGCGACCATTCGACGCCGAGCACCTGCGCGACCGCCCGCGTGAACTCGACATCGAAACCCGCCGGAGCCCCACCGTCCCGGAATTCGAACGGCGGGTCGGGCAACGCCGAACCCACCCGCAGTACCCGCGCTGCCGCCGTCATGCCATCCCTCTCCGCCGTGACGAGTACCTACGAGCCGATCAGCCCCAACCGCTGTGCCAGCCAAGGCAATTCCTTCTCCAGTCCCGCAGACCACACCGCGAAGCTGTGCCCGCCCGGCACTTCCACGTACTGCACGTCCATGCCCGCGTCCTTCGCGGCCTGATAGACCTTCTGGGCACCCGGCTTGTATGCGTCGTCGTCACTGCCGATCACGAAGACCCCGGCCGAATCCGGGTACTGCTTCGACGCCATCAGATCGAGCGGGTTGACCCGCTTGAACGCCGCCTCGTCACCGCCGAATCCGTCGTCGAGGGTGCGCTGGTGGTCGCCGAGCGTGGGTTCTTCCTGACCCGAGATGTCGAGGAACGTCGGGTACACGTCGGGATAGTTGGTGGCCATCTGGAGCGAACAGGTGCCGCCGTAGGAGAGGCCGCCGATCGCCCACGCCTTGGGGTCCGGGTTGACCTGCAGGTTCGACTTCACCCAGGACGGAACGTCCTTCGCCAGATACGTGGCCACGTTGCCCAGCTTCGAATCGACACACAGGGGGTTCGCGATCTGCGAGCCGGTGCCGTCCGCCACCACCACGATCGGGGCCAGTCCCCCGTGCTTCGCGGCGAACTCGTTCATCGTGGTGGCGAGCTTGCCTCCGGCGAACCAGTCCTCCGGCGAACCGGGCTGACCGGCCAGCATCACGAGCACCGGCAACAGGGGGCGTGGGTTGGCGAAGTAGGCGGGCGGGAGGTAGATCTCGGCGTCGCGGGCGGCGAAACCCGACGCCGTCCCGGGAACGCCCGCCGTCAGGACCCGCCCCTCGCTCGGCATTCCGGGCGGGGCGGTCCACGACGCGTCGAGAGGCGTTCCCGTCACCACGGTCTCGGTGGTGCTGCCGAGGTCGTTCATCTGAACCCGGTCGAACGGCTCCGCCCCGAATGCCGTGCCCACCGTGGGATAGGCATCGAACACCAGGTTGATCTGCGTCGCGGACGCGAGAAGGACGGCGAATACCGCGAGAACCGACACGACGGCGGCTTTCACCGTCCGGCCGGCGCGGATCCTCGGCACGAGCAGGACGATCGCGAAGAGCCCCAGACCGATCCACACGTAGATGGAAATCTCGATGGGATCTGGGAACGGCCGGAGCACCTTCTCGACCATCACGTACAGGACGACGGTGACCACCACCGACACGGCCAGGCAGATCGGAATCGCTTTCCTGGGGTACCAGGGTGCGCGGGCGGCGAGCAGCCACACGCCGCCGAGCACACCGATCACCGTGAGGATCCAGGGCAGAGGCCCTGAGATCACGCTGAGGTCGCTGAGCCATTCCACGTCACGAAGCCTAGAGCGCGAACCCGCACTACGTCGGCGACTCGGAACGACCGGTAAAATTGCGCGGGTGACATTCATCAAGGTGTGCGGTCTGCGAGACGTGGCCTCCGTCGATCTGGCCGTGCGACTCGGCGTCGACGCCGTGGGGTTCGTGTTCGCCGACAGCGTCCGCCGGATCTCCCCCGAGGACGCCGCGCCGCTGGTCCGCCGGGTCACCGGTCACACCGTCGCGGTGGGCGTGTTCAAGGGGAGTCCCGTGTCGGAGGTGATCGAGGTCGCCGCCACCGCAGGTCTCGGAACCGTTCAGATGCACGACCTGAAGTCCGCCGACGACGTGGCCCGGTTGCGGGAGGCGGGGCTCGGCGTGATCCGTGCCGTGGTCGCCGGTGACACGTCGGGCGATTTCGGCGCCGACCGCATCCTGGTCGACGGAGCGACCGCCGGGGCAGGCGTGCCCTGGGACTGGGCGAACCAGAGCCGACCCGACGGCGAGTGGATCCTGGCCGGCGGACTTCATCCGGGCAACGTGCGGGCTGCCGTCGACGCGACCGGCGCGTGGGGTGTCGACGTGTCGAGCGGTGTCGAATCCTCGCGTGGTGTGAAGGATGCGGCGCTGATCGAGCAGTTCGTCGCCGCCGTCCGATCCGGCGACTGAGTCAGCCCGGCATCCCGGCCACTGAATCTTCGACGTCCCACGACGCGAGCACCGTCCGGATACCCACGACCAGCGCGAGCGGCTGGTCGATCATCACGTGGTGTCCGGCGTCGGGGATCTCGACCACCACCGCAGTGGGCCCGAACCGGCGGCGCATGCCGTCCATCATGGTGTCGGTGACGATGCCGTTCTCGGCGCGGAAGTAGGCGATCCGGCAGCGTGGGTCGGATCCGCCCAGGTGATCGCTGCCGTGACGCGCGAAGAACGCGGAGTCGAACTTCCACGCCCAGCCGCCGTCCACCTCCTCCATCGAGTTCTCGGCGACGTGCCGCAGGACCGCGGGCACCGCGGTGTCCTGCGGCGGGACGAACCGGAACCGCTCGAGCGCCTCGGCCCTGGACGGGTAGACCTTCTTCGGACCGAAGGCACGCTGCTTCCGCGCTTCTTCCTCCTCCGGTGTGCGGGCGAGGACGGGCGAATCGATCAGCGCGACACCCGCCAGATCCTCGCCGAACAGCTGCGCGGCCACGTAGGACACCATGCCGCCCATGCTGTGCCCGACGAACACCGGCGCCCCCGAGATACCCGCCGGCTTCGCCACCGCCAGGGCTTCTTCCGCCCACTGCTCCAGGCCGTACTCCGCGCGCCGGTCGCTGTCGCCGTGCCCGGTGAGGTCGAGGGCGACGACGCGACGGTCCGTGGCCAGCATGGGTGCCACATGGTCCCACCACCGGCTGTGGGCGGCGCCGCCGTGAACGAGCACGATTCCCGGTGATCCCGACGGCCCCCACGCACGGTAGTGAACCTGTGCACCGGCGACGTCGACCCGGCCGGTGTCGACCGGCGACGCCAACGCCGTGGTGAACCAGCGGGGCGCGTCCGTCTGCACGTTGCTCATTCACCGAACATACCGACCACGTGTGGCCGTCCCCGACCGCCCTACAGAAGGTCGAGCATGGCTGTGACCGCGCGTTCGACCACCGGGAACCGGTCCGGGGCCAGATCGTGGCGGGCTCCCTCGAGTTCGACGAGCGTCGTCGGTGCGGGGATCAGTTCGACCGCCGACCGCATCTCGTCGGTGCTCGCGAACGGGTCCTTCGAACCGTGCACCACCACGGACGGGGTGCGGAGACCGGGCAGGTGCTCGGTGCGGAGCTTCTCCGGCTTGGCCGGCGGATGCAGCGGGTACGACAGCAACAACAGGGCGTCGACGAGACCCGGTCGCTCCGAAGCGAACATGGACGCCTGCCGCCCGCCGTACGAGTGCCCGCCGGCCCACACCGGCGCCGTCACCAGCTCCCGCATCACGGCCACCGCGGCCGCGATGCCGTCCCGGTCCTCCGCCGCCTTCGACGGATGCGGCGGACCCGACGCGCGGCGCTGACGGAACGGGAGATCGAACCGCAGCACGACGACCCCCCGCTCCACGAACCCGTCGGTCACGGCGCGCAACAGCTTTGTGTCGCAGTCACTTCCCGCTCCATGCGTCAGGACCAGCCCCGCCACCCCGTCACCCTCGGGGTGATGGAGATGTCCGCGCACACCGTCACGTTCCAGCAACTCGCTCATGCGGTTCACGGTAGTGGAATGTCGGCCTGCTCCGGCGCGTGCAACTCCGCCAGTTCTTCGCACGGCTGGTCCGCGAGTTCGTTGGCGCGTGGCACGACGCCCGTGCTCCAGTACCCGTGCAGCATGCCCGGGGAGATCCGGAGTCGAACCGGCACGCCGGCGGCCTCCAGCACAGCGGCGTACGCGGGGGCGTGATCTCGGAGGGGATCACATCCGGCCCCGCACACGATGGCGGGTGCCACTGCCGTCAGGTCGCCCTCGATCGGTGAGACGCGGGGGTCGAGAGACAGGCTGCGGTCTGGGAGGTAGCCGGCCCCCATGTCCTCATTCGCCCGCACCCTCTGTCGTGCCGAAATCCGACGGTTGATTGCGATTGGCTCTCGGTCTGTTTGCCGGGTTTCGGTGCGGGGTACCTTAACAACACGACTGCTGGGAGTAGCCAATGGACACCATGACCATCATCTGGATCATCGTCGCGATCGTCGTCGTGCTCGCCGTCATCGCGCTGCTCGTTGCGGCATCACGCAAGCGCAACGAGCGCCGCCACCAGGAGGCCGACAGCATCCGCGCGAGGGCACAGGAGCAGACATCCGTCGTCGAGAAGCGTGAGGCGATCGCGGAGGAGACTGCGGCCGACGCCAGAAGGGCTCAAGCGGAAGCAGAGGCCAAGGCGGCCGAGGCCAAGAGACTGCAGGTCGACGCGCAAACGCACCAGAACACGGCGACCACGTCTCGGGACGACCTGAAGCACGAGTGGCAGCGGGCCGACGAGCTCGATCCCGACGTCAAGACGACGGACACTCCGCCGAACGACGCCAGAGCCACCGACGCTCGGACCACTGGAACGGGGCCGACGAACGCTCGCGCCACCGATGCCCGAACCACGGGTGCAGGGCCTGCCAACGGTCGGCCCACCGGCACGGACTCCACGAATACCCATGGAGCACACGCGAAGCCGACCGACACGTCGTCGACATAGCGTTCGAGGACATAGCGTTCGAGTACGACACGTGCATCGGCCTTGCGCCGGTGCCCACACGGGAGGTCGGAAATGCGTATCGGACGGCTCGTGACGCTCATCGTGATCATTTGGCTGATCATCGGCGCCGTTGCCGTGTGGCAGCGCGGTTACTTCAAGGACACGACGGCCGATTGCGCCAGCGCCGGAACGATCGCGGTCACCGTGATCGCCGGACCACTCAACTACGCGGGTGTGAACCCGAAGATCGATTGTGAAGTGCCGCAACCGAGTCAGTAGTTCCAGACCGTCAACCGAAAGAGGGAAGACCGTGATCGTTCTCGGGATCATCCTGCTCGTCATCGGCCTCGTCGCGGGGATTTCCATCCTCACGACGATTGGAATCATCCTTCTCGTCATCGGCCTCGTGCTGCTACTGCTGGGCACGACGGGCCGCGCGGTCGGCGGGCGGAAGTACTGGTATTGACGTCGGCGCTCATCCGTTCGACATAATCAATCATTGACATTATCAATGATTGATAGTTAGGTTCCTTTCGAGTATGCATGCGTGCGCCGCACGCGTGCCGTCGAAAGGAACCTCGCATGTCTTCGGTTGCACTGGAACGGACCATTTTCGACGCCGATCACGATGCGTTTCGGGAAACGGTGCGCCGGTTCGCCGAACGTGACGTCGCCCCGCATCTTCGCGACTGGGCCGACGCGGGACAGGTCGACCGGGACGTCTTCCGCCAGGCCGGCAAGCTCGGGCTCCTCGGGATCAATGTCGAGGAGCGATTCGCCGGCGGCGGAATCGACGACTTCCGTTTCAACGCCATCGTCATCGAAGAACTCTGCCGCGTCGGGGCCCCTGCCGTGGTGATGGGCCTGGCGGGCATCAACGACCTCGTCACCCCTTACCTCGTCTCGCTGGCGAACGAGGAGCAGAAGCATCGGTTCCTGACGCCCTTGTGCACCGGCGAGAAGATCGGTGCCATCGCCATGACGGAGCCCGGTGCGGGCAGCGACCTGGCCGCGATCTCCACGACCGCCCTCCCCGACGGGAACGATCTGGTCCTCAACGGCACCAAGATCTTCATCAGCAACGGAATGCTCGCCGACTTCGTGATAGTCGTAGCCAAGACGGATCCGGCAGCGGGCAAGAAGGGCGTGAGCCTGCTGGTGGTCGAGGACGGGACGGCCGGCTTCACCCGCAACGGGCCGCTGCACAAGGTCGGCCTGACCGCCCAGGACACCGCCGAGCTCGTATTCGACGACGTCCGCATCCCCCGCGAGAACGTCCTGGGTGAACTGAACGACGGCTTCGGCTACCTGGGAGACAATCTGCCCCAGGAGCGCCTCAGCGTGGCCGTCACGTCCATGGCGTCGATGCGACGCACGTTCGACCAGGCCCTGACGTACAGCTGCGATCGGACCGCGTTCAGCCAGAGGGTGGCCGACTTCCAGGCCAACCGCTTCTACCTCGCGGAACTCGCCACCGAGATCGAGATCGCGCAGTGCTTCACCGACCGCTGCATCCTCGACGCCGCACACGGCACCCTCGACGAGGTGACCGCGGCGATGGCCAAATGGTGGATCACCGAGCTGCAGCAGCGGGTCGTCCAGCGCGCGGTTCAACTGCACGGCGGCTACGGATACATGCGCGAGTACGACGTCGCCCAGGACTACCTCGACTGCCGCGGCGGGCCGATCTACGCCGGCACCACCGAGATCATGAAGGAAATCATCGGGCGCAAGCTCACGCGTGCCTGACGGGTCCGATTCAGCCGAAGCGTTGGCGATCTCTTCCATTGACAACTTCAATGATTAATGTTTAATTGTGATCCGCGCTACACGCGCGATCCGCTCTGTTGTCCCACGCTCGGCCAAGGAGTATCGATGACGGTCACCGCCACCGCCGGCACCATGTCGGCCACCCAACGCAAGAAGGAAGTTCGCAGGGTGATCCTGTCGAGCTACCTGGGCAGCACCATCGAGTTCTACGACTTCCTGCTCTACGCCACCGCAGCGTCCCTCGTCTTCGGTCCGGTGTTCTTCGCCGATCTGGACCCTCTGGCCGCGAGCATCGCATCGATGGGAACGTTCGCCGCCGGCTACGTCGCGCGCCCCCTGGGCGGAATCGTCTTCGGTCACTTCGGGGACACCGTCGGCCGCAAGGCCATGCTGCTGATCTCGATGACCGTCATGGGCATCGCGTCGTTCGCGATCGGGCTCATTCCGCCGCCGGAGATGATCGGGTCCTGGGCCGCGGTGATCCTCGTACTGCTCCGCGTCTGCCAGGGACTCGCCGTCGGCGGCGAATGGGGTGGCGCAGCGCTGATGTCGCTCGAGCACGCCGAATCCGGCAAGCGCGGATTCGCAGCGGCGTTCACCAACGCGGGCGCCCCCACCGGCGCGCTGCTCGGCACGCTCGCGCTGGCGGCCGTGTCGCTTCTCCCCGACGAGCAGTTCCTGACGTGGGGCTGGCGCATCCCGTTCCTGATCTCGGCATTCATGCTGGCTCTCGGCCTGTTCATCCGGTCCAAGGTGTCGGAGAGCCCGCTGTTCACGGCGGCGCTGAAGGAATCCGCGAAGAAGGAGACCACCCCGCCCATCGTCACCATCCTGAAGCGGCCCCGCGCGGTCGTCGTGGCGTCGATGAGCTGCATCGCGAGCTTCGGAATGCAGACTGCATTCACCACGTTCGCCATCACCTACGCCGTGTCGAGCGGCGCCCCGCGGTCCGACGCGCTGCTGGCGTTCTCCTTCTGCCAGTTCTGTGCGATCTTCCTGGTCCTCGGATCTGCGCGACTGTCCGACCGGATCGGCCGCCGCCCGGTCATGCTCGCGGGACTCGGCGCGATGATCCTCAGCGTCTACCCACTGTTCCTGCTGCTCAGCACGGGACAGTTCCCGTTCGTCGCGCTCGCCTTCGTCGGCTACACCCTCTGCCACTCGGCCACCTACGGTCCGATGGCCGCGTTCATCTCCGAGCAGTTCGGCACCCGGGCGCGCTACACCGGAGCGTCGCTCGGATACCAGCTGGCCACCCTCATCGGCGCGGGATTCACCCCCGTCATCCTGGCGTCGCTGTTCGCCTCGTCCGGCAAGTCGATCCTCCCGGTCGGGTTGTTCATCATCGCACTGTGCGTGGTCAGCGCCGTCTTCCTCGTCGCGACGAAGGAGAGCAAGGACAACGACCTGAGCGCCGAGACCCCGTCGGCCTGACGCACCCATCCCGCCACAAGCTCGAGAGTAGCTTCGAAGAGAACGAGGAGTCACCATGGACAACGAAGGCATCGGCTCGTGGCTCGAGCGCCGCATCACCATGACGCCGAAGAACGAGGCGCTCGTCTTCGACGGACGGGCCGTCACGTACGAGGAGATGGCCCTGCGGACCCGCCGACTCGCCCACGGCCTGCGCGCCCTCGGCGTCGAGAAGGGTGACTGCGTCGGCTTCTTCGGTTTCAACGACCCCGCGGCGCTCGAGGTGATGTTCGCGGCCGGGCTGCTCGGTGCCACGTATCTCCCGCTCAACGCACGCCTCACCGCCGAGGAAGCTCGCTACGTGCTCGTCGATTCACGCTGCACCACAGTGATATTCGGCGATCAGCAGGCCGACGTCGCGCAGAAGCTGGCGAAGTCGGACACCCCGGTCACCACCTGGATCGGCCTGGGCAACTCGTGGTCCACCCACACGTACGAGGGCGTGCGCGCCGGGCAGCCGGACACCCGCATCGACGAGCAGGTGGGCCTCGACGACCTGTCCGTGCTGATGTACTCGTCGGGCACCACCGGAGCACCGAAGGGTGTCATGCTCAGCCACGGCAACATGCTGTGGAACGCGCTGAACCAGCTTCTCGCCCAGGACATGACGTCGAAGGAACGCACGCTGTCGGTGGCGCCGCTGTTCCACATCGGCGGGATCGGCGGCGCCGTCACACCGACACTGCTCAACGGCGGCACCGTGGTGCTGCTGCGCAAGTTCGATGCCGGCGTCGTCCTCGACACGATCGAGAAGGAACGCATCACCACGTTCTTCGCGGTCCCCACGATGATCCAGGAACTCTGGCACCACCCCCGGTTCGCGGACGCCGACGTGTCCAGTCTGCGGGCCATCTGCGTCGCCGGGGCTCCGCTACCCGAAGCGTTGATCTCCCCGTGGCAGGACCGGGACGTCGCGATCACGCAGGCGTACGGCCTGACGGAGACCGCGCCGTCGGTGACCATGCTGTCGAGCGCGGACGTGCGCACCAAGATCGGGTCCGCCGGCAAACGGACGTTCTTCACCGACGTCGACGTCGTGCGTCCGGACGGGTCGAGCGCCGAACCGCACGAGATCGGCGAGATCGTCGCCAAGGGCCCGAACGTGATGCTCGGCTACCTGAATCAGCCCGAGGCGACCGCCCGCACGATCGTCGACGGCTGGCTGCACACCGGCGACGCCGGCTACTTCGACGACGAAGGTTTCCTCTTCATCTGCGACCGCTACAAGGACATGTACATCTCGGGCGGCGAGAACGTCTACCCCGCCGAGGTCGAGGCGGCACTGCTGAGACTGGAGGGCATCCGGGAGGCGGCGGTGATCGGCGTCCCCCACGAGAAGTGGGGTGAGACCGGTATGGCCTTCGTCGTCGCCGCCGACGGCACGACCCTCGACGAGGAGACGGTGCGCGTCCGGCTGCGAGAAAAGCTCGCGGGCTTCAAGATTCCCACGTTCATCCAGATCGCGGAGGCACTCCCCCGCACCGCCACCGGCAAGATCCGCAAACCTGACCTGCGCAAGCTTGCCGCTTCGCAGCCTGTGAGTACTTCTTAACCGCGGGCGGTTAACAAGTACTCACGAGCGTGCTTGCATTATGGAATGAAGCACATCGGGATCGTGTTGTTCGACGGCGTCGAGGAGTTGGACGCCGTCGGGCCGTGGGAGGTGCTGTCCGCGTGGACGCGCATGTACCCGGACGACGGATACACCGTGTCCTGCCTCTCCGCGTCGGGCGGGAGTGTGCAGTGCGCCAAGGGCCTCGTCCTGGGCGCTCATCATTCCCACGCCGACGCGCCGCCCCTCGACGTGCTGCTCCATCCCGGCGGTCAGGGCACGCGGCCACAACTGCTCGACGACGCCCATCTCGACTGGGTGCGCCGCCAGCGCGCCGTCGTTCCGTTGATGACCAGCGTGTGCACGGGTTCCCTGGTCTACGCGAAAGCCGGCCTGCTGAAAGACAGGCCGGCTACGACGCATTGGGCGTCGTTGGCGTTGCTGGCGGAGATCGATCCGACCATCGACGTGCGCCCGGACGATCGATTCGTCGACGACGGCGACGTGATCACGTCGGCCGGTGTCTCCGCGGGTATCGACATGGCACTGCACCTCGTCGCCCGCTTCGCCGGAGCGGAGCGGGCGCGCGAGGTGCGCCGCTATATCCAGTACGACCCTCGCCCCCTGTGAGTACTTGTTAACCACCCGCGGTTAATAAGTACTCACGGGCGCGTCAGCGCACCACGGAGAGCGACACGCGGCTGGGGTACCGCTCCCCCGTGTGCACGGTCTGGTGGGCGACCACGAATTCCGAGGATTCGTAGGCAGATTCGCCGGTGTTCAGGTTGCGGTCCCAGCGGGGATGGTTGCTGGACGTCACGTGGACCCGGATCCGCTCGCCGGGCTGGAAGGTGACGGCCGTGGACCACAGGTCGATCGCGTACTCGTACACCTCCCCGGGCACGAGCGGGCTCGGTTCGGCGGACGTGTACGTCCCGGGCGTCCGGTAGGAGTCGCGGTAGCGGGCCCGCACCATGCCGTCGGTGAGCGTGATCGACGTGCCGTCCGCGGTCACCCGGCACAGTCGCACGACGAAATCGGTGTCGACCGCACTGGACGACGCGAACAGTGTCGCGGACACCCGGCCGATCACCGTCAACGGCTCGGTGAGTGCCTCACCGGTGAACACGAGGACGTCGTCGCGGGATTCGACGCGGCTCTGTTCCAGTGCGCCGGGCGCGAACGTTCCCGGCATCATCGTCGCCCCACCGACCGTCGGCACCGGATCCGCCGGGTCGTAGTCGTAGTCGACGCACCCGTCGGTCCGCTCCGCTTCCGCGACGAGGGTTCCGCCGGGAGCCAGGAAGAATTCGGCGGTGCGCGCGGGTTCCGGGAAGCGGTCGTACGTCCGCCACCGGTTCTCGCCCATCACGAAGATCCGGACCCGGGGCATGGCGGGTTCCTCGTCGCCGAGCACCGACGCGTACCACTGCGCGTGAACCGACGACAGGTCCTGCCCCGAGTCGAGCACCGCCTGGTTCGCGGGACTGCCGAACACCACCGAGCCACCGAGCCCGGAGAAGTTGGTGTGACTCCACGGGCCCACGATCAGGTACGGCGCGGGGGCCGCACCGGAATCACCGTGCGCCAGTTGGCCGAAGTACTGGTCGAGGGTGCTGTTCACGAAGATGTCGTACCACCCCCCGATGTGCAGCGAGGGGAGGTCGACGGCCCGGTCGCTCGCGCTGTCCCACAGGTCGCGGGTGGGGTGATCGATCGGGAATCCCAGCGATTCGACGATCGGCGACGCGAAGAACGCCGGGGCGTCCACGGCCATGTCGCGGACGGGCAGGATGTCCAAGAACGTGTCCTCGGACATCGCCCGGTCGATCCGCGCCCACGACGCCCACTCACGTTCCGCGCGGACGGGATCGGTCCGGGACAGTTTCGCGATCTCGGCCGGTCCGGCCGAGTAGTGCCCCCACCCGAGCCGGGCACCGAATTCCACCGCGCCGCCGCGCACGAGTCCACCGGACCGCGCGTTGCCGCCTGCGGAGATGCCCGGGGCGATGCCGCGCAGGGCCGGCGGCTTCTCCTGGGCTGCACGCCACTGGGTTTCGGCGAAGTACGACCGCCCCCACATGCCCACGGCGCCGGTCGAATACGGCAGTTCGGCGGCCCACTGCACCGTGTCGTAACCGTCCGGACCTTCGTTCTCGGACGGCACGAACTCGCCGTCCGAGCCGAATCTGCCGCGGACGTCCTGCATGATGACGACGAATCCGGTGGCCGCGACGGTAGCGGGGTTGAGGTAGCCCGAGTTCACGGACAGGTCGCGGCCGTACGGGGTGCGGGTGAGCAGAACCGGGAAGCGTCCGGATCCGTTCGGGCGGTACACGGTCGAGCGCAGAACCACCCCGTCCCGCATCGTCGCCTCGACGTCGTTCTCGATCAGTACATCGTGTTTCACAGGTTCGGTCACTTTCGACGGGAGTGCGGTCATTTGCCGAGGTCGGTGGTGCTGGTCCGGTAGGTTTCCCGGACCGTGAGCGTGGTGAGCGCGCTGACCAGGCAGCAGCACGCGGTGAACACGGCCACCGGAATCCAGCCGTTCGGTCCGGGCCGGACGAGCGCCGCGGCGATGGTGGGGGCGAATCCGGTGGCCACCAACGCCAGCTGCCCGGAGATCGCCATGCCCGAATACCGGATGCGCGTCTCGAACATCTCGGCGTACAGCGCGGGACCGACGGCGTTGACGAGCGAGTAGCCGGCCACCATCACGACGCACGCGGTGATCAGGATCAGGGCCGTCGAACGCTGGCTGACCGCCCAGAAGAATCCGGAGATGGCGACGGCGCAGACGAGATTGCCGGTGATGAAGATCGGCTTGCGTCCGATCCGGTCGGCGAGGATCCCCGCGGCGGGCTGGGCCACGAGCGCGAGTGCGGCGGTGAGCACGGTCGCGCCGACCATGACGGTCCGGGACACACCGGCCTCGTGGGTGCCCCACGACAGGGCGAAGGCGCTGAAGATGGTGGAGACCACCGCGAACAGGCCGCAACCCACGACCCGCAGCACGCTCGGCCAGTGGTCGCGGAAGATCACCTTCGCCGGCATTTCCTTGGGTTCGTCGGTCGACACGGCCTCCTCGAACACCTCGCTCTCGGGCAGCATCCGGCGGATGACGAGCCCGGCGAGTGCGACGAAGATGCTGAGCAGGAACGGGATACGCCATCCCCAGCTGAGGAAGGCGTCCTCGGGCAGTCCGGAGAACACGAGGACGACCAGCGATGCCAGCAGCATTCCCGCGGCGGCACCGGTGTTCACCCAGCTCGCCGCAAGCGCCCGGCGATCGGCGGGTGCGTGTTCGAGCGCCAGGGACGCGGCTCCCGCCGACTCGCCCGCCGCCGACGCACCTTGGACGGCCCGGAGCAGCACCAGCAGGATCGGCGCCGCGACGCCGATCGCTCCGTACGTCGGCAGGCAGCCGATGAGCGACGTGGCCACGCCCATCATCACGAGCGTCACCACCAGCATCCGCTTACGGCCGAGGGTGTCCCCGAAGTGGCCGAAGACGAGGGCTGCGAGAGGCCGGACGACGTACCCGATCCCGATGGTCGCCATCGACACGATGGTCCCCCAGAATGAACCGAGATCTGGGAAGAACAGGGTGTTGAACGCGAGCGCGGAGAAGGAGGCGTAGATGAAGAAGTCGTAGTACTCGAGTGTGCTGCCCACGAAGGAGGCCAGGGCTGCCCGGCGCGCGTGGGGCGACCGGACGCTCGTGTCGGCGCGTATGTCGCGGCCGTCGAATGTGGAAGTCATGTGGTTCCTACCTGAATGTGAAGGGCATCCGGGAGTTCGGAGAGGCCTCGAGGCGGGTGCGGCACCGGGGATCGGAGTTGTCCAGGTCACATCCGCTGCCGCCGAGGGAGACTCTGCCAAAGAAACCGATCACCGTCCAAGAGCAGTATCGGCACCGATTGATAAGCGATCGTTATTGCTCGTCGGGGGCGGCGTCCGACGACGGCAGCACGTCGGCGGCGAGGTCGAGAACCGTCTGCACGACGGGCGATACGGGACGGTCCGACCAGGCCAGCGCGGCCCGGACTTCGTATCGGCCGGCGTCGAGGGGAACGAGCACCACCCGATTGGGATACGTCTGGACGTCACCCGGCACGAGCGCCACACCGACCCCGGCCGCGACGAGGGCGGTCAGCACGATGCCGTCGGTGGTCTCCTGCACGATGTTCGGCGTGAACCCGACATCCCGGCACGCGGCGAGCAGATCGCGGCGGAGCGTGGATCCGGTGGCGGCGGGATTCGCGACGAAGGTTTCGTCGCGCAGTTCGGCGAGGTCGATCGACTCCCGTGCGGCGAGTGGGTGATCGCTCGGGAGCAGCGCACTGAGGTACTCCACCGAGATCTGCCGCGTGAGCACATGGGGGTGGGACACCGCGTCCGAGACGATCCCGAGGTCGAGTTGCCCCTCCCAGATTTCGTCGAGGATCTGCCCACTGACCGTCGCCCCCTCGAGGACGAGATCGATCAGCGGGTACCGACGGCGCACCGACCGTGCCAGAGAAGACAATTCGGTCTGCCCGTAGGCGCCGCTGAACCCGACCCGGACGCGACCCTCGACCGCCGGATCCGCGATCACCGCGGCATCGACGGCGCGGTCGATTCCGGCGAGCGCGTCCTTGCACGGCTGCAGGAAGCGCTCCCCCGCCGCGGTGAGCCGGACCGATCGCGTGGTGCGGTCGAACAGTTTCACGCCGAGGCGCTTCTCGAGTTGCTGCACTTGCTGACTCACGGCCGGTTGCGCGATGTGCAGCACCTCGGCCGCCCGGCCGTAGTTGAGTTCCTCGGCGACCGCGACGAACGACTTCATCCAGCGGATCTCCACGGCCGGTCAGTCCACCACGAACACCGTGAGACGCACCTCGCCGGGGAGGCGTTCGCCGGTGCCGACGAGGATCCGCGAGCGCAGCCACGACCACCGGCCCTCGGCGGCGGTGAGCCGTGGGGTGCAGCGGAAGTAGATGCGCTCGGGCGGCACGGCCTCGCCGTCGACCAGTCGGGCGATGTCTTCGGCGGTACCCGAGCGCAGCCCGAAGTTGGTGACGTAGATACGGTCGCCGTCGTCGGTCTCGATGGCGTACTTGGCCTCGAGTTCGGTGAGCGTGGACGAGCTGAGCAGCTGGAAGTCCGCCCCGACCGGCAGCACGGTGCCCCGCAGCTCGGGGCCCTCGACCCGGCCACCGAGGATGGGGATGATGCGACGTGTTCCCTCGGGCGTGGATCCGATCTCCACCGGCTCGGCAACCTCCACGACGAACGTGGCGAGGAACGACATCCCGGGCGGGGCCGGGGCGAGGAGCTCGGTCATCGCGCCCTACTCGACGAAGGCGGGAAAGGCGATGCTCTGCAACGTGTCCCGCATCTGGTTCACCACCGTGTCGGGGATGCCCTCGAAGTAGCGTCCGTGGGCCGCGTCGACACGTGCCTTGGCGTCGTCGCGGAGCCGGCGTCCCTCGTCGGTGGCCGCGATCAGTTTGTTGCGGCGATCCGAGGGGTCGAGGGTGCGCACGACGAGTCCGCGTTCCTCGAGTTCGTCGACCAGGCCCACGATCTGACTGGGGTCGAGACCCATGGTGGCGGCCACCCCGCGCTGGTTGACGCCCTCGGCCTGCTCACACGCGAGGACCAGGACCGAGTAGGAACGCACCCGCAGCCCGGTGGGAACGAGGGCCTTGTTGACCGCGCCCAGCACCATTCCGCCGACGCGCGAGAGCAGGAACCCGATGTCGTCCGATAACGCCTGCGACTCTGCCATGCGACGACCCCCTTCTGACGATTGTCGGTAGAGTAGCAGATCTTAATCATTGACATTCTCAATCATCAATGATTACGTGTGATCCAGCGAACACGACCTTAGGAGAATCACGACATGGACCTCAGCAACAAAGTCGCCGTAGTCACCGGCAGCGGACAGGGCCTCGGACTGGCCTACGCCAAGGACCTGGTGCGGCACGGCGCCGCGGTCGTGATCAACGACGTCAACCAGGCCACCGCCGACGCCGCCGTCGCCGAGATCACCGCCGCGGGCGGCCGGGCCGTCGCCGTCGTCGCCCCGGTCGGCAGCACCGAAACCGCCCAGAAGCTGGTCGCCGGCGCGGTCGACGCATTCGGACGCCTCGACGTCATGGTCACCAATGCCGGCATCCTTCGCGACAAGGTGCTGTGGAAGATGACCGACGACGACTTCGACGCCGTCATCAATGTGCACCTGCGCGGCACGTTCACCTGCGTCCGCGAAGCCGTCCTGAAGTTCCGCGAGCAGGGCGACGGTGGTCGCATCATCTGCATCGGGTCCCCCGCCGGCCAGCGCGGCAACTTTGGGCAGACCAACTACTCGGGCGCCAAGTCCGGCATCGTCGGCATGGTCCGCACCTGGGCGATGGAACTACAGCGCGCGGGCATCACCGCCAACGCCGTCTGCCCCGTCGCCGCGACCGCGATGACCGAGACCGTCCCGTTCCTCGCCCCCTACATCGAGGGCATGAAGAACGGCGAGCCGCTCCCCGACATCATCCGCCGCGAGGTGGGCCTGGGCACCCCCGAGGACGCCGCAGGCATCATCTCGTTCCTCGCGTCCGACGCGGCAGCCGAGATCACCGGCCAGGCCTTCGCCGTCGGTGGCGACCGCCTCGCGCTGTGGTCGCACCCCGACCTGACCGCGGTCGAGTACCACGACGGTGGCTGGTCGGCCGACGACATCGCTGCCCAGTGGGCCGGCACGTTCGGCGACGCCGTCCAGTCCGTCGGCGAGGAGTTCCCCGAGGAGCTGATGGCGAAATGAGCCGCTACGAATACGGCATCGACTTCGACAAGATCGACGCCATCGACATCCACACCCACGTCGAGATCGACGGCTGCGGGCACCGGTCCCTCGACGACGAACTGATGGCCGCCTCGGAGAAGTACTTCAAGTCCGGCGAGGAACGCACCCCGTCCATCGACGCGATCGCCGACCACTACCGCTCCCGCAACATGGCCGCGGTCGTGTTCACCGTCGACGCGGCCTCGGCCAGCGGACACGCCGCCAACTCGGTCGAGGAGATCGCCGAGGGCGCGGCCCGCCACAACGACGTCCTGATCCCGTTCGGATCCGTCGACCCCTGGCAGGGCAAGGCCGCCGTGCGGCGCGTGCACCGGCTCGTCGACGAATACGGTGTGAAGGGGTTCAAGTTCCACCCCAGCATGCAGGGATTCGAACCCAACGACCGGCAGTTCTACCCGCTCTACGAGGCCATCACCGAGGCCGGGGTCCCCGCCCTGTTCCACACCGGTCAGACCGGGATCGGCGCCGGGCTGCCCGGCGGCCACGGCATCAAACTGCGCTACTCCGACCCGATGCTGCTCGACGACGTCGCCGCCGACTTCCCCGACCTCACCGTGATCATGGCCCACCCGTCGGTGCCGTGGGTCGACTCGCAGATCTCCATCGCCACCCACAAGGCCAACGTCTTCATCGACCTGTCCGGGTGGTCACCGAAGTACTTCCCGCCGCAGCTGGTCAAGGCCGCCAACAGCATGCTCCGCGGCAAGGTGCTGTTCGGCTCCGACTTCCCCGTCATCCAGGTCGACCGCTGGATGAAGGACTTCGAGAACCTCGACATCAAACCCGAGGTCACGCCCCTGATCTTCAAGCAGAACGCGCTGCGCGTTCTCGGCATCAAGCACTGACCCGGCCCCACCGAACCACCAGGAGACTTAGCGTGACCACCGCAACCACCACCCGCGTCGCCACCCTGGCCGACCTCGCCGCGCTCGAGGGCCAGTCGCTGGGCACCAGCTCGTGGATCGACATCCCCCAGCAGCGGATCAACACGTTCGCCGACGCCACCGACGATCACCAGTGGATTCACGTCGACCCCGAGCGCGCCACGGCGGAGAGCCCGTTCGGCGGGCCCATCGCCCACGGCTACCTCACGTTGTCGCTGATCATCCCCATGTGGGACGAGGTACTGACCGTCGACAGCGTCACCATGGCCGTCAATTACGGTCTCAACAAGGTCCGATTCACCAACCCCGTGCCCGCGGAAGGACGCGTCCGCCTCAACGCGACGCTGCAGTCCGTCGAGGAACTGCCCAAGGGCGGCGTCCAGGTGACCGTCGCCGGACAGATCGAACTCGAGGGCAGCGAGCGTCCCGCGGTAGTCGTCGAGGCCGTGTACCGCTTCTTCGAGTGACCCACCCGTGAGTACTTGTCAACCGCCCGCGGTTGACAAGTACTCACAGGCGTTACTCGGGAGCCTGATCGTCGGGCTCGAGCTGTTCCGCCTGCTTCCGCTCGGACGCGTTTCCCGCGATTCCCTTCGCCTCACGCTCGGCCACCAGCCGGTCTTCCATGTCGTCGACGAGGTCTGCGATCCGCTGGTGCTCGGGGAGGTGCTGATCGTGTCGATCCGAATTCGCCTTCATCACGCTCCTTCCGCTGTGTGCGAACGTGCCGCAAATCCTGCGACTTCCGGACGCACAATTCGAACTGTACGCCGCGGGCCCGGCCGAAGCGGGCATTCGCGGCGGCACGAACTGGACGCCCGTCTTTCACGCTCTTCTCGCCGTCGGCGAAAGCTGTTGCCGAACACCGCCTTACGAGCGCTCAGTACTCCAATGTCGCACTGCGCAACCTCATTTCGCCTTCGATGCGGGCCCTCCACCGCTGCCGGCAGGCGATGAATTCGATGCACAATCGACACCGTCTTGCGAGTACCTGCAGCCGGCACCTCGTACTCTGGACCGGGTACCACCCGAAGGAGGACCGATATGCCAGCAGTCACCACACCTCACGTCTATGTTCATCGTGCCGGCGATCGGCTGAAAACCAAGATTTCCTGGTTGGATTCGAAACATTCGTTCTCCTTCGGCCAGCACTACGACCCCGACAACACGCACCACGGGCTGCTCCTCGTGAACAACGACGACACCGTGCTCCCCGGTCAGGGATTCGACACGCATCCGCACAAGGACATGGAGATCGTCACGTGGGTGCTGCGCGGCTCGCTCGTGCATCAGGATTCGATCGGCCACTCCGGCATCATCTATCCCGGCCTTGCGCAACGCATGAGCGCAGGCAAGGGCATCATGCATTCAGAAAAGAACGACAGCTGGCGCCTCGAGGGTGACCAGCACCACGAGCCGGTGCATTTCGTCCAGATGTGGGTGGTACCCGACGAAGCCGGCCTCACTCCGAGTTACGAACAACTCGAGATCGAGGACGAGATCCTCGAGGGCGGGCTGGTGCCTGTTGCGTCCGGAATGCCGGAATACAAGGACAATTCGGCGATCCGGATCAACAACAAGCACGCGGCCCTTCATGTCGCGCGACTCTTCCCCGGCGCACCGGTGACACTTCCCGAGGCGCCGTTCCTCCACGTCTTCGTCGCCCGGGGCACCGCCGAGATGGAGGGCGTCGGCACCCTGTACGAGGGCGACGCCGTCCGGCTGAGCGCCTCCGGTGGCCAGCAGGTCTCCTCGCACTCCGGCGCCGAGGTCCTCGTCTGGGAGATGCACGCCCGCCTCGGCGGCTGAGTTTCCGGCAAGTTCACAGCCGGACGGCACGCTGCGTGCAGGTTCGTGCGCCACGACGACGAGCGCCGAGCTCGCACTGCGGCTGCAGGACCTCACGAACGACGGCACCTACCTGCGCGGCGCCCAGACCACGGACGCGTACGGCATCGCCCAGTTCACCACGGTCTTCCCCGGCTGGTACATCAGCCGGACCACCTACATCCACCTCGAGGTGCACATCGACAAGAAGGCGTTGCTCACCACCCAGCTGTTCTTCGACGAGGCCCTGCTCGACGACGTGTACGCGACCGCGCCGTACTCCGACCACACCGGACGCGAGAACAACGTGAACAACTCCACCGACAGCATCTACGACGACGCCGGCCTGCTGACCGTCGCCGAGCAGTTTGTTTCGCCCTGAGCGCAGTGGTGGACCTCCCGGCGCGGAACGGTGTAAGGATGGAACGCATGACCACGGCTCAGCGCTCCGGCATCGACCTCACTCACCTCGACAACGACACCCGCGCCCAGGACGACCTGTTCGTCCACGTGAACGGCAAGTGGATCGACGACTACGAGATTCCCGCGGACCGGGCGATCGACGGCGCGTTCCGCACGCTGTACGACAAGGCCGAGGTCGACGTCCAGACCATCATCGAGGAGGCGGCGGACTCCGGCGCGGCGCCGGGGACCGACGCGCAGCGCATCGGCGACCTGTACGGCAGCTTCATGGACGCGGACGTGGTCGAGGCCGCGGGGCTCGCACCGATCGCCGGTGAGCTCGCCGACGTGGCCTCGGCCGCCGACCTCTCGGCGCTCGCCGCCGTCATCGGCCGCCAGCAGCGCACCGGGGTCGGCGGTGCCGTCGGTCACTACGTCGACACGGACGCGAAGAACTCCGAGCGCTACCTCGTCCACTTCAGTCAGTCGGGCATCGGCCTGCCCGACGAGTCGTACTACCGCCAGGACGACTACGCGGAGATCCGCGCGGCGTACGTGAAGCACATCGCGAAGATGTTCGCCCTCGCCGGCGTCGGCTACGACGCGCAGCGCGTGTTCGACCTGGAAACCAAGATCGCGGCCGGTCATTGGGACGTCGTGAAGCGTCGAGACGCCGAGCTGAGCTACAACCTGCTCACCCTCGACCAGCTGCCCGCCGGATTGGACTGGTCGGCGTGGATCGGCGCACTCGGCGGCACGTCCGAGCAGTTCGCCGAGATCGTGGTCCGCCAGCCCGACTTCCTCACCACCCTGACCGAGCTGTGGACGTCCGAGGACCTCGAAGACTGGAAGGCGTGGGCGACGTGGAACGTCATCCGCTCCCGCGCCCCGTACCTCACGCAGGCCCTGGTCGACGAGAACTTCGCGTTCTACGGGAAGACGCTGACCGGCGCCGAGGAGATCCGTGAGCGCTGGAAGCGCGGCGTGTCCCTGGTGCAGGATCTGCTGGGCGAGGCCGTCGGCAAGCTCTACGTCGAACGCCACTTCCCGGCCGACGCGAAGGCCCGCATGCAGGAACTGGTCGCCAACCTGCAGGAGGCGTACCGGCGCAACATCTCCGACCTGGACTGGATGAGCCCCGAAACGCGGCAGGCGGCGCTGCGCAAGCTGGAGAAGTTCACGCCCAAGATCGGCTACCCCGACAAGTGGCGCGACTACTCGGCCGTCACCATCTCCCGCGACGACCTGGTCGGCAACTACCGCAGCGGCTACGCGGCGGAGTACGACCGCGACCTCGCGAAGCTCGGTGGCCCCGTCGACCGCGACGAGTGGTTCATGACACCCCAGACGGTCAACGCCTACTACAACCCGGGCATGAACGAAATCGTCTTTCCCGCAGCCATTCTGCAGCCGCCGTTTTTCGACGCCGCAGCCGACGACGCCGCCAACTACGGCGGAATCGGTGCCGTCATCGGTCACGAGATCGGCCACGGCTTCGACGATCAGGGCGCCAAGTACGACGGCGACGGCAACATGGTCGACTGGTGGACCGACGACGACCGGACCGAGTTCGGCAAGCGCACGAAGGCGCTGATCGAGCAGTACAACGAGTTCGAGCCGAAGGCGCTGCCCGGCCACACCGTGAACGGTGAGTTCACCATCGGTGAGAACATCGGCGACCTCGGTGGCCTGTCCATCGCCATCGCGGCGTACCGGATCGCCGCGGAAGGGGCCGAGCCCGAGGTTCTCGACGGCCTCACCGGTCTCCAGCGGGTGTTCTTCGGCTGGGCGCAGGTGTGGCGCACCAAGGCCCGGGACGCCGAGGCGCTCCGCCGGCTGGCCGTCGACCCGCACTCGCCGCCGGAGTTCCGCTGCAACGGCGTGGTCCGCAACCTCGACACGTTCCACGACGCGTTCGACGTCCAGCCGGGTGACGCCCTGTATCTGGATCCGCAGGAGCGCGTCAAGATCTGGTAGCGACTACCGCAGACGGTCACCCGTCGCCGCGGAGAAGAAGTACACCTCGCCGGGTTTCGGCTGCAGGTGCACCCTCTCCCCCGCGGCGACGGTGCGCGTGCGGTCCACCCGCACCACCACCTTCCCGGATGTGCCGGACGCGTACACGAAGGACTCCGCCCCGAGTTCCTCGAGCTGGTCGGTTTCGACCGTGTACGAGTCCTTGCGCCACGACCCCACCAGTGTCCACGACTCCGGGCGCACCCCGACGATCACGGAACCGTCCCCGATCGCCGAGCGCGGCACGGGAATACGCAGGTCGCCCAGTTCGGCGACGCCGTCGCGGATCGGGGTGTCCATGAGGTTCATCCCGGGTGAGCCGATGAACCCGGCGACGAACGTGTTGACCGGGTTGTCGTAGAGATCGCGGGGCCGGGCGACCTGCTGGAGGCGCCCGCCCTGCATCACCGCAACCCGGTCACCCATCGTCATGGCCTCCACCTGGTCGTGGGTGACGTACACGGTGGTCGTACCGAGCCTGCGCTGCAGGCCCGCGATCTGCGAGCGGGTGCTCACCCGCAGCTTGGCGTCGAGGTTGCTCAGCGGTTCGTCCATGCAGAACACCTTCGGGTGCCGCACGATCGCCCGGCCCATCGCGACCCGTTGACGTTGCCCGCCGGACAGTTTCGCCGGTTTGCGATCCAGCAGCGGTTCGAGTTCGAGGATCCGCGCCGCTTCCAGCACCCGGGCGGTGCGTTCCACCTTCCCGACGCCGGCGTTGCGGAGCGCGAAACCCATGTTGTCGGCGACGGTCATGTTCGGGTAGAGCGCGTAACTCTGGAACACCATGGCCACGTCCCGCGCCCGGGGTGGCAGCGCGGTGACGTCGGTGCCGCCGATCTCGATGCGGCCCGCCTCGACGGCTTCGAGGCCGGCCAGCATCCGCAGGCTGGTCGACTTACCGCACCCGGACGGACCCACCAGGACGAGGAACTCGCCGTCCGCGATGTCGAGGTCCAGCCGATCGACCGCGGGTCGATCGGCTCCGGAATAGCGGTGGGTGACGCCTGCGAACTGCACGTGGGCCATGGATGTTCCTTCTCCTCCTACTGGGGCAGCTTGGGTGTGATCTGGCGGTCGATGATCTGCTGGAGTTGCGTCCCGACGCCGGCGAACGTCGTCGCCACGTCCGCGTTCTGCAGCGCGATCTGTTCGAGTCCGGTGCCGATGATCTGGTCGCCGCCGGGCACGAACACACGGGCGTAGTCCTGCGACCGGGTCTTCGCGAGCTGGTCGACGGCGGTGCGCGCGTTGGGGTTCGCGTCGAGGTACGCCTTCATGCCCGGGTCCTCGACAGCGGACTTGCGGACGGGCATGTACCCGACGTTCTGGGAGAAGTACGCGGTGTTCTCACCGTTCGTCACGAAGTCGATGAACGTCAGCGCGTTCTTCTTGCGCTCGTCGGAGATCCGCGCCGGAATCGCGAGGCCCGCGCCGCCGGTCGGGCAGCCCGGGGCGCCCGACGCGGGGAGGAACGCGGTGCCGAAGTCGAACGCGGCCGACTTGGTGATTCCCGACAGGTCACCGGTCGAGGCGATGGTCGACGCGAGGATGCCCGCACCGAACTCGTTGGCGATGTCGCTCGACACCGCCGCGTACTTCTTCGTGTGGATCATGTCCTTCAGGAACGTCCCCGCGGCGAGCGTTGTCTCGTCGCCGAACTTCAGGTCCCACTGGTCCGAGTACGCCCCGCCGAACGTCCAGACCGGTCCCTCGAACGTCCAGCCCAGGTAGTTCTTGGCGTCACCCCAGCCGTGGGCCAGCTTGCCGCCGCCCATCACCCGCTGCAGTTCGGGACCCCACTCGTCGAACTCCTGCCAGGTGGCGGGCCCGCGATCGGGCAGGCCGGCCTGCGCCCACACCTGCTTGTTGTAGTAGAACAGCGGCGTCGACCGCGCATACGGGAGGGCGTAGTGCGTGCCCTCGAACAGGTAGTCGGCGAGCAGCGAGTCGACGTAGTCGGAGGAGTCGACGCCGACCGTGCCGAACAGTCCGTCGAGCGGTTCGATGGCACCGGTCAGCGCGTAGTTGAACCACCAGACGTCCGATAGGACCACGACGTCGGGCAGTTCGCCGCCCGACAGGGCCGCGTTGAACTTCTGCGACACCTCCTCGTAGTTCTTTCCGCCGTCGACGAGGTTCACGGTGAGGTCGGGGTGTTTCGCCTGGAACCGGTTGATCAGTTCACGTTCGACGTCCTGCGATTTGCCGGGGTGGTTGGACCAGAACGTGATGGTGTTCGCGTCGCCGGCCGCACCGGACGCCGCCGACGAGCCCGACCCCGACCCGGCGCAGGCCGTCAGCGCGGCACCGGCGGCCACCGCGCCGGCCAGCCCGAGGAATCCTCGACGGTTCATCCGATTCATGTCTCTCCTCGTTCTCCGCTATCCCTTGACCGCACCCGATGTGAGGCCCTTGATCATGTGCCGTTGCAGCACAAGGAAAACCGCGAGAATCGGCAGCATCGTGAGTACCGTTCCCGCCATGACCGGGCCCCAGTTGGTGAGCCCGTCGTTGTTCTGGAGTTGGGTCAGCCCGATCGGCAGCGGCGCGACGGAGGCGTCGTCGGCCATCAGGAACGGCCACAGGTATTCGTTCCACTCGGTGACGACGGTGATGATCGCGAACGCCACCATGGTGGGGCCCGACACCGGCAGGACCACCCGCCACAGCAGCCGGAAGTGGCCTGCGCCGTCCATCCGGGCGGCCTCGATGATCTCGGTGGGTATCGACAGGAAGTGGTTGCGCATCAGGAACGTTCCGAACGCGACCCCGGCGAGCGGAACGATGATGCCGTGAAAGCTGTTCCGCCAGCCCCATTCGGCGACGAGTGCGTAGTTGGAGATGACCGTAATCTGGTTGGGCACCATCAACGCGGCGATGATGCCGAGGAACACGAGGTTCTTGCCCGGGAACCGCAGGAACACCAGCCCGTAGGCGCTGAACACGCCGAGCGCGAACTTCACGACGGCCAGCACCCCGGTGATGATCACCGAGTTCCGCAGGAACGTCCAGAACGGCACCGAGGTGGTGGCCTCGGAGTAGTTCTCGGGATGAAAGGTGCCGGGCCACCAGGTCACCGGCAGGGTGTAAACGTCCGGACGATCCTTGAAGGACGTCATCACGATCCAGTACAGCGGCAGGGCCACCATGACCAGCACCGCCACCATCGCGGCGTACCCCAGAGCCGTCACGAGCGCCTCCCGGCGTCGATGGTCACGGGCCGCGTCTGCTGTCACCGGCACCTCCGTGCTGCGCTGATCGCGCACGGTGTCCGCGATCACCGGACCTCACCGCGATCCATGATCCGCACCTGATAGACGGTGATCCCGAGCAGGACCAGGAACATGATCGTGGCCACGGTGGCGCCGTAGCCGGCACGGAAGTTGCGGAACGACTCGTTGTAGACCTGGTAGACCATCGTGGTGGTTCCGGTACCGAGTGGACCGCCCCGGGTCATCACGTTGATGATGTCGAACACCTGAAGGGAGCCCAGCATCACCGTGATCGAGAGGAAGTAGGTGGTCGGACGCAACTGCGGGAGGACGACCCGGCGGAACGTCGTCCACCGGCCCGCCCCGTCGATCTCCGCGGCCTCGGTCAACTCGCGCCGCGTACCCTGCAGTGCCGCAAGGTAGATCACGAACGTGTAGCCAAGGTTCTTCCACATGTAAGTGACCGTCACCATGAACAGCGCCCAGTGCGGATCCTGATAGAAGTCGGGGACGGAGTCGACCCCGGCACGGTGCAGAAGATCCTGGATCAACCCGAAACGGGGATCGAACACGAACTGGAACGCCACGCCGATCGCGGCACCCGAGATGACGAACGGCGCGAAGATCGCCGAGCGTACAAGGTTGCGGCCGTGCAGGTTACGGTCCAGCAGCACGGCGAGCGCGAGACCGGCGACCATCGATCCGACCACGGTCGCGACAGTGAACACGACGGTGTTCCCGACGATCTGCCAGGTGTCGGGCCTGCTCCACCATTCGCGGTAGTTGTCCCAGCCGACGAACGTGGCGACGGGATCGGCGATGTTCCAGTCGAAGAACGACAGCCGGATGTTGTCGACCAGGGGCCGGTAGGTGAACAGAACGAGCAGAACCAGATTGGGACCCACCAGCGCTGCGAACAGCGCGTAGTCCCGCCACGGACGCCCGAGCAATCCCTGCTTTCCCGGCGACGGCAGGGTTCGTTCCGGACTCGATCTCACTGCGGCAGTCTGACGACCGTGTACGAATAGCCGGTAAATTGCCGTAGCCCGCACATTGAACTGTGCGGGCTACGGGGACAACTGGTCAGATCAGGGTCAGCGGTTCCAGTCGCCGAGACCGTCGGAGCCGCTCAGCACGCCGCCTGCGGTGTTCTGCACGACCACGGCGTCGCCCTTCTTCGAGTTCTCGTAGAACCACTTGGCGTCGTCGGTGCTCACGTTGAGGCAGCCGTGGCTGACGTTGGTGTTGCCCTGGGCGTCCACCGACCACGGTGCGGCGTGGACGAAGATGCCGCTGTACGACATGCGGGTGGCGTACTCGACGTACGTGCGGTACCCCTCGGCCGAATCGACCGGGACACCGTACGTGGACGAGTCCATGTACATGTCACGGAACTTGTCGCCGATGATGTAGGTGCCGTTCGGCGTCTCGTGATCGGTCTTACCCATCGACGTCGGCATGGTCTTGACCACTTCGCCGTTCCGGGTGACGGTGATCTGCTTGGTGTTGTCGTCCGCGGTCGCCACCAGCGCGTCACCGATGGTGAACGTGGAGTGCGAATCGCCGGCGTCCACGGTGACCTCGGTGTTCGCGGGCCAGAACTCGGTGGGCTTCCACCGCACCTGGCTGTCGTTGATCCAGTAGAAACCGCCCTCGACCGGCTGGCTGGTGGTGACCTTGATGGCACGCTCGGCGGCAGCGCGGTCGCCGATCGCCTCGTTGAAGCGGATGATCACCGGTTGCGCGACACCCACGACCTCGCCCGCACCCGGGTTGAGGGACGGGGCCGAGAAGTTCGCGGGCGCGGGTGCCGGTTCGGGAAGCGGCAGCTGCGGCGCGCCGGGCAGACCGGGCAGGGTGGGAAGACTCGGAATCTCCGGTCCACCGGGAAAGAGCGGTGCGGCCTGTGCGGCCCCGACCAGCGCCGTTCCGGACACGACGGCCCCGGTCAGTGCGATAGCGACGCGCGAAGACCAGTGCTTGTTCCTGGAAAAACCGATTCCTGACTTGCCCATATGACCACTCTCGTTCGACGACGTGTGCAACGCGCGTCCCCGACGGACCTACCAATCGCGCACTGCCATTAACACACATCATCCGGCCGCGAGCAATTTGCCCGCAATCGTTGCCGCTCCGCGGCCTGCGGGGCGGGGGTGTCACCGAGTGGTCAAGAAGCGCTCACGATCAGGTATCGGCGCGGGCGGCGGCGAGCATGCTCTCGATGGTGATCAGCTTGGTGCGCGTCCGACCGGCAGCCTTGCCCCCGGCACGTTCGGTCTTGTCGATGCGCTGCCAGCCCTGGTAGTCGACGGCGTCGGGCGCACGCTCGGCGATCAGGCGGTCGAGAGCCTCACGTTCGGTGGGCGCGTCGAGGCGACCGGCGGAGAAATCGTCGATCAGCATCTTGACCGTCTCCGCGGAGCAGTACTTGTTGGTGCCGATCACGCCCGTCGGCCCGCGCTTGATCCAGCCCGCCACGTACACGCCGGGCACGGGTGTGCCGGTCTCCGGATCGATCACCCGGCCGTTCTCGTTGGGTATGACGCCGCGCCGGTCGTCGAAGGGGATGCCGGCCACGGGTTGACCGCGGTAACCGATCGAGCGCAGCACCAGGCCCGTGTCCAGTGTCGAGGTGACGTCGGACGGTTTGGCGCTGAGCCGTCCGGACGCGTCCGCGACCATCTCGTTCTTCGCGATGCGCACCGATTCGACGGCGTCGGTGCCGAGAATCTCCACGGGCGACGTCAGGAACCGCAATACGATCCGCTTCTTCGCCGGATCGGCGGTGCGCCGGGCGAACTCCTCGACCTGCCGCACCTTGTGGCGCTGCGACGGCTCGGCCTCGTCGCCGTCGACGAACGCGCGGCTTGCCGGGTCGAGGACCGCTTCGTCCGGGTCGACCACGATGTCCACGTCCGGCATCAGCCCGAGCGCGAGGAGTTCGGGGTTGGTGTAGGCGGCCTGAGCGGGGCCACGGCGGCCGAGAATGACGACCTCGCGGATGTTGCTCGCCCGCAGCGCCTCGAGGGCGTGGTCCGCGAGGTCCGTCTTGGCCAGGATCTCCGGATCGGTGACGAGGATGCGGGCCACGTCGAGTGCCACGTTGCCGTTGCCGACGATGACGGCCCGCTCCCCCGACAGGTCGAACGTGTGGTCGGCGTAGTCGGGGTGACCGTTGTACCAGGCCACGAACTCGGTGGCGGCGTGGCTGCCGACGAGATCCTCGCCGGGAATGCCCAGCGTGCGGTCGCCTGCCGCGCCGACCGCGTAGATGACGGCGTGGTGGTGTGCGAGCAGTTCCTCGTGGCTCACGTCCCGGCCCACTTCCACGTTGAAGTGGCAGTGCACCGTGCGCTTGCCGACGACCGAACGGAACTGGTCCGTGACGCCCTTGGTGCCCGGATGGTCCGGCGCGACCCCGGCGCGCACCAGCCCGTACGGGGTAGGAAGCCGGTCGAAGATGTCGACCTCGACGCGCGGTTTCGCGGTCAGTTCCATCGCGGCGTAGCAGGCGGCCGGACCCGACCCGACGATCGCGACGTGGAGCGTGCCGAGGGCTGCGTCGATCTGCGGCAGCGCGAGCGGCTCGGGCCAGTCGGGGCCGATGGGGTGCTTGGTGTAGTACTGCGCGTTGATGTCGAGGTACGGCTCGTCGACCTCGTCGAGGTCGTTCTCCGCGTAGATGGCCTCCACCGGGCACTCCTCGACGCAGGCCCCGCAGTCGATGCAGGTGTCCGGGTCGATGTACAGCATTTCCGTGGTAGCGAACGGCTTCTCGTCCGGTGTGGGATGGATGCAGTTGACCGGACAGACATCGACGCACGATGCGTCGTTGCAGCACGGCTGCGTGATCACATAAGTCACGGTTCTCCCCTACCTGAGTACGCGCAGTCCGACGTCGGGATGTGACACCAGACTATAACGTGTTCCAATTTTGCGCGAGAACCGTCCGCTGTGTCAGACCGCGTCGCCCGGCTCCACACGGAATCCGACCTTGACCGTGACCTGGTAGTGCGCGATCGCGCCGTTCTCGACGTGGCCCCGGGTCTCGACGACCTCGAACCACTCGACGTTGCGCACGGTCTCGTTGGTCCGCGCGATGGCGTTCTCGATGGCCGCGTCGGTGCTGTCGCTCGACGAACCGACGACCTCGACAACTCGGTACACGTGATCACTCATCAGGATTCCTTTCGTGGTTACTTGCCGTTCCGGACGATCGCCTGCGCCTCGACACCGAGCCTGGCCAGACGAAGATCACCGAGAGCCGTGAGGGAACTGCCGAGCCGATTGGTGACGAAGCCGAGGGACAGTCCGCTGTCGAGGTCCGCGTAGGCGCCGGACCCGCCGACACCGTAGTGCCCGATCGCGTTCCGTGGTTGTTCCCGGGACGCGAGGATCGGCCGGTGGTAGCCGAGGGACCACTGCGGCCGGATACCGAGAACGTAGTCCCGGTCGTAGGTCTGCACCTGCGACATCTGCGCGATGGTGGACTTGCGCAGGAACCGGTGTCCGTCCAGCCTGCCGCCGTTGGCGATGGCGCCGTACATGCGCGCGAGCGCCCGCGCGCTGAACACGCCGTTCCAGCCGGGCATCACCGCGTCGTGCACCGCGGGGTTCCGGACCAGCACGTCGAATCCCCGGGGCATCGCCGCCTCGGCGAGTCCGCGGGTGGGGCCGACGAGCGAGAGCACGTTCGACGTGAGCTCCCAGTTGAGTCCGGCCGGGTTGATGTGCGGAAACAGCTTCGCGATCCGCGGACGGTGCTGTCCGGGAACCTGATACCAGAAGTCGTCGACGCCGAGCGGGCCTGCGATTTCATCCTGCACGACCTGGACGAACGGCTTTCCGGTGACGCGTGCGATCAGTTCGGCCACCAGCCACCCGTAGGTGACGGCGTGATACCCGGGGCCGCGCAGCCTGCGCGGATCCGCCGGGGTGGCCGCGAGAGCCCCGACGACGGCGTCGTATTCGAGGAGATCGAGCGGGCTCCGCATCAGACCCCGGACCTTGTGCAGTCCGGCCCGGTGGGTGAGGAGTTCGCGGACCGTGATGTCGTCCTTGCCTGCCGCGCCGAACTCGGGCCAGTAGCGCGCGACGGGCGCGTCGTAGTCGATCAGCCGGCGTTCGGCGAGCCGGTGGACGACCGTGCTGGCCACGCCCTTTCCCGTGGAGAACGACAGGGCGACGGTGTCGCGGTCCCAGCGGCGGTCGCGGTCGGCCCAGCCCGCCCAGATGTCGAGGACTTTCTCACCCCGGAAGTACGCGGTGAGCGCCCCGCCGCCGTGCTGAGGTTGCCGGTACATCGCGAAGAACCGGTCGGCGAGCGGCAGGAACCGCGGATCGACGTGCAGCTCCGTCCGTGGCACGGACGCGGGCCGGGGAACTCGAACGCTGGTCGTCATCGACCACCTCCGATCTCGCTGCCGTATTTCCTACGGCAGTTGCGTCAGCCCATTGTGACTACCGTCACCATACGACGCGGACCGGGGTGCCGTTCAGGGAAGCCGCCACACTGTTATGCCGTCACTCAGACATGCTTGACCTGCAAGGAAATTGATCGCGAGCGACGGTCCAGCGGCGCACACCACGCCCTTGGCCGGATCCGCGACGAGCGCCTGCCCGCCCGGACCGCTCAGCACCAGGGCGGGACCGGCACTGTCGACCGTTCCGATGGCGACGCTCTCGGGCCCGACCGCCACGGCGGCGACGGCGCCACGACGTGCCTCGGCCGCACCCACACCGCCGCCCAGCCCCGCGCCGAGCGCCGCGCCCGCGTGGGCTGCGTCGGCGAAACCGACACCGTCCGTGCCGAACGCCGCCGAATTGCTGCTCGTATCGGCATTGGCACCGCACGCGGTGCGGTCGACGATCGTGGTGTCGCCCCGGCCGGGTGGTGACACACAGGAGAGGGAGACGGCCGACGCGGTGGCCGGCGCGATCATCAGGGCCCCGAGTGCCGTCGCGACGACACCGAGGGCGAGTCCGGCAGTACCGACTGTCGTACGTTCCATGGCGACCTCACATTGTTCCCGACCCGACCGTCCCGAGCCTACGTGAGCGCCGGCTATTTGCGGTCTCGGTCCCGACTCGGTTGTACCCGCTTGGGTTCCCCCGGCATCTTGGGGTAATTGGGTGGGTACGGCAGATCGCCGAGACCGTTCGCTGCGTCCCGTTCGGCCATCTCCAGCAGCACGTCCAGCGATTGCGCCACGTCGCCCATGGTCGCCATGGGATCGCCGCGCTTCTCGAGCAGCGCGGGCACGGTCGCGATGGTGAAGTCGTCGGGGTCGACGTCGACGAGTTCCTCCCAGGTGACCGGCGTCGACACGGTCGCGATCGGCGTCTTGCGGGCCGAGTAGGCGGACGCGATGGTCTTGTCCCTGGCGTTCTGGTTGAAGTCGAGGAAGATGCGTTCGCCGCGTTCCTCCTTCCACCAGGACGTGGTGGCCCGGTCGCCGCTGCGCCGCTCGATCTCCCGTGCGAGGGCGATGCCCGCGCGCCGCACCTCGATGAAATCCCAGCGCGGCTCGATGCGGAGATACACGTGCAGCCCGCGGCCGCCCGACGTCTTGGGGTAGCCGACGAGACCGAGTTCGTCGAGCAGCGGCCGGAGCACGTCCAGCGCGACCGCCCGGGCGTCGTCGAATCCGGTCCCCGGCTGCGGGTCCAGGTCGATGCGCAGTTCGTCGGGGTGATCGACGTCGGGGCACCGGACCGCCCACGGGTGGAACGTGATGTTGCCGAGGTTCGCCGCCCACACGATGTTCGCGGCGCTGCGCACGCGGAGCACGTCGGCCTTGCGGCCGGAGGGGAACGTGACCTCGCACGAGTCGACGTGATCGGGGCGCTTCGCGGGAACCCGCTTCTGGTAGATCTCCTCGCCCTCGATCCCGTCCGGGAACCGTTGCAGATGCGTCGGCCGATCGAACAGGGCGGTCAGCAGCGCACCGTTCAGCGCCACGGTCCGGTAGTACTCCACCAGGTGCCGTTTCGTGCCGCCCTCGGCACCGAGTTTCGGGTAGTAGATCTTGTCGGGATTCGACAGCCGCACGGCGATGCCGTCGACGTCGAGTTCTTCGGCAGGACTCGCCATCTAGGAACCTCCGGCCAGGACGTCGGCAAGGTCGTATCGCACAGGGACCTCCAATTGTTGGAACGTGCACTCGTCGGGCGTCCGGTCCGGGCGCCAGCGCAGGAACCGCGCGGCGTGCCGGAACCGGGCACCCTCCATCTGGTCGTACGCCACCTCGACGACGCGTTCGGGGCGCAGCGGCACCCAGGTTCGGTCGTTGCCCGACTGCCACCGCGTCGGCGCCCCGTCCGCGACGACGTCGTCTCCGACGCGCAGCTCGTCGAGTTCGGCGAGCAGTTCGATCCGCCGCGCCGCCGTGAACGCCGACGCGCCGCCGACCATCGCCATCTGGTCGCCGTCGTACAGTCCGAGCAGCATCGACCCGATCCCCGGCTGACTCTTGTGCGGCCGGTAGCCGATGACGACGCAGTCGGCGGTGCGGGCGTGCTTCACCTTCACCATTTCCCGCTTGTTCGGCAGGTACGGGCCCACCAGCTTCTTCGCCACCACCCCGTCGAGGCCGGCCCCCTCGAACGCCTCGAACCACTCGATGGCCGTCGCACTGGATTCGGTGGCCGCGGTGACGTGGCAGCTGGGTCCACCGCCGATGGTGTCGACGAGCTGCGCGCGACGTACGGAGAAGTCCTCCCGGCTGAGGTCGCGGTCGCCCAGCGCGAGCAGATCGAACGCGACGAACTGGGCCGGCGTCTTCTCCGACAGCATCGCCACCCGGCTCTCGGCCGGATGAATGCGCTCCGACAACGACTCCCAGTCGAGCCGGGTGCGGCCGTCGATGCTGCGCGGGACGACGAGTTCGCCGTCCACCACGCACCGCTCGGGCAGTTCGTCCTTCACCGCCCGGACTAGTTCGGGAAAGTACCTGGCCAGATCCTTTCCGCCGCGGGACCCGAGCACCACCTCGTCGCCGTCGCGGAAGACGAGTGTGCGGAAACCGTCCCATTTCGGTTCGTAGGACCAGGCGAGCCCGGACTCCGGTTGCGCCGGAACGGACGACGCAGCCTTCGCGAGCATCGGCTGTAACGGAGGCATCACGGGGAGATCCACCCGTCCATACTGTCACCACGATTGGCAAATCGAACAGCGATGTAATCAAATAATGCGCGACACGGCAATCGCGGTGGACACGATCGAGGTGGCAACGGTCATCTCGGAGGAACGGGTGGCGGACGGTCACCTGACGGAGGGGTCAGACATGACAGGGTTAGTTCGGCGGGTGTGTACCGCAGTCGTCGCATTGTCGGCGACGGCAGTTCTGGTGGCCGGGTGCGGTTCGGACACGACGCCCACCGCGGTGCCGGAGTCGGGTGCCTCCGCGGCCACCTCGTCCAGCGAATCGACCACCGTGATCGACGGGCAGGAAGGCGAGGACGCCGGCGGCGACGTCGACTTCGAGGTCGCGATCGGTGAATGCGTGAAGCTCGGCGGCACCGTCTCCGACGCCGAGATCGACAAGGCGGTGTGCGGCAGCGCCGATTCGAACTACAAGGTGATCGCCAAGGCCGCGAAGAACAGCCAGTGCATCAGCGACGCCGACTCGTACTACTACGAAACCCTCGGCGGCATCGAGCAGGGCGCGATCTGCCTCGACGTCGACTGGGTCGTCGGCGGTTGCATGGACGTCGGCGGCGAGGATCCCGCGCGCATCGACTGCGGCGACACCGCGGCCGTCGACGGCGTCAAGGTGACGGAGATCGTGCAGGGCGCAACGTCCGTGGACTCGTGCAGCACGTCGTCCAACGGATACGAATACCCCGAGCGCAAGTTCGTCGTCTGCGTCGACGAACTCTGACAGCAGGCGCCGGCCGGCTGCGGGCACTGCCCGCAGCCGGCCTCGCTCACAACCAGCCGCGGCGTTTGAAGATCGTGTACAGCCCGGCGCAGGTGAGCATCATCAGCGACAGGGCGAACGGATACCCACCGACCCAGTGCAGTTCGGGCATGTGGTCGAAGTTCATACCGTAGACCGTCCCGATCAGGGTGGGCGCGAACAGGATCGCCGCCCACGCCGACACCTTCTTGATCTCCTCGTTCTGTGCATAGCTGGCCTGGGTCAGGTTGCGCATCTCCTCGTTCTGCTCCTGCGACACCAGGGTGGCGTTGACGGTGAGGATGTTCCCGAGCAGCTGACGGAAGCCGTCGGCCCGCTCCACGACGACCGTGGCGTGGTCGGTGACGTCACGCAGATAACGCTGCAGTTCCTCGTCGGTGTTGTACTTCTCGAATCCCGCCGACAACCCGCGCAGCATCCCGAGCAGCGGCCTTGTGGCCCTCTGGAATTCGATGACCTCGCGGGTGAGTTCGTAGATGCGCCGCGACACGCCCGGCGCTCCGCTGAACACCTCGGTCTCGATCTCGTCGATGTCGTTCTGCAGTCCGGCGACCACCGGCGCGTACCCGTCGACCACGGCGTCGAGGATGGCGTAGAGAACCGCCTCGGGTCCGAGCCGGAGCAGGTCCGGGTTGCTCTCCATCCGCCGGCGGACCGCCGACAGGTCGGGGGATTCGCTGTGCCGGACCGTGAGCACGAACGTCGGACCGCAGAAGACGTGCAGCTCACCGAATTCGACGCGCTCGGTTTCGTCGCAGTAGCGCGCGGCGCGCAGGACCACGAACAGCGTCTTGCCGTACCGCTCCAGCTTGGGCCGCTGGTGGGCGACGATCGCGTCTTCGACAGCCAGCTCGTGCAGGTCGAATTGCTTTGCTGCCGCATACAACTGGGCGTCGTTCGGCCGGTACATCCCGATCCACGCCATCGACGACGCGTCGGGCAGGCTCGCGAGTGCCTCCGACAGCGTGGCCGGGGTGGCCGTCTTCCGGCCGTCGCGGTAGACGGCGCTGTTGACCACAGTTTCCTCCGCAGGCGTCGGTTCGACGGGCCGGCGGGTCACCGCGTGACCGGCGTCGGCGTCGGACAGACCGGCGGAGCGGCTGGGGAGGAGGGAACGGATCGGACGCAGCTGAGGCATGACACGGGGCTTTCGAGGGAAAGTGGGCAGCGCGGAACGGCGCTGAGGAACACGGACCGTGAAACCGCGCACCTACCGGTGGAACGGTTTCAGTTGGTACTCGGAGGTTGGCTTCTCATCGGATGCCACACCTCCTTGCTCTCTCGAAAAGGCAGTTCACGACCTCGGCGAACTGCAGACCGGGGGACACGATACCCCCGCCGACCGGCCACGACAACCTGGGATCCCCGCCGTGTCGGTCCCGGATCCGGCGCCTGCCGCGGCAGATACTGGGCGGGCAACGAATCACCACCGAGAGGCCCTCATGACCAGCTGGTCGGACAGACCGATCTGCGCGTTCGACCTGGAGACGACGGGACCCGACCCCACCGACGCCCGCATCGTCTCCGCGTGCATCGCCGTCGTCGACGCTCACCACTTCGAGTCGCGAACCTGGCTGCTCGACCCGGAGGTTCCCATCCCGCAGGGCGCCTCGGACGTGCACGGAATCTCCACGGAGTACGCCCGGGCTCACGGACAGGACTACGCCACCGGGTACGGCGAGATCCGCGAGGCTCTGCACGACGCGTGGACCCGCGACCATGCCGTCGTCGCGTTCAACGCCTCCTACGACCTGACCGTCATGCACACCGAGGGCCTGCGCCTCGGGCTGACCGAACTCGTCACCGGCATCGTGGTCGACCCGTACGTCATCGACCGCGAGATGGACCGGTACCGGAAGGGCAGGCGCACTCTCGGCGCGGTGTGCGAGCACTACGGCATCGCGCTGGAGGACGCCCACGAGGCCGAGGCCGACGCGATCGCCGCCGCACACCTCGCCCGGACACTCGCGCAGGAGTACCCGAATCTGCGGGCCCTGGACATCATGAGCCATCAGGCCGGCTGGCACGCGGAACGGCAACGCGACTTCGCCGACTACCTCGTCAGACAGGGCCGGGACGCATCGGACGTCAACGGTGAGTGGCCGATTCGCGGTCTCGCACAGTTCCGCATCGCCTGATCCGATTCACGGCCATTCGGCGAGCGCGCGCGACAGGACCGGCCCGATGACGGCGAGGGACTGCGGCTCGATCATCTCGTTGTGCCCGCAGTCCACGGGCCGCTCGTCGATCCGGCCGGTCACGAGCGGCCGCCACTCGTCCGCCGACCGCGCACGGGTCGCGCCGTTCCCGTCGTGCGTGGCGGGGAAGATGAGCAGGTCCCCGTCGTAGACCCGCGGCACGAAGTGGTGGGCGAGCCACCGCGAATTCTCGTATCCCGCGGTGATCCGTTCGAGATCGTGCCCGCGCACTCCGGTCTCGGTCCCGAACGACTCGTCGATCAACCGGGCCGCGTGCTCGTAGGTCATCTCACCGTCGCCCTCGGTCTGGAGTCCCAGCCCGCGCAGGAGGTCCCGGATCTCCAGCCTGCCGACCAGCGGGTCCTCGCCGCCCACGGGGTAGCTGTCCATGACGGCGAGTGTCGCTACCTCTTCGCCGGCCCTCTGCAGTTCGACCGCCATGGCGTGCGCGATGACCCCGCCGAGGGACCAGCCGAGCAGGTCGTACGGTCCGGTGGGCTGGATGGCCTGCATCTCCTCGACGTATCGGTGGGCCAGTTGCTCGATCGTCCGGTAGTCGCCGTCACCGCTGATCGTGGGCAGCTGCAGTCCGTATGCCGGCCGGTCGGGAGGGAGATACTGCACCAGACCTGCGTACCCCCAGGACAGACCGATGCCCGGATGCACGCAGAACAGCGGTCGCCCGCTTCCCTGCGCACGCAGCGGAATCACCACGGCGAGTGCCTCTTCCATACCGGCGCTCCGGTGTGGAAGGTCGAGGCGGCGGGCGATTCCCGCCGGTGTCGGGTCGAGGAACATCCACTGCAGCGGAACCCTCCGGTCCAGCGCCGCCTGCAGTGCGCTGACGATCCTGGTGGCGAGGAGCGAATTTCCACCGAGATCGAAAAAGCTGTCCGCGGTGCCCACCCGGTCCACTCCGAGTACCTCCGCGAAGGCGTCCACGACGATGCGCTCGTTGACCGTGGCCGGTGCCCGGAACGCCGCACCGGTCGAGCCGAATTCCGGGGCGGGCAACGCCTTCCGGTCGAGCTTGCCCACCGGGGTCATCGGAATCCGATCGAGAACGACCACCGCGGACGGCACCATGTGGGTGGGCAGGCGCTCGGACGCGTAGGTGCGCAGCCCCGCGGGCTCCACCTCCTGCCCGTCCTGAACCCGCACGTACGAGGCGAGCACGGTGTCACCGGACGGGCCGGTGTGACCGATGGTGGCGGCGAAGGCAACCGCCGGGTGACGGGCGAGCACGGCGTCGATCTCCCCGAGTTCGATGCGGAAACCACGGACCTTCACCTGGAAGTCGCTGCGGCCGATGTACTCGAGTGCGCTCGCCGACTTCCGCCAGCGCACCACGTCGCCGGTCCGGTACATCCGGGTGCCCGGTTCCCCGAAATTGCAGGCGACGAATCGTTCCGCGGTCAGCTCCGACCGGTTGTGGTACCCGCGTGCCATACCCGGTCCGGCGATGTACAACTCGCCCGGTACGCCGACCGGGACCGGCTGCAATCTCTCGTCGAGGACCAGGAACGCGAAACCCCTTGCGGCAGACCCGATGTTCACGACCTCACCGGGACGCATCGCGGCGCTGACGCTCGCCTGAATCGTGGTCTCCGTGGGCCCGTATCCGCTGTGCAGGCTCCGCCCCGGCGCCCACCGCGCCACCACTTCCGGCGGGCACGCCTCGCCCACCAGATCCAGGACCCGGAGCGAATCGAGTCCGTCGTTGTCGAGGGCCGCCAGCGCGGTCGGCGTGATGGTCGCATGGGTCACCTGCTCACGACGGAACAGATCCGCCAGGTCGCTGCCTCCGATGACGGCAGGCGGCACGATCACGACGCGCGCCGACGCACTGAACGCCATCATCAGCTCGAACACCGACGCGTCGAAGCTCGGGGACGCCAGCTGCGAGACCCGGGACTCGTGCGTGACCTGGAACCATTCGTGGGTCTCCGCGGTGAAATCGGCCATGCCCCGGTGGGTGACGGTCACGCCCTTCGGTCTTCCGGTCGACCCCGACGTGTAGATGAGATAGGCCGGGTGGGCGAGGTGCAACGGCCTCGTCCGCTCCTCGTCGGTGATCGGTGCCGGCGACACGTCCGCCGCCTGCGCGGCGAAGTCCTCGTCGTCGAGGACCAGCCACGGAACGGTGTCGGGCAGGGTGCTCCGGCGACTCCTCACGGTGAGGCCGAGCGCGGCCCGGCAATCGGTGAGCATGTATTCGATACGGTCGCGCGGGTAGGTGGGGTCGACGGGCACGAACGCCGCGCCCGCCTTGGTGATCGACCAGATCGAGATCACCGACTCGATCGACCGGGGCATGCCGACAGCCACGAACGTCTCCGGTCCCACCCCGCGGTCGCGGAGAACCCGGGCCACCCGGTTGGACCACTCGTCGAGTTGGCGGTAGGTCACACGCCGGTCCTCGAAGGACAGGGCCACCGAGTCCGGGTCGAGCGCGGCGGCGGCAGTCAGCAGGTCGGGCCACAGCTCGGGGCGCACCTCCGGCGCGCCGCGGGCAGGGACCATCGCCCGCAACTCCGCCTCGCCGAGGAGGGGGAGGTCGCCGATCGGCCGGTCGGGATTCACGGTGACGGCGTCGAGGATCCGCACGAAACGGTCGGCGAAGCCACGGACCGTGTCGGGGTCGAAGAGATCGGTGGCGAAGTCGACGGCGCCGTTCATCCCCGCGGGCGCACCGTTCGCGTCGAACTCCTCCGCCAGGAGGAATTCGAGATCCACCTTGACCACGGCGAGCCCGGGATCGATTCCACGGACTTCCAGTCCCGGCAGAGTCAGGGCCGGTCGCTCGTTGTTCTGGAATTCCAGCGACACCTGGACGAGCGGCGCATACGCCGTCGATCGGGTCGGCCCGACCGCCTCCACCACCCGCTCGAACGGAACGTCGGCATGCGCGAAGGCGCCGAGGTCGACGTCACGACAGTGCGCGGCCAGGGCGGTGAACGACGCGGCCGCATCCACCTGCGTGCGCAGGGCGAGCGTGCCCACGAACATGCCCACCAGATCGTCGAGTGCGGGCTCTCCCCGGCCGGCGATCGGGGTGCCGACGGCGACGTCCGGAGTCCCACCGAGGCGGCTGAGCAACACCGCGAGGGCGGCGTGCACGGTCATGAATTCGGTGGAGCCGAGACGACGCGACAACTCCCGGATGCGGCGGTGAAGGCCGCTGTCGACGGAGAAGTGGATGCGCTCGCCGCGGAAGGACTGCTGGGACGGCCGATCCCGATCGGTGGGGAGTTCCAGGAGATCGGGGGCGCCGGCCAGCGCCGTCGTCCAGTAGTCGAGTTGCCGCGAAATCAGCGACCGGGGGTCGTCGTCCGAACCCAGCGATTCCCGTTGCCACAGGGCGTAATCGGCGTACTGCACCGGCAGGGGCGCCCAGTCGGGCGCGCCGCCGGAGACGCGGGCGCCGTACGCCGTCATCACGTCGCGCACCAGCGGGACCATCGAGAACCCGTCTGCCGAGATGTGGTGCACCACCACGGCGAGTACGTGCTCGGTAGCGTTCAGTGAATACAGCCCGACCCGCAGCGGAAGCCTCACGGTGACATCGAAACCCGCCGAGACGAGCCGGGTCACTTCCTCCCGCAGCTGCTCGTCCGAGACGGTGACGGGGATCAGCGCGGGCACCGCACCCGCAGCGGGCAGGATCTGCTGAACCGGCCAGTCGCCGCGGACCGGGAACATCGTGCGCAGCGACTCGTGCCGGGCGACGACATCGGTGAGCGCCGAATTCAGTGCTCCCACATCGAGGTCCCCGCTGAGTGTCACCACGATCGGGATGTTGTAGGCGGCCGAGGTGGTGTCGAGCTGGTTGACGAACCACATTCGCTGCTGCGCGAACGACAGCGGAATGTCCTCGGGCCGGGTGCGGGCCGCGAGCACCGGTCGTCCGGACGGCTCTGCACCGGCGTGCTCGATCCGTGCCGCCAGCGCGGCGACCGTGGGCGCCTCGAACAGATCACGCACCCCGCACTCGGTGCCGAGCAGCGCTCGCAGCCGCGCCATCACCCGGGTGGCGCTCAGGGAGTTTCCGCCGATGTCGAAGAAGCCGGCGTCGGCGCCGACACGCCCCAGCCCGAGTACGTCCGCGAAGACTCCGGCCACCGTTTCCTCGATCGGACCGATCGGCACCCGGTCGTGCCCCGTCCCGGAGAGCAGGTCGGGCTCGGGCAGTGCCGTGCGGTCCAGCTTGCCGACCGCCGTCAGTGGAATGCGATCCAGAACGGTGATCGAGGTGGGCACCATGTGGGACGGCAGGCGGTCCGCCAGGTGCCGGGTGAGTACCGCCGTGTCTAGGGAGCGACCCGACGTCGGAACGACGTACGACACCAGCAGGGTGTCTCCCGCAGGACCGCGATGCGCGAGAGTGGCGGCGAATCCGACGTCCGGTTCCGACATGAGGGTGGAGTCGATCTCGCCGAGTTCGATGCGGAAACCGCGCACCTTCACCTGGAAGTCAGTGCGGCCCACGTACTCGATGCTGTGGTCTGCCGTCCACCGCACGATGTCACCGGTGCGATACATCCTCTCCCCGGGACGGACGGGGTCGGCGACGAACCGCTCGGCGGTGAGGGCCGGTCGGCGGTGGTAGCCGCGGGCCAGGCCGGCCCCGGCGAGATACAACTCGCCCGGAACCCCCACGGGGACCGGTTGCAGCCGGGAGTCGAGCACCAGTTCCGTCACCCCGCGGATCGGCCCGCCGATGGTGATCGGGTGCCCGGGGACCATCGGCTCGCTGATGTTGGACATGATCGTCGTCTCGGTCGGTCCGTACGCGTTGTACAGCCGGCGGCCCGGCGCCCAACGGGCGACGAGTTCGGGCGGGCAGGCCTCGCCGCCGAACACCAGGTCCGTGAGCTGCGCCAGCCCGGCCGGATCGAGTGACGCCAACGCAGCGGTGGTGATGAAGGCGTGGGTCACGCTCCGGTCGGCCAGAAGCCGCGCGAGTTCGTCGCCGCCGAACACGGTGGGCGGCGCGATCACCATCGTCGCGCCGGCACCGAAGGCCTGCAGGTACTCGAACACCGACCCGTCGAAACTCGGTGTGGAGAAGTGCAGAGTCCGGGACTGCGGTGTCGCACCGAAACGTTCGAGCTGGTCCAGAGCGAAGTTGTCCAGTCCGCGATGGGTGACCACCACACCCTTGGGCACACCCGTGGACCCCGACGTGTACACGGCGTACACCGCGGTGTCCAGCGTGATCGGACCGCTCCGGTCGACATCGGTCACGGCTGCCGCCGGGCGCTCGGCGCACTCGGCCGCGAAGCCGGGTTCGTCCAGGGCCAGCCAGTTCGCGGTGCCCGGGAGCCGGTCTCGGTGTTCGGTCGTGGTCACGCCGAGAGTGACTCCGGAATCGACGAGCATGTGCGTGATGCGCTCGTCGGGGTAGTTCGGATCGATCGGCACGAACGCCGCACCGGTCTTCGCCACCGCCCACACCGACAGCACCGAGTCGAGGGACCGCGGTATCCCGATGGCCACGAACGTCTCCGGGCCCGCCCCCCGCGCGATGAGTGCGCGCGCCAGGCGATTCGACCGCTCGTCCAGGTCGCCGTAGCTCACGTCGCCGTCCTCGGAGGACAGTGCGATCGCCCCCGGATCGAGCGCGGCCCCCTCTCCGAGGATCTGCGGCAGCGTGCGGGTCGACCCGCCCGGACCGCCGCGGACCGGCACCAGATCGGCGCGCTCCCGGTCGGTCAGCAGCGACAGCGCGGCCAGCGGCTGGTCCGGACGAGCGCACGCGTCGAGCACTCGCAGCACGCGTCCGGCGATGTCGTCGATGGTGTCCGCGTCGAAGACGTCCGGGAGGTACTCGAACTTCAGGCGCAGACGAGCGTCGGCGGATGCCACGAGACTCAACGGATAGTGGGCCGCATCTCGCGCGTCCACTCCGGCGACGCGCATTCCGGCGATGTCGGTCTCGGTGGAGAGCCCGGCGCGGTCGACGGGGTACGACTCGAACACCGTCAACGTGTCGAATCCGACCTCCGGTCCGGCGGCACTCTGGATTTCGGCCAGCCCGAGGTGGTGGTGATCCAGCAACGCCGCCTGCTCGTCCTGCACCCGTTCCAGCAGGGCGCCCACCGTGTCGTCGGGGCGCAGCCTCACCCGGACGGGCAGTGTGTTGATGAACAGTCCGACCATCGTCTCGATGCCGGTCAACTCGGGGGGCCGCCCCGAGACGGTGGCGCCGAACAGCACGTCGTCTCGGGCGGTCAACGTACCCAGCACAATCCCCCAGGAGACCTGAACGAGCGTGTTGACGGTCAGTCCCCGCGAACGCGCGACGTCGCGCAGGCGGGTGGTGTGGTCCTCGTCCAGGTCGAAGACGAACTCGTCGGACATCGTGGACAACCGCCGTCCCCGGTCCGAGTGGGCCAGCAACGTCGGTCCGTCCACCCCGGCGAGGGCCCGAGCCCACACCTCACGGGAGGCGCCCTGATCTCGGCGGCTCATCCACCCCAGGTAGTCGCGGTACCCGCGAACGCGGGGCAGCGGCGACGGGTCCCCGTCGGTGGCGTACAGCGTCAGCAACTCCCGGACCAGCAGCGGCATCGACCAGCCGTCGAGGAGGATGTGGTGGTTCGTCGACACCAGCCGGTAGCGGTTCGGCGCGGTAGCGATCAACAGGAACCGGATCAGCGGGGCACGCGTCAGGTCGAACGGGCGACCCCGGTCCTCGGCCAGTAGTCGCGCGACCTCGGACGCCGCAGCGTCCTCGTCGAGAGCCGTGAGATCGACCTCGCGCCAGGGCGCCTCCACCCTTCGACGGATCACCTGAACTGCGTTGCCGTCGGCGTCGTGCCGGAAGCAGGCGCGCAGATTGGCGTGCCGGTCCAGCAGGGCGTCGGCCGCGCGGCGCAGTCGATGCGGATCCACGGCGCCCTCGAGTTCGAGGCTCACCTGCACCAGGTAGGCGTCGAGGGAGTCGTCGGCGAGTTCGGAGTGGAAGAGCATGCCGGACTGCAGGGGCGACAGCGGCCACACGTCCGTCAGGTCCGGACAGATGTGTTCGAGGTCCTCGATCGCATCCTGTCGAAGTTCGACGAGATCGAGATCCGACGGCGTGAACCCACCGCCACCCGACTCCGTATGCGTGCCGAGAGCAGCGAGCGCCTGCAGCCATAGCTGCGCGAGTTCCTCGACCTCCTCGTGGGTGAGGACGCCCGGAGGGTAGGTCCACGTGGAGTTCAGCTGGGGGCCGTCGCCCGAGTCGACGGTCATCGCGTTGACGTCGACGACGGCCGCGACGGGCACCGCCGACTTCTCGCGCAGTCCGGGTTCCTCGACCGGCACCCACCCCTCGTCGGTCTCCGTGGCGGTCCGGCCCATTCTGCCGAGGTAGTTGAAGCTGACCTGAGGCGTCGGCAGCGGTGAAAGAACGTGCGCCGTCTCGTCGTTCAGGTACCGGAGTAGTCCGAAACCGATGCCGTGGTCGGGAACGGCGAGGAGTTGCTCCTTCACGGACTTGAGCGCGACCCCCGCGGACGGGCCCGCGGCGAACGCGTCGTCGAGGTCCACCCCGCTCAGATCGAGTCGCACCGGGAAGAGGGTGGTGAACCAGCCGATCGTGCGCGCGAGATCCGCGCCCGGCACCACCTGCTCCTCGCGACCGTGTCCCTCGAGACCCACCAGCGCGCCGGGGAGTTCGATCCCGCGGCGGCGCCGCCAACTCGTCAGCGCCATGGTCAGTGCCGTCAGCAGCGCATCTCCCACACCGGCGTGGAAGGCCCGCGGCACGGTTGTCAGGAGGGTCTCGGTCAACGGGGCAGAAACTCGTACCGCGAAGTGCGCGGCGGTCGCAGCGGTGTCCGACACGGTCACCGGGCGCGACCCCAGCAGCGGGTCGGGCGCGTTCAGCATTCCCCGCCACAGTTCGACCTCGGCGGTGCGCTGGGGTTCACGCGCGGCGTCGGCGAGTGCGTGTGCCCACCGGCGCATCGACGTTCCCGGTGGCTCGAGCGCCGGTTCCGCGCCGGACTGCAGTTGCGCGCACACCGCGGCGAGGTCGGGGATCAGGATCCGCCAGGACACACCGTCCATCGCCAGATGATGGACGACGATCAGCACGCGACTCGGATGGTCGCCGCCGTCCAGCCAGACCGCCTGCAGCATCACGCCCGACTCCGGGTCGAGCCGATCGAGGGCACTGTCGAGTTCGGCGCCGACATCGTCCACCCGGCCCCGGCGGAGAACGCTCGCCGCCCGCACCGATCCTTCGGCCTGCACTTCCATCGACCAGCCCTCTTCGGTGCGGGACGTGCGGTACACCCGCGCCCGCAACAGGTCGTGCCGATCCAGCACGGCCTGCAGCGCCGCCGTCAGGGTGTCGTCGTCCACCGAGGAGGGCAGCGTGAACAGTGCGGACTGCGAGTAGCGGCGGAAATCCCCACCCCGGGCGAGCATCCACCGCACGATCGGAGTCAGCGGAACCTCGCCGATCCCGGCCCCGGGCAGCTCGTCGAGAACCACCGTCCCGTCATCCGTTCCGGCCGCCGCGGCCAGCCCGGCAACGGTTTTGCGCTCGAACACCTCGCGCGGCGAAATCAGTATCCCGGCGGCCTTGGCGCGGGTGACCAGCTGGATGGACATGATCGAATCCCCGCCGAGGGCGAAGAACGAGTCGTCCACCCCCACCGAGTCGAGGCCGAGGACCTCCGCGAACAGCTCCACGAGGGTCCGTTCCGTCTCGGTGACCGGACCGCGGCCCACGGTCACTCGCTGTCCGAAGTCCGGTTCGGGCAGAGCTTTCCGATCGAGTTTGCCGTTCACCGTCCGCGGCATCTCGTCGAGAACCACCACGGCGGCCGGCACCATATGCGACGCCAATCGCTCGGCGGCCGTATCGATGATCGCCGCCGGGTCGATCGCGACACCGGTCTCCGGCACCACGTACCCCACCAACCGGTCCCCGCGTGCCGTCACCGCAGACTGCGCCACCCCCTCGCACGCGAGCAGCGCCGACTCCACCTCACCGAGTTCGATCCGGTAGCCCTTGACCTGCACCTGGAGGTCGTTGCGGCCGAGGTATTCCAGCTGTCCGTGCCCGTTCCACCTGCCCAGGTCGCCGGACCGGTACATCCGGGCCCCGGGAGTGAAGGGGTCGGCGACGAATCGGCCGGACGTGAGGGCCTGCCGGCCGAGATAGCCACGTGCGACCTGCGCCCCGGAGACGTACATCTCCCCGACCACGCCCGGCGGCACCGGATGCAGTCGTCCGTCGAGCACGTACACGCGCAGTCCGGGCAGTCCCCGGCCGATCACGGAGGCGGACTCCTCCTCGACGACGTCCCGGGCGATCGGCAGGTGGCTGACGTGCACGGTGGTTTCCGTGATGCCGTACATGTTGACCAGGACCGGCGCGGTGTCGCCCCGGCGTGCGTACCAGCGCCGCAACTGGCCGAACTCGAGGGCCTCCCCGCCGAAGATGACGTACCGCAGCGACAGGCCGGGACCACCGGCGAGACGATCGGCCTCCGCCAATTGGTAGAAGGCGGTGGGGGTTTGATTCACGACCGTGACTGCTTCGTCGCGCAATAGTTCGAGGAACTTCGCGGGTGAGCGCGCCGTGAAGTAGTCCACCAGCACCAGCCGTCCGCCGTGCGCGAGCGCTCCCCACATTTCCCACACCGAGAAGTCGAACGCGGCGGAATGGAACATGGTCCACACGTCGGCCGGTCCGAATCCGAACAGCGTCTGGGTGTTCGCCAGCAACGTGATCACGTTGCGGTGCGAGACCTGCACGCCCTTCGGCTGCCCGGTGGAACCGGACGTGTAGATCACGTACGCCACCGAGTCCAGGTGCAGCGGAGCACGGCGGTCGGTGTCGGTGACCGGCAGCGACGACAGCTGCTGCAGCGCAGTCACTGTCTCGGGATCGTCCACCACAACCACCGGAACCCCGGCGCCGCGGAAGGTCTCGGCGTCCGCGGTCGTGGTGAGCACACACTTCGGCCGGGCGTCGCCGAGCAGGAAGGCCAACCGCTCGGCAGGAGAGGCGACGTCCACCGGAAGGTACCCGGCGCCCGACTTCACCACCGCCAGCAGTGCCACGACGAGGTCGATCGACCGCGTCATCCCCACCGCCACCAGGTTTTCCGCGGCTGCCCCCTGTTCCACCAGCAGTCTCGCGAGCCGGTTGGCCCGGTCGTCGAGCTCGCGGTACGTCACCGAAGCGTCGTCGCAGCGCACCGCGACGGCATCGCCCGCGGATGCCACCATGCGATCGAACGCATCCACGAGCGACAGCGGTGGGACATCGGTCCCCGGCCGATGCGCGGCGGTGAGCAGGAGCTCGCGTTCGGGCGCGTGGAGGATGTCGACGTCCCCGACGGGTGCGGTCGGGTCGGTGGTCACGGCCACGATCACCCGCACGAAGCGCTCCGCGACACTCTCCACCGACGCGCGATCGAACACATCGGTCGCGTAGCGGAGGCCGGCGCTGATCCCGGCAGGCACGCCCTGCTCGTCGACCCGCTCCACCAGGCTCAGCTGCAGATCGAACTTCGCGACGTCCAGATCGACGTCGAGCGACCGGGCGGTCAACCCGGGCAGTTCCAGGTGGGTGCGGGTGGCGTTCTGGAATTCGAGCAACACCTGGAACAGGGGCGAGTGCGCGGTCGACCGCTCGGGTGCGAGTTCGTCCACCAGCCGCTCGAAGGGAAGGTCTGCGTGCTCGAACGCGCGGAGGTCCACCGACCGCACGGCGGTGAGCACGTCGGCGAACGACGATCCCGGCGCCACCGGTGTGCGGAGCACCAGCGTGTTGACGAACATCCCCACGACGTCGTCGAGTGCCGCGTGGCCCCGGCCCGCGACCGCGGTTCCCACCACCACGTCGTCCGATCCCGACACCCTCTCCAGCAGCACGGCCAGCGTGGCGTGCACCACCATGAACAGCGTCGAATTGTGCTGTCGTGCAAGATCGGCCAGAGCTTCGTGGACGGATGGCGGGATGTCGAACGGGACGACGGCCCCGAGGAAGGACCGGTGGACGGGTCGGGGCCGGTCCAGGGGCAGTGGCAGCACGTCCGGGATGCCCGACAATGTCCGGACCCAGTACCCGAGCTGACCGGACATCACCGAATCGGGCTGGTCTTCGGTGCCCAGTACCTGTCGCTGCCACAGGCTGTAGTCGGCGTACTGCACGGGCAGCGGCGCCCAGCCGGGTGCCTGCTGCTGTGCGCGGGCGGTGTAGGCGAGCATCAGGTCGCGCGCCAGGGGCGCCATCGAGAAGCCGTCGGCCGCGATGTGGTGCACGACGAGGGCGAGGACGTGCCGCTCGGGAGTGAGTGTCCACAGCCTCACCCGGATCGGAAGGTCCTCGGTGACGTCGAATCCCACGCCGAAGAATGCGGTGAGCGAGTCGTGAAGGGCTCCTTCGGCAACCGGGACCGGATCGAGGTCGGGGGTCGCGAGCGTGGAGTCGACGATCACCTGCCGGGGGCCGTCGGCGGAACCGGGAAACACGGTCCGCAGCGACTCGTGGCGTTCCATGACGTCGCCGAGTGCCGCTTGTAGCGCAGCCAGGTCCACCACGCCGTCCAACTGCAGGGCGACCGGGATGTTGTAGGCCGGTGAGGAGGTGTCGAACTGGTTGACGAACCACATCCGCTGTTGCGCGACGGAAAGGGGAATCCGCTCGGGCCGCGCCGTCGCGGTGAGTGCCGGGGAGCCGGAACTCGTCCTCACGTCCGAGTCGATCCGGACGGCCAGATCGGACACCACGGGTGCGTCGAACAGCGCCGCGACACCCAGAGTCGTGTCCAGTGCGCTGTTGATGCGTCCCACCACCCGGGTGGCACTGAGCGAGTCTCCCCCGAGGTCGAAGAAGCTGTCGTCGGCCCCGACGCGGTCGACTTCGAGGACGGCGGCGAAGGCGGTGGCGATCGCTTCCTCCGCGGGTGTGGTGGGGGCGCGGTAGCCGACGGTGCGCGTGCCGAATTCCGGTTTCGGCAGCGCTTTCCGGTCGAGTTTGCCGTTCACCGTCACCGGCAACTCCGCCAGCACCACCACCACCG